>JANKMX010000007.1:0-30267 GCA_024649995.1 Gudongella sp. | reverse complement strand
TTAGATTTCTGGAGCTTAAATCCAAGGGTCCATAAACATACACATTTGTTGTTTTACCAACTTCACCATAAGTTGAATTTCCATTATCATATAATACAAAATTATCAATACCAATATCAATCACGTTGTTTTCCGAATCATAATTCGACAGTCCTAAAATATTAAGATCAGACTCGTCAGGGTTATCCCAATCGATATTGATAAAATTTTCATCATCCCAATTAATTGGATCAAAATGTTGGATTCCATATTCATTAGCTTCGGTCTCTGTAGCCTTTCTGCCATATTCTGGGGGTAAGATTTCTCCACCTTCATCTGTTTGATTATGGTGCATCAAACCATAGTCTTTGTATATCAGAAACTGGCCTTGACCTTCATAGATAATTTCATTATTTGTTGTGGAAATCTTATTTACAACACTATAAATTATTTTTTTAATACTACTTTTTACGCCATTGAACTCCGCTTCGGAATCAATAATTAAAACATTGTTGGCTGCAGACTCGTTTACTTTGTCATATTTGATAGCAATAGTTGCTACACTGTCATTTAAATTTAGATTTAGACTATACCCTGTACTATAGGTTGACAAATAGCTTGATACACCTGCAGAATCATTCCCATAGGATCTAAGTTGATCAACTAATGCTTTCTCAACAATATCAGCCCCACTTTTTGCATAATAATAAGCCTGGGTCTTATTCTGGTAATACATTGCCTGCTTATTCTCAGTCACCATAAACCCAAGTGTAAAGGTCGCAAAAATCATAAGCACTGCAAATATTATTATTGTCAGTGCCAGGGTTGATCCTCTTCTCTTTTGAATTTTACTCATGAACTTCATAGCACCATCTCCAGAAAATTGTAATCGTTAGTTTATTTTAATATATACCCATTTGCAAGCTATGTCAAAATAAATTAAATTCACTTGGCAAAAAAAGTGCCAGATTAAATCTCCAGCACTTTCTCCTCCATGTATTCATTGAATTCCTTACCGCCAATTGTAACCCTTG
Organism: Gudongella sp.; assembly: GCA_024649995.1. Classification (GTDB taxonomy): domain Bacteria; phylum Bacillota; class Clostridia; order Tissierellales; family Tissierellaceae; genus Gudongella. The sequence goes on along the minus strand of JANKMX010000007.1, from coordinate 29,254 downwards.
TATCTGCATATGGATTGATTGATATCTTGAAGAAATTCACAATAAGAGTATTACCTTGGATCCTGTACTCGTCCGTTGTTCCAGGTATGAAAACAACCTTCACATCCTTTTCCAGCCTGTCCTTCATATGGTCAAGGTTCAGGGTCTTTACGAGTTGGACCATTTCCCTCATATTGTCCATGTCCTCAAGCATCCACATGTTGAGGTTCCAGAAGCGACTCTCCTTTTTGGTGGGATTGTTCATCAGCTCCCTGTTGGAGATAGCTGAAAGGACCTTTCTGAAGGAGTCCTTGGTGAACTCATCATCATAGATGGGTGCAAGGTCTTTGTGGGCAGCAAGTTCAATAAGATACTTGTCGCTTACCTTATCCCTACCTGCAACTGATTCCCAGAAAAATATCATCATTTCAACCGTATTGAAGTTAACCGTTATACTAGCCATGTCATCCTCCTATTTCTTGAGATTGATTCCCTTTGATGTTATCTGAATTATGCCTTCCTTGTACAGCTTTCCAACGGCTCTCTTGAAGCCTGACTTGCTCATTTTCAGGGTATTTCTTATTTCATGTGGCGGACTGCTGTCGTTTAATGGAAGTGAGCCTCCATTGGCCTTCATTGCCTTCAGTATTATCTCTGCATCCTCGTCCATCTGAAGGTGTCCTCTCTCTCTTAGGCTCAGGTCTAGCTTCCCGTCATCATGGACCATGTTGATCCTTACCTCTATCACATCACCCATTTCATAGATTCCATAAAGGTTCTTCTTCTGGATAAGGCCGTCGTACTTGTTGTCAACTGCCACAAAGGCTCCAATGTCCCTGTTTACGCTGTAGATGGTTCCCTCAGCCTTGTCGTTTTCCTTGTAGGGAGAATCTGTGCTAAGGTAATCCTTAATCTTCATGGTCGCTGCAATCCTGTCACTTTTGTCTATATACAAGGCCACAAGATAGCTCTTGAATTTCTCCACTGCTCCAACGGTTTCGCTGAATGGCAGGAAAAGGTCCTTTTCCAGTCCCCAATCAACGAAATAACCAATCTTTGAAGAGCTGATAACCCTTAGCTTCTTTATCTCACCAACCTCCGCCAGGGATTGGTTTGTGGTTGCAATTATCCTGTCCTTGCTGTCCCTGTAAATCATGACATTCACTTCGTCACCCTCCTGGGCTCCCTCTGGAACCTGGGATTTTGGAAGAAGAACGTCATCCCCCATGTCTTCATCGTCGTTAAGATAAGCACCTACTGAAGCAAATCTCTTAATCTTTAAATCCTGTCTTTTACCTAATTTAATCATATTACACCTACTTTTCTTTATTACCTCTACTATATCACATGATTGAATAATGTTAAATATCATTTAAAAGAAAAACAGTGGTTTAACCCACTGTTTTCATGCTTTCCACCTGTTCTTCAAGCTTTTCCAGCTCAAGTAGGGCTTCATCGGGAAGCTTGTCCCTGCCACTCTTGAAGTTGGTTATATGCTTGATGAACTCCTTTCTGTAGGCAATTGAATTCTGCCACATGGATATGTAGCTTTCATCAAACTCTGGAACAAAGCCTTCCACATCAACTGTCTGAAGGTCCTCAAAGCTCCCCAGCTGCTTGAACTCTATGCTTCCCGTTGCGATTCCCTCCAACAGGTTAAGGGTTACCTCCTTTGGTATCTTCTTGTCCAGGAAATGTCCTGTATTGAATATATAGCAATCCACATCCCTCTGTTCAAAGAGCTTCTTGAACTTATCATAGTCATCGCTTAATGGATAGGTTCTGAAGGGGTTTGCGTATGGTTCGATTACAAGGGCGTTCATGTCAACATTTTTTGCTAGCCTCTCAGCAGTTGACCTCTTGGTTGCAAGGGTTGCCCCCATTACGGATGCCAGCACTGAGTTGTTTATCCTGATGACCGGTGGCAGGGTTGCATCCTTCATAAGCCAGGCTATTGCATCCACAGGCTCATGGATCTTGTTGACCCTGTTTTCAGCCCAAAGCTTGGATTTCACTGCCCTTCCGTTTCCATTTCTAATATCCTCAGTGACAATTACCTTCTTTCCCTCTTCATCCAGGGTGACTCCACAGTTCTGTACAGTCAGTAGGTACTTGTTGGCCGGGTGTGCAGGTGGATAATCCTGAGTCTTGTCGAAGTATGACGGCTCAAGGGCTATAGAGTAGCCCTCCTCCGTTGAAATTATGTAGGCATCGTCATGGAGTATTGTTATGTCGTATTTGCCGTCGTGCTTCTCATGGGTCAGGGTGGATTTACCTGATCCTGAAAGTCCAAACACTCCCATGGTGAATTTGTTTCCATCCTTGAAGTTGTATCTCTTCATACCACCGTGGCAGGATGCAAAGCCGTTTCTGTTGGCAAGGCCCCATGCCAGGGTCAATGTACCCTTCTTGTGCTCGCCGAAGTATCTCATCCCAAGGATCATTGCAGTATTGTGCTCAGGATCGAAAAGGGCAAGTCCGTCAGGATGTGTCGGGGGCTTGTAGTCAGGATCTGAGAAAACGTATATGTCCCCCTCAGGATACTTCTTCGACTCCTTGTACATCCTCATGTACTCCTGAGTCAGGTACTGGAAGTTAAGCAGCCATGAATACATTATATTTTCGTGGTTTAGAGGTATCAGAAGATGAGCCCTTACCATGAAATCAGGGTGAAGACCAATCAATGCCTGGGCATGGTACAGCTTCTTGTACCTTGATTGATATACTGCCTCTCTGGCAATGGTTGTGTACTCAGTCTGGTTTACGTTGGACTCTCCCATTATGACCCTGGCACCGGCAAATCTTCCCGTAACAGCTCCATCATTGAAGAGAAGGACCTTTGAGTCCGTTGAAAGTCCAAGCTCCTCAGGTCTGTAGACGGACATGTCCGTTACAATTGTCCCTGGAGATTCCTTTGCAAGCTTGTAGGCTTCACTGATTGAATTGACCTTTGTCACATTGTTTCCATAGAAATTGGTTTCTATGGTGGTTCTAAGCGAATCGATTAGTGGATTACTCCTGGTTATTTCCTCCACCTTGTAATTGGATGTAGTTGACATGTCTTCCCTCCGTAATATTCTCTCTCAAACCCTATGGTTTTCTATTAATATGTAAATATCATCACACTCTTGTTATAACATATTAGGTATTCCTTCTCAAGGAAAATCCGCCTGATTTTGGCTTTCAAGCGGATTATTTGCTACTGATTCTATAGCTTGAGCTTTGATAGTGCATCTGCAAGGCTGTTGTTGATGTCATCATCCTTGTTTTCCTGCTTCTTCATATACTGTGCGACTTCCCTTTTACCCAGCCTATCCTTTTCCTTCTTCTTTCTTTCCTCAAACTGGGAGAGCTTTTCCCTGTAGCCACAGGAGCATGCAAATATCCTGTCCTCTCCCTCTCCCCTCAGCTCCAGCTTTTTCTTGCACTGGGGGCATCTTGCATTGGTAACGGTTGAAATTGTCTTTTTATGACCGCATTCCCTGTCCTGGCATACATACAGCTTGCCTCTTTTGGTCTTCACCTCAAGCATGAACTTTCCACATTGGGGACATTTTGTCCTGGTCAGGTTGTCATGTCTGAAGGTTTCCTGACTGTCCCTTATTTCCTTGGTAACCTTCTTGGCATATTGGATGATGTCTCCAATAAACCTGTCCTTGCTTAGCTTGCCCTCCGCTATTTCGGAAAGCCTTCTTTCCCATCTGGCTGTAAGGTCCGGTGATTTCATATCCTGGGGAACAAGCTCCAGAAGCTGCTTCCCCTTTCCCGTAAGTAGGATCTCCTTTCCTCTGTGCTCCATAAGGTAGCTACTGAAAAGCTTCTCTATTATATCCGCTCTTGTTGCAACTGTACCTATTCCTCCAGTGTCGCTTATTATTCCCTTAAGCTCCTGGTTGTTTGTGGACATGTATTTTATGGGGTTCTCCATGGCTGATAGCAGGGTTCCCTCAGTAAATCTAGCTGGTGGGCCTGTCTTTCCCTCCGTTCCATATATCCTCTTGACCAGTAGTGTATCCCCTATCTTGCATTCTGGAAGGTCCTGGGTATCCTCTTCATCATCGGTGGAAAAAACCTTTCTGAAGCCCATGTCCAGTACTCTTCGCCCCTTTGCGAAGACCTCATTACCCTCAATGGTCCCTGCCAGTGTTATTTCCTCATACTGATAGGGTGGATAGAGTACGCTAAGAAATCTCTTTGCCACAAGGTCAAATATCTTCTTCTCCCTGTCGTTGAGAAGGGATAGTTCAACCGGCTGCTCTGTGGGTATGATGGCATGGTGGTCAGAGACCTTGCTGTCGTCCACAAAGGACTTGTCAGCCTTTATGGTGGCCTTAAGAAGCGGTCTTGCAAGGTCCCTGTAGCTTCCAGTGCTTATGGCCCTTATACGGTCTGGGATGGTTTCCACAATATCCCTTGTAAGATACCTGGAATCTGTCCTTGGGTATGTGAGGACCTTGTGATTTTCGTAGAGCCCCTGAATTATTGACAATGTCTCCTTGGCAGAAAATCCAAATCTGCTGTTTGCATCCCTTTGGAGCTCAGTAAGGTCATATAGTGCAGGAGCATACTGCTTCTTGTTTTTCTTCTGCAGTGATGTGACCTTAACTCCAGCCTTTTTCATGGACTCCATTGCCTTGTCCCTGGCTTCCCTGTCAAAGGTCTTGACATCCTTGTTTCCTGGATTTCTCCAGGTAAGAGTGACTCCGTCAGCTTCCACCTTTATTCCATAGTAGTCCTTGGGGACAAAGCTTCTGATCTCTTCCTCCCTGGCTGCAATCATCTGTAGAGTTGGGGTCTGAACCCTACCACAGGACAGTGGTGTGTTATATTTTACCGTCAATGCCCTGGTTGCATTTATTCCAACATACCAATCAGCCTCAGCCCTAGCCTGGGCAGAAGCATATAGGTTTTCATAGTCCTTGCCGTTTCTTAGTCTTGAAAAGCCATCCCTTATTGCCTTGTCCGTAACTGAGGATATCCAAAGTCTTTTAATGGGCTTTCTTACCCCCACCTTCTCCAGGATCCACCTTGCAACAAGCTCTCCCTCACGGCCTGCATCTGTTGCGATTATAATTTCTCCTACATCCTTTCTGTGCATGGCTTCCTTAACAGCGTGGAATTGCTTTCCGCTGCCCTTTATGACCTGCAGCTTCATTGGACTGGGCAGCATGGGTAAATCCTCCATGTTCCAATTCTTATAGCTTTTATTGTAATCCTCAGGCTCTGCAAGAGTTACCAGATGCCCTAAAGCCCAGGTAACAATATATTTATCCCCTTCCATGTAGCCATTTCTCTTCCCATTAGCCCCAAGGACCCTTGCTATGTCCCTGGCTACTGACGGCTTTTCAGCCAATACCAATTTCTTCATCTTCTCTTCCTTTCAATTCCTGGATACCCTAGCTAGCTGTCCTTTTCCTTTCCTATCATCTCTGCCTTATCGGATAGGTAGAGCCATCTTTCCATCATTCTCTCCTGCTCCTCAATTAGCTGCCCCTTCTTTTCCATAAGCTCCTGAAGCTTGGTGTACTGGGAGGCTGCCTGGTGCATTTCCGTATCGACATGATCTATCTCTTTCTGTAGCTCTTCCAGGTCACTCTCAATTGTCTCCCATTCCCTGGCTTCGTTGAAGGAGAACTTCAATGCCTTGTTCCTTCCGTTTGGTCTATCCCTCTTGGGCTGTTCCTCTTTCTTATCCTTCTTTTCCTCTTCCGTCCAGGTTGCTCTGAAGAAGTCATAGTTTCCTGTAAAGCCTCTGATTTCTCCATCCTTGAGAAGGAATACCTTTTCTGAAATCTTGTCCAAGAGGTATCTGTCATGGGATACAACTATGACCGGACCTGGAAAATCCTCCAGATATTCCTCCAAAATCTGCAATGTCTGGATGTCCAGGTCATTTGTCGGCTCATCCATAAGCAACACGTTCGGCGATTCCATGAGAACCCTTAAGAGGTATAGCCTTCTCTTCTCTCCCCCTGAAAGCTTCTCCAATGGTGTGTACTGCTGGTCCTGGGGAAACATAAACCTTTCCATCATGGATGAGGCTGAAATCTTTGTTCCATCACCTGTGTTTATGAACTCTCCACCATCCCTTATATACTCAATGGCCCTTTGGTCACCGTCAATGAATGGGGTCTCCTGCTGAAAAAACCCAACTTTTACGGTTTCTCCAATCTGGACCTCTCCGGAGTCAGGCTCCATAAGTCCTCCCATTATCCTGAGGAGGGTTGTCTTACCAGTGCCATTCTCTCCAAGTATTCCAATCCTGTCGTCCCTCAAGAGGGTGTAGGTGAAGTTTTCAAACAGCTTTACATCCCCGTAGGATTTACCTATTTCCCTCAGCTCTATTATCTTCTTTCCGAGCCTTGTGGTTCCCACTGAAATCTGCATATCAGGTGATGAAATATCCTGAGCCGAGTCCTCAAGGGAGTTGAACCTCTGGATTCTGGCCTTCTGTTTGGTGGTTCTGGCCTTGGCACCCTGTCTCATCCACTGAAGCTCCTTCTTGTAGAGGGATTTCCTCTTCTCTTCCATGGTCCTTAGATTCTCTTCCCTCAGAAGCTTCATCTCCATGAAATGTGAGAAGTTTCCCTTGTAGGAGTATAGGGAACCACTTTCAAGTTCCATGATCTGATTTGTTACCCTATCCAGAAAGTATCTGTCATGGGTTACCATAATGAGGGCTCCCTTCCTTTGGAGAAGCCTTTCCTCAAGCCATTCTATTGTCTGGTTGTCCAAATGGTTTGTGGGCTCATCCAGTATCAGTATATCCGACGGCCCGATGAGGGCAGCTGCAAGGGCTATCCTCTTTCTCTGACCACCGGAGAGCTCTCCCACCCTGGTGCTGAATTCAGTTACCTGAAGTCTGGTGAGAATTGTCTTGGCATCCGCCTCAAGTGACCAAACTCCGTGGGTATCCATGAGTCCTGCAAGCCTTATGATTTCCTTCTGGTCAGCGCCACTGTCCAGTGCCCTTCTGTATTCCCTCAGGATTTTCATGGAGGGCCAATGTCCCTGGAACACCTGGTCAAGGACCGTTGAATCCTTGTCAAAATCGGGATTCTGAGGAAGATAGGATATTGTGACATCCTTTCCCTTTGTTATGGTTCCGGTGTCCTTTTCCTCAACTCCAGCCAGAACCTTCAGAAGGGTTGATTTGCCTGTTCCGTTTATGCCTACCAGTCCTATCTTGTCACCTTCGTTTACTCCGAAGGTTACATTCTGGACAAGTATTTTTTCAACATATGATTTTGATAGATTTTCGACTGTCATCAGTACCATTATTTCAATCCTTTCAACAATCAGGCAGAGGTAAGCACCTGCTCGCTCCAGCTGCCCTTCCTATATATATACAATCCTAAAACAACCACCAGAAGGTTGCTGAAAACCATGGAGAACCAAATTCCCGTGGGACCAATATCCGTGAAGTTCTTAAACAGAAGTATCAGAGGAATCCTAACAAGCCACAGCCTGCCGATCTCCATGGCCATGGAGTACTTGGTATGCCCGGAGCCCTGGAACACTCCCTGGAAAACGCTGAACATCCCCATCATGGGTGTCGAGAAGGAAATCCAGCTCAAATAGACGATACCCTGTACTATTACATCCGGATCATCCTTTGACTGAATAAAGAAATTCACTATTGGGTCTCTGAAAAGAAACATCAACAGACCTCCCCCTATCCCCAGAGTCAATGTCAGCAGGCTTGCCTTCCTGAAGGATTCCCTGACCCTGTCGTAGAACCTGGCCCCAATGTTCTGTCCTATTACAGCCGTCAATGCGGCGCCTATCCCCATGGCAGGCTGCATTATCAGGGATGTGATCCTGTTCACCATTCCGAATGCCGCCATGGTGGCTGTTCCGTAGGATACTATGAATCCGTTGAGTATTATGAATCCAAAGGCGGCACCCGACTGACCTATTGCCGCAGGAAATCCTATCCTTGAAAGTTCCCTTAGGATTTCTCCGTTGAATCTGAAGCCCTTGAACTCAGGTCTTAATGGATTATCATGACCCAGTATCAGTTTTATTCCATATATGGACAGGAGGGCTCTTGAAAGAAGGGTTGCCCATGCAGCACCTGCTATACCCCAGCCAAAGGTGAATATGAAGATGGGATCCAAAATCATATTTAGGATTGCGGAAATTCCACTGAGTACAGTTGGGGTTATCGTATCACCCTGAGCATTCCTGATGGAATTTATGTTGTAGAAGAGGAAGAGAAATGGCAGGTCCAGGAAGGTTATCCTGAGATATATGTTTGAATAAACCGCAAGGTCACCTGTTCCACCCATGGCTCTAACTATGAAGGGCGTTGCTGCAACTCCAAAAATGGAGAAGGCAACTGAAAGTATCACGGAAATACCAATCAGCTGGGCAGCATACTCCCTTGCCTGATCCTCCCTGTCAGCACCCACCAGCTGGGACAGTATGGATGTTCCCGCAACTGATATGCCTATTCCTATTGCTATGAACAGAAAATTCACCGGAAACACGAATGCAGTGGCTGCAAAGTGAACCGATGAGATTTTACTCACCCAGATACCGTCCACCAGATTGTACAGGGTCTGTATCAGGTTGTTTATCATTATTGGCAGTGACAATGTCACCAGAACCTTGTATATGTTGCCTTTGAGAATCAATTCCTTCTTGCTGATTTTCAATTTAGACCTCCGAAATATTTAATCATCATATTCATTATACCAGTGTTTGAAAGAAAAATGTACCTATAGAAAAAAATAAGGTATGGACCAGGTCCATACCTAAATTTCCTTCTATTCCTCCATTACTGCACTTAGTGAATCCCTTTCCTTGGTTACCCTTATCCTCTTTATTATCATGAATCCCAGGAGAAGAATTCCAACATACCCGTTTATTACATAAATTATGTTTACAAGTCTGTCAAATGGAATCTTGAGACCTATGAACACCCCTATCATTGCAAATACGACTGTAAGAATTCTGAATCTACTAGTCTTCTCCTCGGCAAATCTTGCAACAACAGTCCAAAGCAATGGGACCGATGTCGTGTATATTCCCGCTACAACTATAAAGGAGAAGACCACTGCAAGAGTGCCGCTTATATTCTCTGCAAGTATCAGTGAAGGAACCATTGTCCCTGCAAGCTGTTCTATGTTTGCCATGATTCCCAGGGTTATTATTATAAGTCCCAGACTAAAGCCCAGAGCTCCCATGCTAGAACCCATTATTGCCTCCCTCTTGCTGATTGAGCTGGCTCCCATTGATGCCATGAATGCAGCCAACCAGAGCATACAGAATCCAACATAGGATCCAGCTGCATAAAACCAGTTTGTGGAAGCCTTCATAAGAGTTAGCTCCGGAATCACCTGCTGCGCCTGGACAATGCCAGTGGGATTCTTCACTATTGCAGAAATCCCCAGAAAAATTGTCAAAATTACAATCGCAGGTCCTATTTTGCCAATTACATCCACAATCCTACCAAGTCCGAATACAACAGTCGCCACAGCCAATACACCGATCAGAACCCCACCAAAGGTTTCAGGAAGCCCGTACTGCTGATTGATTGCAGCCCCAGCTCCACCGATCATGACAATGAATGACATGTATATAAAGGCAATGGAAAAGTAATCGTAGAAGGTACCAACAATATTTCCACAGTAGTACCTGTAGATGTCATTTCCCTTCTTGAACTGCTTTTCCTGTCCCACCAGCATAAAATCCGCCCCCACATAGAGGAACAAAAGGAATACTACAATCACTCCCATAATACCACCGTATCCATAGGAGCTGAAATACTGGAGTACCTCCTGTCCTGTTGCAAAGCCTGACCCTATCAGAAAGGCTATAAACGCCCCTGCATAAGAGATTACCTTTCCCCATCTTATATTTTTCTCCATTCCAGTCCACCATCCTTTTAGATTGGCTGGAGGTCATTCGACCTCCAGATTAGAAGTAAGTAGTCTCCTCAACCTCAGTGCCAAGAGCGGTTATTGCTCTTCTAACAAGCTTCTCTCTCAAATCTTCCTCAACGACCTTGGACAGGTTTGGATTTCCAACCGGATATGGTATGGCAATGGTTGGTACAATCCTGTTTGCCCCAACTGATTCTGATATGGTGGTTATTGTTGACATGTGTACTATGGGAATTCCATACCTTTCAATCTCTTTCACTATCGTTGCACCGCAACGAGTACAGGTGCCTCAGGTTGAAGTAAGAATCGCTGCATCCACTCCAGCCTCCTTAAGCTCCTTGCCTATTTCTGAACCGAAGGTTATTGAATTTCCAACGGACGTACCTGTTCCAGTAGTGGTATAGAAATACTCATATACCTCCCCAATCAGGCCTTCCTTCTGGAATTTTCTCATCATGTCAAGAGGTGCGACCCTGTCAGGCAGCTCATTGGCATACACTGGATCATAGCCTCCATGAATTGTGTAGAATTCACCTTCAAGGGAGTCCTTGCCGGCAATATTGTACTTGCCCCACTTCTGGGCACTTGCTGACTGAATTCTGTCAGGATTTCCATTTGGAACGATTCCACCACTTGTAACAAGAGCGATTTTCGCCTTGGAAAGATCCTTGATTGCAGCTGCTGGAGCCACCCTGTCAAATACGGGCATTGGAAGCTCTGATTTGAACTCCTCTCCCTTGAATCTTGCAAGAAGCATCTCCACTGCCCTTTCTGATCCTCTTTTGTCCGAGAATACCGTAAGCCTCTTGCCCTGGGCAAAATAGCCCTCGTCCTCAGGATAACCAAGCTTCTCTCCCTTAAGCATTTTCCTGGCCAGGTCTGACATTGTGGCAAGTGCCTTCTTCATCCCAGCTGCCGAGTCCGTCGTTTCAACCACGATAGCCTTGGCTCTGCTTGTTTCCAAACCAGGGTTCTCCTCATACATACCGGTAATTACTGGAATCTTCAATTCATCTGCAACAATCTTCGCAACCCCTGCACAGGCCATACCATATCTACCTGCGTTGAAGGCCGGTCCGGCAACAACAAGGTCTGGGTTCTTTTCACTTACAGCGTCTATGATGAACTTGACAGCCTCCTCATTATTTTCGTTGAAAAAGTTATCCCCACAGATAATTGTTCCTACAACCTCTGCATCCTCTCCCATAAGCTGGTCAAAGCCAAGAGCCGGACCCACCTTTTCATCCTTGATTACAGGTGCCATCCCTGCCTTGTCCTCTCCACCAACCTGTCCAAAAAACTGATTTACGTAATACAGTACCTTATATGACATATCCAGAACCTCCTCTTAGTAAAGTTCAACTGTTAGATTGTGGTATCCAATCTCTGAAGTAGCGCCTATAACAGCGTTAAGCTCACATACCATGCTTCCGTCCTCCTTGAGGCAGCCTTCCCAACCACCGGCCAGTGTCGCAATTGCCTCAGCGCTTCCAATAACCCTGTCAGCAGGCTCAAGCTCAACAACGTGGCTTACATTACCAGTAGATATAACAGCTACAGCCTCAGGTGTGGTATCTGCCAATGGCTGGCTCATTCCGTCCCAGCCTGAGCACTCATCTGTGATCAGTACAGTCTTGATCCCTGAATCCTCAAGCCTCTTGCAGATCATCAAAAGGTCTGAGTCAGGATTTCCATAGCCTTCCTCCGAAACCACAACTCCATCCACTCCAAGAGTTCTGCAAAGCTTGGCGGTGTAGTCACAGGTTCTGAATTTACCCTCCAATGTTGTAAGCTCAGGAGTAAGTATGACCCCAACAAAGTTTATGTCCTTGCCATGCCTGTTGTAAAGGTCCAGTATTGCTGAGTTGTTCTGGTGCTGGTAGGTTGTGATCTTGTCACATGCAGCTACGCAGTTTCCGCTTATTACAGCTCCATCAAGCTCCTCGTTGGGATGGATAAGGGTTGGAAGTATCTTCCCACTGTTCACTCCATATATGTATCCATCGTGAAGAAGACCCTGTGAAATCAGCATCTCCACATATGCCACCTTTGGAAGGTCAGGATACTTGCTGGTCTCAGTGAATATATCATCCATCTCATACTTGTCAACAACCCCTGCCTCAGCTTCCTTGCCTGCCTTGCCTATAAACTCAGCTGCCTTAAGTCCGGCAACCCTGACCGTAGCTTCGTGGGTGTGCGGATCAAGACCCTCCACAGGCTCTATGTCAACCACAATGTTAAGTGTCTTTGAGAAGGGTGTCCACTTGGCACCTTCACCCCACATGTCAATGACGCCTTCCTGGAATCCAACTATGTCTCCGATTGTAACAACTGCCACTCCATCAAGGACGTTTACCTTGCCGGATCCCAGCTGCACCATTTCAGAAGTAACTCCAGGAAATCCATTTCCCTTGCCTTCCACCTTGATTCTTGGTTGGATTACATCCTTGACTGGAATAATTCTGGTCTTCTCTCCTGGCTTTGCGATATCAACCTTGATGCTCTTTACATTGACATCCTCCATGAGCTCATCAATGATATCCTGCTTACATACAGTCAGAACTCCATCCTTCACTCCGGGTACCTCACCGAAAACTACATCCTTGATTTCAATCTTTCTTAGCTCCAGATTCATTTACTGCACCTCCTGAATTTTTTCTCTTTGTATGATACCATGCTCCTTTATTGCCTCTTTCAAAAGCTCCAGGTCAATTCTCGCATAGTCATCAGCGTTTACATGATCAACATTTCTGTTGGCCGTACTTCTTCTAAAGGTGTCCATGCTGCTTTCAATGGTCAGGGCATAAACCTCACTGGTTTCGGATCTTTCAGCTCCCACAAGCACCGACCTGTAGGGTGAGAAGAGCATTCTCATGCTTGCTCCCAAGGGATGGCTGATCAACTGGTGACCCTCATATACAAGATCTCTCACCTTTATGAGTACATCCTCATAGGAACCCTCCACAAACTTCATCTCTCCCAAATCTTTCCCTACCAAGGGGTTGTTGGTGACAACTACAAAAGCATGCTCCATAACATTCCTCCATTCCACTTAAAAAGACTCTCCATGACAATCAATTCCTAGTGCTTTACTATTGTTATCTTTTTGTCATTGTGTTCTTGTTTATTATTGTACTTGTTTTTCTTATGTATTTCAAGTGTATTTTATAAATATTCTAAATAATTGCACAAAAAAAATATCACCATCAGGTTGGAACCTGATGGTGACTAATTTTTTTATGCTAAAGCATTTCTTTTTTTATTTTCATAACAAACTGATCGATATGTTCCCTTGTATATCTTTCTGCATCATCAACATTTCCCGACTTGATGGAGTCAAGTATTTTACCCAGGGTATCGGTGAAAAGCTCAACTTCATCAAAGTAGTTCTCAGCATAGTGCCAAAGCCTTTCTGTCTGGTAATGTAATCTTGTAAGGATCTCCTCCAGCCATGGATTGTCACAGCTTGAATATATTATTTCATGGAATTTCTCATCATCGTCTATGGCCTTTTGATAATCCGTGGGTATATCGTAGTTGTTCAGTCTATCAAGAATTTCCTCAAGCTCAGCAATATTCTCATCGCTTATCCTATCAACCGCCAGCTTGGTTGCAAAAGCATCCAGCTCCCTTGTAACCTCAAACACTGATTTCATCTTCCTGAAATCCATTGGTGCCACCTGGGCTCCAAATCTAGGTATGATATTCAATAGCTTGTCAGACATCAGCATCTGAAAAACTCTTCTTATAGGGGTCCTGCTTATACCAAATTCATCAGCAAGATCAATTTCATTCAAAACCTGGCCAGGTTCGTAATGGAGATGAATTATTCTATCCTTAAGTATTTCATATATTTCCTCAGCCTGCATCTTATTGTCTCCCATTCTACCAAACTCCTTCAATTAATTTCGCAATTTACCCTAATTCCCATTATAGCATGATTTATATTGTATTTTCATCATATTTACGAAATATTAGAACAAAATGAGCAGATTCTCTCGGAATCTGCCCATATTATCATTGTTAAAGTACCTTTGCCTGGCCCTTGTATATCTGTCCAGTGGTTGAATCCACCGTTACTATATCACCGCTTGAAAGCTCATTTGTGGCTCCTTCCACACCCACTATGGTCGGTTTGTTGAGGTTTAACCCCACTATGGCCCCATGGGATGTGAGTCCTCCCTCTTCTGTTATGATAGCTCCGGCCCTTTCCATGAATTTAACCATGTCCTTGTAGGTTGCTCGGCATACCAGGATGTCACCGTCCTCAAAGCTTGACAAGAGGTCCTCCTCCGAATTTCCTATTATCACCCTGCCAGTTCCGACACGATTTCCGATTCCCATACCTTTCATAAGAACCTTTCCTATTGTGTGAACCTTGATCATATTGGTGGTTCCGGCAAGTCCAACTGGTATTCCAGCTGTTATTACAACCAGGTCTCCCTCATCCACAAATCCTGCATCAAGTGAGGACTTGATTGAAAGCTCGATTACCTCGTCAGTGGATTTGCTCTCAGGAGCAAGAACGGGATAAACTCCCCACTCAAGAGCCATCTTTCTTACAACGGATTTCTTGGTTGTCGCTGCAATGATTGGTGCCCTGGGTCTGAACTTGGATATGGCCTTTGATGTGTAGCCTGATGATGTTGCCGTGATTATGGCCTTGGCTCCAAGATCTGAGGCTGTATTTACAGTGGCCTTGCTTATTGCGTTGGTTGTGGTTATCTCATTGTCAATGGACCTTACCTTGAGCATTTCCTTGTAATCCAGTGAGTTCTCAGTGTTGATTGCAATGTTGTACATTGTTCTCACTGCCTCAAGTGGGTACTTGCCCGCTGCGGTTTCACCGGACAGCATGACCGCACTGCTTCCATCGATTATTGCATTTGCAACATCCGTTACCTCGGCCCTTGTAGGTCTAGGGTTCCTGATCATGGAATCAAGCATTTGTGTTGCAGTTATAACAGGCTTTCCAGCCTTGTTGCACATTCTGATCAGGTCCTTCTGAATCAGTGGAATCTCCTCTGTTGGAACCTCCACTCCAAGGTCTCCCCTTGCCACCATTATTCCGTCGCTGACATGGATTATCTCAGCGATGTTGTCCAGCCCCTGCTGATTCTCTATCTTTGATATTATGTCTATGTTGAGTCCACCGTTTTCCTCCAGTATCCTTCTAATGTCATTTACATCTGAAGCCTTTCTCACAAAGGATGCCGCTATGAAGTCCACATCGTTCTCTATTCCAAACTTGATGTCTGAAATGTCCTTCTCTGTCAATGCGGGAAGGTTGATGTTCACATTTGGAACATTCACCCCCTTGTGATTCTTCAGGGTACCTCCATTCAGAGCCTCCATTATTATATCCGTATCGGTGATCTCCTTGATCCTGAACTCAACAAGTCCATCATCAATAAGGATTATTCCACCAACCTCTACGTCCTTGGGCATGTCCTTGTAGGTAACCCCTATTATTGTCTCATCTCCAAGTATGTCCCTTGTTGTCAAGGTGAACTCCTGGCCCTGCTGAATCTCCACCACCCCGTCCTTGAAGTCTCCAAGCCTGATTTCCGGACCCTTTGTGTCAAGCATTATGGCTATGGGCAATCCCATTTCCTCTCGAACCTTCTTGACCCTGTCCATTCTCACCTTGTGCTCAGCGTGATCTCCATGGGAAAAGTTCATCCTGCAAACATTGACTCCCTGCTTAAATAGGTCCCTCAGCATTTCCTCCGATTCAGAGGCTGGTCCTATGGTCGCCACTATTTTTGTTTTCTTCATCATACTAATTCCTCCTAAATAGATAGAACAGATGCGAGGTCATAGAGCTCCTCGTTAAACACCTTTTTCATACTTAATGCTTCATCTATGTCCATGTCAATGATTTCGTTGCACTTAAAGCCTAATACCCTGTTTTTCTTGCCTTCAATCAAAAGCTCAACTGCTCTCTTACCCATTCTGCTGGCCATTATCCTATCAAAGGATGCGGCAGCTCCTCCCCTCTGAATGTATCCCAAAACGGAGACCTTTGTTTCTATTCCGGTCTTTTCCTCTATTTGCTTAGCCACATCAACTCCACTTCCAGCCCCCTCTGCAAGGACAACAAGGTAGTGCTGCTTACCTCTGTTTTTGCCTGCAAGCAGCTTCTGGCATACAAGCTCAATATCATATTCAACCTCGGGAACAAGAATGCTCTCCGCCCCACCGGCCAAGCCTGCATAAAGGGCTATGTCTCCACAATTCCTGCCCATTACCTCAACAACCACACTTCTACCGTGGGAGGTTGATGTGTCCCTAATGTGTCCGATTGCATCAACTGCCGTATCTACTGCTGAGATAAAGCCTATGGTGTAGTCCGTGTAGGAAAGGTCGTTGTCTATGGTACAGGGTATTCCGATTGTAGGTACACCTGCCTGGCTCAGCTCCTGGGCTCCTCTGAAGGTACCGTCTCCACCAAGGACAATAAGTCCGTCCATATTGTATACGTCTATTACATTCAGGGCCTTTCTAAAGCCCTCCTTGGTCATGAACTCCTCTGACCTTGCACTCTTCAGTATGGTACCACCTCTTTGGATGATATCTCCAACGGATGCGGTGTCCATATCATCCAGGTCTCCCTCCAGGAGTCCCTGGTAGCCTTCCCTTATTCCAAGCATCCTTATGTTGTTGTAGATCCCGGTTCTGACTACAGCTCTTATGGCAGCGTTCATCCCCGGCGCATCTCCTCCGCTTGTTAGCAATCCTATGGTCTTCAACCCTATCCCCTCCGTAAATGTTTTTTAGCTGGATATCTATTTGGATATCTTGACACTTCCAGATCCAAGTCGATCCTGCAGCTCAAGTATCAGGTCATCCTTGCCTCCATCTATCCACAGACTTCTGTCTGCTGCTACAGTCTGCCTCTCCTTCTCAAAATAAACGTAAACTGGAATGTCTCCGGGATACCTTCCCAGAATTCCCTTTATGTCATCCAGGGTCCTCTTGTCATCCATACCTGATAGCTTAAGGTATATCTTCCCCAGATTAATCTTTGTTATGGGCGAAAGCCTGTCAGCTATGATTTTGGGGTCCTCAACCTCTGATATTGCAAGACGTCCCTCGAGAAGAACAATCCTGTCCTCTTCAACCAGCTTGTAGTTCTTTTCATATATTGCTGGAAATATTATGCATTCTATGGTCCCGTAAAGGTCTTCAAGACTGATGAATGCCATCATGTTGTTGTTCTTTGTCACCTTGTTCTTCTTCTCCACAATGATTCCGGCTATGGATACCCTCTGACCGTCCCTTACACCCGATGGGTGCATTGAGTCGTCCAGTCCCTGGGTTATAAGGTCCGCCGTACTGAAGTTTGACAGTAGCTTGACCTCCTTCTCAAAGGGCATCAAGGGATGCCCTGAGACATATATACCCAACATTTCCTTTTCCATTTGCAAAAGTGTGTTCTGAGGGAATTCCCTAAGATCCGGTAGCCTGTCCCTTACCGCGGATTCATCTGTCTGGAAAAGGGAGAATTGACCTTCTATATTCCTCTTTCTGTCTGAATGTATTCCATCTATTGTCTTCTCGAAAATTGATAAGAGCTGTGCCCTGTTCGCTCCCAGGGAATCAAGTGCTCCAGCCTTTATAAGGCTTTCGACTGCCCTCTTGTTCATGGAGCTGCTGTCTATTTTCTCTATCCTTTCGATGAAATCCGCAAAGCCCCTGAAAGGACCATCCCTTCTGGCCTCTACGATAGCTCTTATAAAGTTCTCTCCAACATTCTTCACGGCAGAAAGTCCATACCTTATGCTTCTCTTTTCCACAGTGAACTTTCCCTGTGAATGGTTCACGTCAGGGGGAAGAACATCGATCTGGAGTCTCTTGCACTCCTGGATATACAGTGATACCTGGGATGTGTTCCCCATAATGGATGAAATCAGTGCTGCCATAAATTCCACCGGGTAATATACCTTCAGCCAGGCGGTCCTGTATGCAATCACGGCATAGGCCGCCGAGTGGGACTTGTTGAAGGCGTAGTTGGCAAAGTCAATCATAAGGTCGAATATCTGGGATGCGGTCTTTTCGTCAACTCCGTTTCTTATTGCCCCTGAAAGGATTACATTCTTATCCTGGTCTGTCTGACCGTAAATGAAGTTCTTTCGCTCCTTCTCCATTACGTCCATCTTTTTCTTGCCCATTGCCCTCCTGACAAGGTCTGCCCGTCCGAAGGAGTAGCCTCCCAGCTTCCTTACTATCTCCATGACCTGCTCCTGATACACAATACAGCCATAGGTCACATCAAGGATGGGCTCCAGTGTGGGATGGAGGTAGGAGATCTGTGTGGGGTCGTGTTTGCAGGCAACAAAGGTTGGTATCTGGTTCATGGGTCCAGGTCTGAAAAGGGAATTTGCCGCAATGAGGTCCTCAAATACATTGGACTTCAGTTCCTTGAGGAAGGCTCTCATTCCCGGACTCTCAAACTGGAATATCCCAAGGGTTTCTGCCCTTGCAAACAGCTCAAGAACCTGGGGGTCATCAAAGGTGATTGTGCTGAAATCTATGTCAATGCCGTGGTTATCCCCTACCAGGTCCACCGCATCCCTTATTACAGTCAGGGTTCTCAGTCCCAGAAAGTCCATCTTCAATAGCCCAAGCTCCTCAAGCTCAAGCATTGTGAACTGTGTGGTGATTGCATCATTGTTCCTCAGTAAAGGGGCATATTTTGTAACTGGCTCCTTTGAGATGACAACCCCTGCAGCATGGGTGGAGGTATGCCTTGGCAGGCCCTCCACAGCCCGGGCAAGGTCAATCAGATTCCTCACATCCGGGTTTTCGTCATACTCTGCCCTTAATGTCTTGCTTATTTCCAGAGCCCTGTCAATTGTAATGCCAAGCTCAGTAGGTATCTGCTTTGCAATGTAGTCCACCTCGCCGTAGGGCATGTTGATTGCCCTTCCAACGTCCCTGATGGCTCCTCTTGCAGCCATTGTACCGAAGGTTGCAATCTGGGCAACCCTGTCGGCTCCATATTTTCGGATTACGTACTGTATTACTTCCTCCCGCCTCTCATAGCAGAAGTCTATATCAATATCAGGCATTGTCACCCTTTCCGGATTCAGGAATCTCTCGAAGAGAAGTCCGTATTCCAGGGGATCGATATCGATAATATTAAGGGCATATGAAACGACACTTCCTGCCGCTGAGCCCCTTCCAGGTCCAACCATGATCTGGTTGTCCCTTGCGAACTTTATGAAATCCCATACAATTAGGAAATAGTCCGTATAGCCCATTTGCAGAATTATGCTTAGTTCATACTCAAACCGTTCCCGTATCTCCTCAGTTACATCTCCATATCGTTCAACCAGTCCTTCCTCGCACAGGTCCCTCAGATAAGACTCGTTGGTATAGCCTTTTGGCACCTGATACTCTGGCAGATGAAGGGTGTCAAAATCCATGGTTACATTGCATCTGTCTGCAATCTCCTGGGTGTTTTCCAGGGCCTCCAACTGATCTGGAAACAATTCCTCCATCTCCTCTACAGACTTGAGATAGAATTCCTCTGAGGGAAATTTCATCCTGTCCTCGTCGACGATTGTCTTTCCTGTCTGGACACAAAGGAGCACATCGTGGACTCTGGCATCCTCCCTGCGAAGATAGTGTACATCGTTTGTAGCAACAAGCTTTATTCCGAGGTCCTGGCTTAGCTTTACCAGCTCCTTGTTAACCCTCTTCTGCTCAGGTATGCCGTGGTCCTGTAGCTCAAGGAAGAAATTGTCCTCTCCGAATATTTCCTTGTACTTCAGTGCAATCTCCCTGGCCTTCTCCAGGTTGTTGTCAAGGATGAACTGCTGGACCTCCCCTCCAAGGCATGCGGATAGGCAGATGATTCCATCGCTGTACTCCTCAAGAATCCGGTGGTCCACCCTGGGCTTGTAGTAGAAGCCGTTGACATAGCCCTCGGAGACAATTTTCATCAGGTTCTCATAGCCCTGGTTGTTTTCAGCAAGAAGCACAAGATGATACTGGTTCTTGTCCTTGGGCTCCTTTTCAAGGTGACTCCCCATGGCAATGTATACCTCGGAGCCAAGAATCGGCTTTATGCCCTGTTTTTTCGCCTCCTGATAGAACTGGACCACCCCAAACATGGATCCATGGTCCGTTATGGCTATTGAATCCATTCCAAGCTCCCTTGTCCGTTGGATCAGGTCCTTGATCCTAATGGATCCGTCCAGAAGACTGTATTCTGTATGAACATGAAGGTGTGCAAATCCCTTTGCTCCCATAAACTCACTCCTCGCATTGATATACATAGATTTTACCACAAAACACCGGCAAATGAAAAAGCCTTCTCTATGGAGAAGACCTAATTGTGACCAAGTTTTTCAATTACATTTTCCATCAGTGACAGATCTATCACCCTGAAATCAACAAGCACATGGTCTGGCCAGTCAGGGGTGGGTCTGTTTGTGATAAACTTCCTAGCTGCCAATATGCTGTCCTCGACGATCGCAAGACCTGATGAATCAAGGTCGCCCTTCTTGGATGACATTATTACACTCTTGTAGGGTGTTTCGTTTGGCTTTATGCTCCCTGACAGGGGATGGGTCAGAAGCTGATGGCCCTGATGGACCATGTCCCTTACATGCTCCAGAACCTGGATATAGCCCTTGTCTTCCAGGTACTGGACCTGAAATCCATCCTGAAACTTATCCCTAACATCTGGGTTGTTTGTAACCAAAATATTTTTCATGAATCCTCCTCTATCTACTCAAAGCCCTTTTCAAGTAGCTCTGCAAGGCTGTTGATCATTTCTTCCTCATCAGGTCCGCTTGCTGAAAGGGTGATTTCTTCTCCGTGAAATGCTCCAAGTGACATAATTCCTATGATGCTCTTTCCATTGACCTTCCTGCTTTCAGAAACAATTTCAAGATTGCTTTCATATTTATTGGCTTCCTTGACAAAAAGGGCTGCAGGTCTTGCGTGAAGTCCCTCTGGATTTGTAAGTGTTACCGATTTATTTATCATACTATTCTCCTCCCCATTCATCTGCTATCTCTTCCAATTTCCTGAATCTATGGTTTACTCCTGACTTCCCGATAGGCGGGTTCATCATTTCGCCGATTTCCTTCAGGCTTGCATCTGGATTTGCCAGTCTCACCTCTGCAATCTCCCTAAGATTGTCCGGCAGCTTATTCAATCCCACTCTTCTTTGAATGGTCTTTATGCTGTCAATTTGTCTCATGGATGCGCTGATTGTCTTGCCAAGATTTGCAGTCTCGCAGTTTACCAGCCTGTTTATGTTGTTTCTTACTTCCTTCAAAACCCTTATATCCTCGAGCTTAAGGAGTGCCTGATGGGCTCCAATGATGTTCAGGAGATCCACAATCTGTTCCCCCTCCTTGATATAGACAACATAATTGTCCTTTCTCTGGATAATCTTAGAGTTCAGCTCAAATGAATTTATGATGTCCCTAAGGCTTTTTGCGTGCTCCTCATGGCTTGTGACAAACTCAAGGTGATATGTCTTCTCAGGATTGCTCATTGAGCCTCCGCCAAGAAAAGACCCTCTAATAAAGCTCCTTTTGCAGCATCTGGATGCAACGATACTCTTTGGGACTCCATATCTTGGATTGAAAAGATTACTCCTGTCCTTGTCTATATATCCCACATCAGAAAGTACTTTTTCTGATATTTTTTTATCATGGATGATTATAAGATAATTGTTGTTTTTCTTAAGCTGCTTGTTCTTCCTGACCATGACCTCAATTTCTGAATGATACATCATCTTGAGTATGGAAAAAATTCTTCTGGCTATGGCTGCATTTTCCGTGGTGAACTTCAGGTTGATATTCTGCATGCCTGTAATCTGAACGGTCCCGTTCATTCTCACCAAGGCAGCCAGCTCCGCCAGAGCGCAGCAATTCTTTTCAATTTCTATCCTGGATAATTCATTCTTGGTTACGGATGAAAATGACATCCTTCATCCCTCCTGCCCTATTAATTCAATCCCCTTTGAAATTATCTTCCTTTCGTCAGAGTATCTCAAAAGGTCCCTTGCCTTGTTTATATGAACAAACCTTGCATCCACAAAGCCTTCCTTCCGCTGGGGAACGCAATCCATGGAGCTGGTTCGCATCAGATACCAATGTACTGTTTTATATACTGTTTCATTTCTTCTCAGGTTCTTGTATCTGTAATTTACCTCACCGATATAATCGATGACTTCACCCTTTACTCCTGTTTCCTCCAATACCTCTCTCAATGCTGCAGTCCTTATGCTCTCTCCCTTTTCAAGTCTACCCTTTGGCAGCACCCAGTCTCCGTTATATTTTTTCAATAGCAAGATAGCATTGCCAAATACAACAACTCCTCCTGAGCTGACCTCTATCATAATACCACTCCCAATAATCTACATTACTACACATCATTATAATTATACACCATTTTACTAGGTTTTTGTAAAGATTTTCACAAATTTGACCTCTTGCTGTATAATTATATCTATAGAATGTAAACAGGTCAGGAGGTATGTTATGGATATGGAAATGAAGGATATAATCAGCCGCCTTGAGGTGCTGCTCAAGACACCCAGTCCGACGGGGAACACTGAAAAGGTAAATGAGTATATGAAGGAACTATTTGAAGAAATAGACCTACCTGTAAGGTTTACAGGAAAGGGTGCTCTGATTGCAACTATTGAGGGACAAGACACCAGCAGGTCCGTCACCCTGTCAGGTCATGTTGATACTCTGGGTGCCATGGTCAAGGAGGTCAAAGCCAACGGGAGGCTTAAGATATCCCAGCTTGGAGGCTATGTAATGGATACCGTCGAGGGGGAGCATGTTCTTGTTGAGGCCATGGATGGGAAGACATTCACAGGTACCCTGGTTCTGACCAAGGCATCAAGCCATGTTCATGGAAGCGAAACAAAATCGACTGAACGCAGTATAGAGAATATGGAGATCAGACTGGATGAAAGGGTTTCTACAAAGGAGGATGTTGAGGAGCTTGGAATCCAGGTAGGTGATTTTGTATCATTTGATCCAAGGACAATCGTTACCCCAACAGGCTTTGTGAAATCAAGGCACCTGGATGACAAGGCAGGGGTAATCGCCCTTTGGGGAATGGCCAAATACCTTCAGGACAATGGACTTAAGCCAAATTACACCACCCACTTCTTTATCAGCAACTATGAGGAGGTTGGGCACGGAGCATCTGCAGCCATTCCAGAGGATACCTTTGAGTTTATCGCCATTGATATGGCTGCTCCAGGGGAGGGACAGACCTCAGATGAATACTCAGTAACCATCTGCGCCAAGGACAGTACCGGACCCTATGATCTGGAGATAAGGAAGAGACTTGTAGAGCTCTGCAAAAAGCATGATATCAACTACAAGGTGGATATCTACCCCTACTACGGGTCTGACGCCTCGGCAGCCTTGAGGTCGGGCCATGATTTCAGAACCGGATTGATCGGTCCTGGGGTTGATGCATCCCACTCCTTTGAAAGAACCCATCAGGATGCAATCGGGGAGACAATCAAGCTTGGAATAGCGTATCTGACTGAATAGGATAGGAAAAGAAAATTCACAATTCACAAATCTCAATTCACAATGGAATGATTTAACCAGGACATGGGTAACACGTCTGCTGATTTATAGTTAAGTTGATTTGTTGTAGGTTGAAAGTGGAATGTTGAAAGTGGAAGTGGAAAGCGTCAATATTAAAATACATCGCCAGTTATGAAAAAAGGGTCAAGACTCTTCGCGATGCTCAGAGTGACAATTATCTTGTCTCCCTGAGTGTAACGAAGGGTCTTGACCCTAACTTAATTGTCTAATTCTTTGAATCTTAACTCTTAAATATTACTTATTAGCTATTACTTAAATGTATCTTGTATTTTAAAGTCAAAATCATTGAGACTGAAGCCTGACAGGTGCTTTGACAAGCAGTTCATATGAAAGAACGACTTCAAAATCCAGCGAGCATTTCGGAGTGCTCCGATTCCTCCAAGCGTAGCGGCATAGGAATCAACAAAGAAAGCGAGCGCGTTATTTTTATCGGACTTGAATCCAGAACTGCGGTCAAACACCTAAAGGCGATTGAATCCTGATCTTGATGTGAACTGCTTGCTTGTGCCAAGTGACAAGATTAAACAAAATCTTAGATTTTGATTTTAATCTGTCAGCGTGGTATGCCCGGCGATAGAATTCCCTGAAATTTTTAATTTCATTGGAATTCATCGATAGGGTATGAATTGACTAAACCAGCTCCATAAGCATCTGGCTCAATAGCTTTGTGTCATGCCTCACATAATCACCCTCAACCTCGATCAGCTTTTCCTCAATCAGCTTTATCTTCCTCTTCTTCAGGGCCCTGGCCTCCCCCTTTTCAGGATTGACGGGAACTGCTCCGTCCCTCTCATATCGCTTTCTGACGTTTGCGGGAACCCTTTCGACGTTTGCTATGACATAGTCCACAAAACCCTCGTGAGAGTGCTTCAGGATCCCCTCTAGGTGGTCTGTGACGGTATAGTTGTCGGTTTCTCCCGGCTGGGTCATTACATTGCATATGTATGCCACCGGTGCCTTTGCCTTGTCGATATAATCAACCATGTTCCTCACCAGCAGGTTAGGTACTATTGATGTGTACAGGCTCCCCGGTCCCAGGACTATAAGGTCCGCCTCCGTTATGGACTTAAGGGACTCCTTTAGTGGGTATGACATTTCCGGTTTCATGGAAATCCTTTCAATTCTTGCCCTTCTCTCCCTTACAACCGAGGGAATCCTGGATTCACCCTCAACTGTGCTACCGTCGTCCAGATGTGCTATGAGGTTGACATTGTCAAGGGTTACCGGCAAAACCTTTCCAGTGATTGAAAGTACATTGCTAGTCTCCTTGATAGCCATCTCAAAGTTTCCATATATTTCATTCATGGCGGCAATGAAAAGATTTCCGAAGCTTTGTCCCTTGAGGGAGCCCTCGGTAAATCTGTATTGCAGCAGTTTTTCCATTGTTGGCTCCGTGTTTGCAAGAGCCACAAGACAGGACCTTATATCCCCCGGTGGCAAAATCCCCAGGTCCTGTCTCAGCCTTCCGCTGCTTCCTCCATCATCAGCCACCGTAACTATGGCTGTTATATTGTCAGTGTGCTCCTTGAGACCCCTCAGAAGGACTGACAGTCCAGTTCCTCCTCCAACAACAACTATTTTTGGGTTCTCCTTTTTCTTGCCTATGAATCTATCCATTAATTATACATCCTCTCAACTCAGATCCCTATGATCAACCAATACCCTATGTCCGTTTTTCTTAAGAATACTGCCTATTTCCTCAGCAATGGCAACAGATCTGTGCTTCCCGCCTGTACAGCCTATTCCAATAACAAGTCTTGTCTTTCCCTCAGTAACATAATATGGTATCAGAAACTCCAGCATCTCAATGGTCTTTCCAATGAAAATCTGGGTCTGGGACCACTTGAAAACATACTCCTCCACATCCTGTTGGAGCCCCGAGTGCTCCTTGAGCTCTGGGATATAGTATGGGTTTGGAATGAACCTTACGTCAAAAACCAGGTCCGCATCAAGCAATACACCATACTTGAAACCAAAGGAGGTGACTGAAATTGACAGCTTGCCCCTTTCTTCCCCCTCAAGAAAAATCCTTGTAAGCTCCTCCTTGAGCATGCCGAGATTGAATTTGGAGGTATCCACAATATAGTCAGCCCTGCTTTTAACCTGATGGAGTATTCTTCGCTCCTCCTTGATTCCATCGATCAGATTCCCCTCAGGATTCAATGGATGAGGTCTCCTCAGCTCCTTGTACCTCTTTATCAGGGTTTCATTGGATGAATCAAGAAACAGTATCTTGTAGCCAACTCCCATCTCCTTAAGCTCATCTAGCTCCTGGAAGAGATCTTCAAAGAAAACTCCGCCCCTTATGTCAACAACCACAGCAACCTTTTCTATTTCCTTGGTTGATTTGTAGGTAAGCTCGGCAAATTTTGACAGCAGGGCAGGGGGAAGATTATCCATGCAATAATAACCCATGTCTTCCATTACCTTCATAGCTTGTGATTTTCCAGCTCCCGACATTCCAGTTATTACAACAAAATCCATAGTATCAGTCCTCCCAAATCATATTTTGAACCCTTGAAAAGTCAATATCCGCTTCAAGAGCCTTATTCAATCCCTTTACAATATCACCAACCCTTTCGGGCTCGTGTGCATCGCTGTCGATGTAGAGCTTTACATCAATATCCTTTATGAGTTTAAGGCTTTCCACAGACAGCTCATCGTGCTTTGAGCTTATTTCCAGGGCAGTGTTGGTCTTTACAGCCCCTTCTGCAACCTCCCGGATATGGACCTTTGCCTTGGATCCAGGGTGGGTTATAATATCTATGGGATACCTTTCCATTGCCTTCAGGTATGCCTGGGTCATGATGTCCCTTGCGTGGTCTTCCCTGCTTCCAATAAGCTTACCAATCTGGGTTGTCCAGTATAGTCCAACCGCATCCGTAAAGCCAACCGGGGTTGCTCCATAATGGTAGCCCATCAGCAGTATATCGAGCTGATCTATTATTTTATCATCAATGTCCAGTTCTCCATCAAGTCCAACAATATTTGATTCCAGGCCCAGTAGGATCTTCAATCCCTTTGGTTCGTAGATTTCCCGAAGTCTCATTATCTCATTCCTGATTTGGGGCAAGTCCTTCACCCTCAGACCATAAAGATAATGTCCAGGCCCGTGTTCACTAAGGACAATTGTATCCAAACCCAATCTGTATGCTGCTTCAACATTTTCCTGAATGGTCCCCTTTGCGTGGGTTCCTTTTTTCTTGTAGCCTCTGCTGTATATTGTGTGGGTGTGGAAATCCCCCGTTAGCTTATACATCAGTCATCACCTACTCGTTTTATCTCCATCTCAAGTTCAACACCGAACCTATCCAATACGGTTTTCTGAATCACTCCTACCAGCTCCATCACTTCCTTGTAGGTTGTCTCACCCCTGTTGACAACAAAGCCACAGTGCTTCTGGGACACCTGTGCATCTCCATGCCTAAGTCCCCTAAGGCCTGAGTCGTCAATCAGCTTGCCGGCGAAGTAGCCTTCCGGCCTCTTGAAGGTACTGCCACCGCTAGGTAGCTCCAAGGGCTGCTTTGAGGTTCTCTGGTATGTCAATTCCCTTATTTTCCCATCAATCTCTTCATAATCACCCTTACTGAGTTCAAGTTCAACGGAAAGGACAATAAGGTCATGCTCCTTTACCCTGCTGTTTCTGTAGGCAAAATCCATTTCCTGGTTGGACAGCTGTAGTACCCTGTTATCAGTATTCAAGACCCTGACGCTGGAGACAATATCCTTCATTTCTCCCCCATAGGCTCCTGCATTCATTGTAATCGCTCCACCTATGGTCCCTGGAATACCACTTGCAAACTCCATTCCCTGAAGGGAATTTCGGAGGGCAACCTTGCTGACAGCAGTTAGCAGGGCCCCTGCCTGGACCACTATTCTCTCACCCTCAACCTTCACAGCATCAAAGCCTTCATTTATCTTTATGACAACACCCCTGATCCCAGTGTCCTTGACCAGAAGATTTGAACCATTACCCATGACAAAATATTTTAGATCGTTCTTCCTGCATATTTTAACCGCATCGATAAGTTCATCCTCTGTAGAGGGAATAATCATTACATCTGCCGGTCCGCCGATCTTAAATGACGTGTGCAGCTTCAAGGGCTCATCAAATCTTATATCCCTGAATTCCTTCCCGGAAAAATATTCACTGTAGTTAATCATCCATAAATCACCCTGTTCTTTATATATTGTCCTTATATTATAACATGATTTGGACATGGTTTCCCCTAATTGGTCAAAAAACCTGCTCCCACTTAAAAAGGCCACCATCTCCCGATGGTAGCCTTTTGTTTTACAGACTAGTCTCTAGCCATTCTTACATATGATTCGTATCTTGCCTTTGCAGCAACCTCAGCCGCCTTGTACAGAATTTCCGCTTCCTCTGGGAAGGAAAGCTTAAGTGAAGTGTATCTTACCTCTGAGTCAAGGAACTCAGTTACCGGTCTTGTAGGCTCCTTGGAGTCCAATGAGAATGGATTCTTTCCTTCATCAGTAAGTCTTGGGTCGAATCTGTATAGGTGCCAGTATCCTGTTTCAACTGCAAGTTTTTCCTGAGCTATTGATTTGCCCATACCAACCTTGATTCCGTGATTGATACATGGAGCATATGCAATTACCAATGATGGTCCATCATAGCTTTCAGCTTCCTTGATGGCCTTCAATGTGTGGTTCATGTTGGCTCCCATTGACACCTGTGCAACATATACATAGCCATAGGTTGCAGCAATCATACCCAGGTCTTTCTTTCTGATCTTCTTACCTGATGCAGCAAACTTTGCAACTGCAGCAGTTGGAGTTGCCTTGGATGACTGTCCTCCAGTATTTGAGTAAACCTCTGTATCGAATACAAGTACGTTTACGTCCTCTCCTGATGCAAGAACATGGTCAAGTCCACCGAAGCCGATGTCATATGCCCATCCGTCTCCACCGAAGATCCATACTGATTTCTTGATCAGATGATCCTTCAACTGTCCAATCAGCTTGAACAGCTCATTGGCTCTTTCATTGTCAAATTTGGTATCAAGCTTTGGAAGAAGCTTTCCTGCAACAGCCTTGGTAGCTTTTGCATCATTCATTCCTTCCAGCCACTCTTTGAAGTACTCGTTGATTTCAGTGTCTACACCAAGTGTCAGGAACTCTTCCATTGCAAGCTGGATCTTCTCTCTGATTTTCTTGGTTGCAACTGCCATGCCGTATCCAAACTCTGCATTGTCCTCAAACAGTGAGTTTGCCCATGCAGGTCCCTTACCTTCCTGGTTTGTGCAGTACGGTGTAGCTGGTGCACTTGCACCCCAGATTGAGGAACAACCTGTTGCGTTTGCAATTATCATTCTATCTCCATAAAGCTGTGTTACAAGCTTGGCATATGGAGTCTCTCCACAGCCTGCGCAAGCTCCTGAGAACTGAAGCAATGGTTGCTGGAATTGTGTATTCTTGAGTGTAGTAGGCTCGAACAAGTCTCCTTTGTCCTTAACTGTCATTGCGAAGTCCCAGTTAGGCTCCTGAGTCTCAAATTCCTCCTCAAACGGAGTCATGACAAGGGCCTTTTCCTTGGCAGGACAAACATCAGCACAGTTTCCACAGCCTGTACAGTCAAGGGTTGAAACCTGAATTCTGTACTCAAGTCCGTCAAAGCCTTTTCCGATTGGCTTGATTGTCTCAAATGTAGCTGGTGCTTTTGCCTTCTCTTCCTCATCTACAAGTATTGGTCTGATTACAGCATGCGGACATACATATGAACACTGGTTACATTGTATACAGTTTTCCTTGATCCAG
>JANKMX010000079.1 GCA_024649995.1 Gudongella sp. | reverse complement strand
TTATATTTTAAGCCTGGATGGATGGCTTCAATTGAAAATAAAGGTAACCCAAATTTAAGCGATAGGTTAGAAGTACTTGATGATAGAGGGTATATAGTAGCGGTTCTACCAAGTAAAGCTAATTATACTGATCCCAGTGAAGATAAATTGGTCAAATGGGGTGATTATCTTATTCTTGAATTAGCGGAGATCGATATAAATTATGAAAATGAAGCTAATAAGAAAGTCGATACTGATAATCCAGTTAGTGGAAGGATTGTGAATTCATATAATATATCAAAAGGTGAAATTCCAGATAAAAGCTTTGGAGAAGAAATGAGGATAGGAGCAATATTAATAAAATAAACTACAAAAGAAAGAGGTGCAGTCTATGAAGGTGAACAAAAAAATACTCCTGATTGGGGTACTACTTGGCATTATCACAATATTTTTCTTGAACAGGTATATCCAGTCCCTCAGAGTGGACCCTGAGGAGGTGGCTGCAACCTCTTATTCTGATGTGGTTACAGCCATAACAGCCATACCTGAGCATATTAGGATTACTGAGGAAATGGTTCAGATATCATCTGTTCCGGTGGAAGGTGTGCATCCTGATGCGATCACTGACTTGGACCTGGTTGTTGGAGCAATAACTAGAACAGAGATTATCTCCGGGGAGCAAATTTTGGCAGGAAGAGTTGTAAATGAGGAATCGGATGCAGGGCTTTCCTATTGGATTCCTGAAAATATGAGAGCAATGACTATTCCGGTCAGTGAAGTAGTAGGTGTTGGAAACTACATCCAGACTGGAGACACAGTTGATATCCTTGCAACCTATGAGTTTGAGGTTGATGATCCCCAGGATCCTGAAGAGGAGGAAACCATTCAGATGACCTATACTCAGCTGCAGAATATTGAGGTGGTTGCCGTTGGGGCCAGAAGAGCCCAAACTGAAGAGGATACAATCCAGCAGCCAGAATCCCTTACAATTCTTGTAAATCCTGAGCAGGCTGAGGTGGTTGCTTGGGCAACACTAAATGGGAGCTTCCACCTGACACTGAGAAATCCGGTTGACAATCAGATTAACGAGCTTGATCATTACGGCAGTGATAACTTCGAGACATTCAGAGTGAGGTGATATACTTGGATAAGATTAAGGTACTCTTGATAGAAAAAACCAGCGATGACAAGCAAATAGTCACTGACACTCTGGCCAAGGTTGATTACATCGACCTGGTTGGTGAGGTGACAACAACCGAGGAGGCCAACTACTATATAGGTGAGAAGTACCCCAATGTTGTGATATTGGGAACAAGCCTGGACTTTGACAGACACGAGTTCACCGAATACCTTGCTAAGGAGTATCCGGAGATAGCTGTGGTTCTGGTTGAGAACCAGCTGCTTGAAGACACCATGTACAAGGCTATATTTGTTGGGGCCAAGGACGTAATAATCTCTCCATTCACCTCATCAAAGCTTGTGGATTCAATCTACAGGTCCTATGAGCTTGTGAAGGACAAGGATGTAATCCATAGGGACACCGGTTCAACCAGAAGAAGGAAGTCCCTAAATGGCAATGTTGTGACCGTATTCAGTACTAAGGGTGGGGTTGGTAAAACCTTTGTTTCCACAAATCTTGCAATAGCACTTTCCAAGGAAAAGGACAAGAGGGTTTGCCTTGTGGATCTGGATCTTGACTTTGGCAATACAGTGCTTGCCTTGAATCTTGTGCCAAGGTTCACCATTATGGACATTGTTGATGATATAAGAAATATTGACCAGGATATAATCGAGTCCTATCTGATTCCCCATGAATCTGGGATCAAGGTTCTTCCAGCAAATGCAAAGCCTCAGATCAACGAATTTATCACCGCAGAACATATAGAGATTATATTGAAGGCACTTCGGGGAGCCTTTGACTATGTGATTGTGGACATGCCGGCCAGGTTCTACGAGCCGGTTAATCCTGCATTTCAATTTGCAGATGTGCTTCTTATGATTACAACACCTGAGATTTCAACACTGCGTAACATCAAGGCATCCATACTGACTTTGCAGGAGCTGAACTTCCCCAAGAACAAGATTAAGGTAGTTCTCAACAGGGCGGACTCATCCAGTCAGATAAAGAACAAGGACGTAGAGAGTACCTTGGGTCAGAGCCTTTATTCAGTGATAGATGCTGACTACAAGCTGGCTGTTCTTTCACTTAACAGCGGAACGCCAATTGTAATATCCAAGCCGAGAAGCTCGGTGAGCAGGGGCTTTACAGCTCTTGCCAAAAAGATCAGCAAGGATTTCGAAGGCAACGGACATAGCTGACCGGAGGTGAGATCATGAACGGTTCATTTAATTTCAAGAATCTCAATAATCACGAGGAGCCTGTAAAGGAAGATCAGGCAACCGGTGAAGTGGTCCTCCGAAAAAGGAAGGAGCTTGACGAAATAGCCACACAGGTCCTTGCAAAGGTTATTGAGACCATATCGGGAACACCTGATACTGGAGACAAGTATTTCAAGAAACAGATTTTTGATGATACAAACAGGATAATAAATGAAGTCTTGATGGAAAGCAAGAGAAACCTTTCCTTTGGAGACAAGCAGAGGGTTGCAGGCTCAGTGATGGATGAGATTTTTGGCTATGGGCCCATCACTCCCTTGATTAACGACCCAACAGTAACAGAGATTATGGTAAACTCCCCTGAGGATGTTTTTGTTGAACGAAAGGGTAAAATTGTCAGGGTGGAGATCTCCTTCAGGGATGACACCCATATTATGCATACCATAGACAAGATCATATCACCCCTTGGGCGGAGGGTTGACGAGAGCTCCCCCATGGTTGATGCAAGACTTCCGGACGGATCTCGTGTGAATGTTATAATCCCCCCCCTTTCAATCAAGGGGCCTACAATAACAATCCGTAAGTTTGCAGTTGAACCATACAATCTGGAGGACCTGATCACCTTTGGTACCCTTACGGCAGATATTGCCAAGATACTTAAGGCCTGTGTAAGGGGAAGGGCAAACATAATTGTTGCAGGTGGTACCGGTAGTGGTAAGACAACCCTGCTTAATGTTATTTCAAACTTCATTCCAAACAATGAACGGATTGTTACCATAGAGGATGCGGCGGAGCTGCAGCTTCAGAAGGATCATGTAGTCTCTTTGGAAAGCAGACCTCCAAACATTGAGGGCAAGGGTCATGTAGCAATCAGGGACCTTGTTATCAACTCCCTTAGGATGAGGCCTGACAGGATAATCGTCGGTGAGGTTAGGGGAGGAGAGGCATTGGACATGCTCCAGGCCATGAACACAGGTCATGACGGCTCAATCACAACAATACATGCTAACAGTCCAAGGGATACCCTGGGAAGACTGGAGACCATGGTAATGATGTCTGGAATGGATCTCCCTTCAAGGGCAATCCGTGAGCAGGTATCATCGGCGATCAACCTGATTGTATTCTGTGCAAGACTTACTGACGGTACCAGAAAGATTATGAAGATTACCGAGATAGTTGGAATGGAGGCTGACACTATCACCCTCCAGGATTTGTATATATTCAGGCATGACGGCTTTGACGAGGGTGGAAACATCCTTGGCAGACATGTTCCAACAGGAATAGTACCAAAGCTTATGGAGAGGCTCAGGGCATATGGAGAAACCATACCTGCATCAGTATTCAACACAGACAGGAGGTTATAGCCATGATCTATATAGTTTTGATTGGTGGATTCTTCACTGTACTGTTTGTTTTCCTGGGACTGTATGCGATGGTGTTCTCAAAGCGACTGAAGGTTGCCAACAGGCTTGACCTTTATGTGACGGATGAGGAGGATCCCACCCATGAGGAGGACATATCCCTTAAGGAATTCATCTTAAGATCCATTGGAGCTGTAAGCAAGGGGATTTCCGGGAGTTCTTATATGGACAAGAAAAAGAAGCTCCTCCAGCAGGCATATGTTTTTATGAGGGTGGAGGAATTTATTGGCTTATCGATTATTGTGGCTGTTGCGGTCGCTCTTTTACTGTATCTTGTTACAGGGATGTGGTTTATAGGTGTGGCTGGATTTTTCCTGGGCTATAGGATTCCAGATGTATTTGTAAACTCAACAAAGAAAAAGAGAATGAAGCAGCTGAATTCTCAGCTTCCTGAGTCCTTGACAATACTGTCCAACGGATTGAGGGCGGGCTTTAGCTTTATCCAGGCCATGAATGTTGCTGCAACAGAGATGGAATCACCCATTAGGGATGAGTTCCTGAGGATAATCAGGGACAACTCAATCGGCAAGACCCTGGATGAGACTTTGCTGGATTTCTCAAACAGGACAGATGATGAGGACATCGATATGTTTGTTACTGCCCTTATCATCCAGCGTAAGGTTGGAGGTAACCTGGCCGAGATTCTTGACACAATAGCAGCAACCATAAGGGACAGGATGAGAATCAGGGGAGAGGTTAAGACCCTGACGGCACAGAGCAAGATTTCAGCGATAATAATTTCACTTCTGCCCTTTGGAATTGCAATATTCCTCTTGGCAATAAATCCTGAGTATATTATGGAGCTGTTCCAGAGCACCATTGGAATAATACTTGTGGTTCTAGCAATCTTCTTCCAGATAATTGGAGCCTTTATAATGATGAGACTGGCTGATATAGAGATATGATAAGAGGGTGATCCCATGATGATACTGGCATATTTATCCGTAATAGCGTTTGTGGCATATCTTGTGCTGCTTGTATATGGTATTGTTTTTAAGAGGAAGGAAAAGGTCAAGGGAAGACTGGAGGACCTGAGACAGGAATTTGTTGATCCAACTGAGGAGTCTGTTCTTGATGAGCCCTTCAGGGACAGGATAATTAGACCTGCCTACCAGAAATTTACTGCCTTTCTTGGTAGGACAACACCCAAGGGGCTCAGCAGGGAAATGCACAAGACAATAATCCAGGCAGGCTCGCCTGGAAACATCAATGTGAACAGGCTTGTTTCAATGATGTTTATGGTGGCCATTATACTTCCGTCCTTTTATTACTTGATTCTAAGGGCAAGTGGAGTAGAAACCAACCTTCTGATGATAATACTTCTGGCTGCTGCTGGGTTTATACTTCCATATTATATTGTTCTGGTGAAGGCAAGAAGGAGAAGAATCAGGATACAGAAGAGCCTACCTGATATGCTTGACCTAATATTCGTATCCGTTGAGGCTGGACTGGGCTTTGATATGGCCATGAAGAGAACAACAGAAAAGATGCCTGGCCCCCTCTCAGATGAGATCAACAGGGCCCTTGATGAGATCAACAAGGGTAGAAGAAGGGAGGATGCCCTAAGGGGAATCTATGCAAGAACAGGAGTGGATGACATATCTTCCTTTATGACATCTGTTATTCAGTCTGAGCAATTGGGTAGTAATATTGCAAATATGTTGAGAGTACAGTCACATTCAATGAGGCAGAAGAGGAGACAGAGGGCAGAGGAGACCGCAATGAAGGTGCCTGTAAAGATGCTCTTTCCATTAGTGTTCTTTATGTTCCCTGCACTTTTTATTGTAATTCTTGGACCGGCGGTCATAAGGATAATCAGGGTATTCTCAGATATGTTCTAATCAGAGGTGATGACAGTGATAAAAAAATGGGCATCTGTAAGAGCAATTTTAATTATATTTACGATACTTTTGGGAATGGTTATGCCATTCCCTGTCTATGCTGACCCTTTGGAGGACCTGAACTCGGAGAAACTTGCGGTTTCCCTGGTGATTGATACCTCTGGTAGCATGACAGGAACTGATCCTGATATGCTGAGACGTCGGGTCGCGGATATTTTCATAGAGATGCTTAACCCTGACGATTATCTGGGTATGGTTGTTTTCCATTCAGAGGTAACCCTGGCAGTTCCTCCTCAAAGGATGGAAAGCCAGGCTGTGCGGGACAGCTTTAGGGAAAGCATCCAGGACCGGCTCCAGGGAACTGCGGACACCGACTATGCCCAGGCCCTTTTGGCTGCTGAAAACCAACTTGACGGCATTGAAGATTCTGAAGCAAGAAAGCTGATAATTTTCCTTACTGACGGAAGACCAGACCCTGATCCAGTTAATGTTCCTCCAGGTTCGCAACAGATGGAATCATATATGGACACCCTTTGGACAAGGACTGCATCAATTGGTGAAAAGAGCTATCCTGTCTATTCCATAGGCTTCAGCGAGGGGATTGATGTTGAGGTCCTTAACAGAATAGCTGAGGAGACCGGGGGAGATGTTAGGATCTACAGGGATGCTGCTGAGCTTGACCAGAATTTAATTCAGATTCTTGGGTCAAGGGAGGAAATAATTCAGGAGCTTCTGGCTCCTGCAATAATACAGGAGGCTATTGGAAAGCCTGTTATACAGAATGAGTTTTGGCCGAAAAGGGGTGGCTACAGGATTGGAGAGTCTGAGACGGTTGTTGCCTCAATCAGGGTTGGAAACAGAAGCGTTGGAGAAGGACCGCTCCTGCAGGTTGACCAGTTCAATCTTGTTGTTGAAAAAAGTGATGGAGTAATATCAAGGCTACCCCTTTATGATGATGGAGGGGAGGCTAGCGGTGACATTATGGCCGGAGACGGCCGATGGACAACAAAATGGAGCATCTCAAGCGAGTATTCAGCCAAGGTATATCTGGAGGCATCCGGCTTGTACAGGGAAGAAATTTTTAACCTTAAGAAGGACCTTGGTGAAATCTTTACTGCTGAGCCAGGTAATGTAAGGGTAGAGGCTGGAGACGAAAGCCTATGGGTGAGGACAGGAGAGACCCTTACAATCCCATTGACCCTAGAGAGCAGTTCACCTTTTGCTGAGGTGTTGGTGGTTCAGGCCCAGGGTGAGCTGGGTGAATTAAGAAGCAATCAGATTGAAATCGGACCAGAGACATCAAGAACAGTAAACCTTTATATTGATACGATTGATGGAATGGAGAAGGGAATTTTTGAGCTTGGCATAATAGCAAGTCCTCTTCATCCCCTAACAAGCATGGAGAATAACCTTGTAGCCTACCAGGTTGAAACCGTAGGCTTCTTTGGAAATATAGTAAAGAGCATGCAGGAGAACCTTGTCCTTGTTGGAATTCTTGGAGGAGTATTTATCCTGCTACCCCTGGCAATATTCCTGCTGGGCAATCTTTTCTACCTGATCCTAATAGCCCCTGCAACAAAAATCAGGGGAACACTCCAATACTGGAAGGACGGTGAGGAAAAGGACAAGAGGGAGTTCAACCTTAAGGAAAGAAAGAAGAGTGAGGTCAGAATATCCATGGATATTGAGGATAGAGCTGACTTCAATCTTAACAGCACCAGATACAGCCATGATATTATCATAGGCAAGAAGCTGTTGGTTGAGGGCAAAAAATTCATCCTTGGCTGGAAGAAGCTGTTTTCAAACAAGACTATGACGGTAACATATATAAAAACAACCTTGCCGGGAATAATGAATTTCAGAAATGACATATACACTGAGATGAACCTTTACGATGGAATGGAATTCACATCAGGTGACTACCAGTTCAAATATTCCATGGGAGAAAAGAAATGGTCCAGGGGAGAAGAGGCTGGAAAGGATTTTCTGGAGGGTCGGACAAATGGCTTCTAGGATGATGGTAAACGGAATGGTTGTTCTTGAAAAAATAATTATGGCTGACACCTATACAAAACGGCTTCAAGGACTTCTGGGAAGAAAGGGTCTGGAGGACAAGGAGGGGATGATGATAGTTCCCTGTAATTCAATCCATACCTACCGAATGAAGTTCCCAATTGATGTACTTTTTGTTGACAGGGATAATATTGTTGTAAAGGTCCTTCGGGATTTTAGGCCTGGAAGGATGGGACCATTTGTTTTCAAGTCTCATTTTGTTATGGAGGCTGAGGCGGGAACCTTTGCAGGGATTGAAAAGGGAGATAAATTGGAATTCAAATAGGAGCAGGCGAATGCCTGCTCCATCCTTATGTCTATTTAAAGAAATTTCCTACATTTCCAAGAAGTCCCCTGGCTATCTTTCTACCGATATCCCCGGTCAGGGTGTTTACGGCTGTCCTGCCAACCTTGTAAAGAGGGTTGGCCTTTCTTGCCTTTTCCCGTTCCTTCTTCTCTTTGGCTATTTCCTTTTCCCGGGCCTTTCTCAGCTTTTCAGCTTCCTTCTCTTCAAGTTCCTGGATTTTCTCTTCCTCTTCCTGCTGCTGCTTGGCAATGATTTTCTCATATTTTGCCTGGATTATCTCATAGGCTGATTCCTCATCAACAGGCTCGGTATACTTGAAGTACATTGGAGAATTGGTGATTATTCCCTGGCGCTTTGCCTGATCCAGGGTACCGATTATGCTCCTTGGTGGAGCGATCAGAGCCTTTTCAACAACTGAGGGCTTGCCCTCATCATCCAGGAAGGACACAAGGGCCTCACCGGTCCTAAGCTGGGTGATGACCTCCTCAACGTCGAACTTGGGATTCTGCCTGAAGGTTTCAGCTGCAGCCTTTATTGCCTTCTGCTCCTTGGGAGTGTAGGCCCTAAGTGCATGCTGGATCCTGTTTCCAAGCTGACCAAGAACCGTGTCTGGGATGTCTGCTGGGTTCTGGGTCACAAAGTATACACCAACACCCTTGGATCTTATTAGCCTTACAACAAGCTCTATCTTTTCCATCAGTGCCTTTGGGGTGTCATTGAAGAGCAGATGGGCTTCGTCAAAGAAGAAGATCATTTTTGGCTTTTCAGGATCCCCAACCTCCGGCAGCTGCTCAAAGAGCTCTGACAGCATCCATAGTAGGAAGGTTGAATAGATCCTTGGTGAGTTGAAAAGCTCCTCCGATGCAAGGATATTGACAATACCCTTGCCGTTTGGGTCAGTCATTATCAGGTCGTTTATCTCCAGGGAAGGTTCTCCGAAGAAGACGTCCCCGCCCTGGGATTCAAGGGTCAGCAGCGACCTCTGGATTGCCCCGATGGATTGTGGAGCTATATTTCCATACTGGAGTGAATATTCCTTCCTGTTGTCACCAAGGTACTGGAGCATTGACCTCAGGTCCTTAAGGTCAACTAGGAGCCAGCCGTTCTCATCTGCCACCCTGAAGGCTATATGAAGTATCCCTGTCTGGGTCTCGTTAAGGTCCAGGAGTCTAGAAAGAAGGATTGGTCCCATCTCAGTTATATCCGTCCTTACTGGATGGCCAAGCTTTCCGTAGACATCCCACAGCCTGATGGGGAAGGACTCGAAGCTGAAGCTGTCCAGTCCGATTGTATCAATTCTTTCCTTAATCTTTTCGTTCATGGAACCAGGCTCAGCAAGGCTTGCCAGGTCACCCTTGACGTCCGCAAGAAATACCGGCACACCTATGTCACTGAAATGCTCCGCCAGCACCTTAAGGGATATTGTCTTACCGGTTCCTGTGGCACCGGCAATCAATCCGTGTCGGTTGCTCATCCTTGATAGAAGCTCTACGGTCTTGTCGCCCTTTCCAATTGTGAATCTATAGCCCTCCGACATATTCTCGTC
This sequence comes from Gudongella sp., assembly GCA_024649995.1. Taxonomy (GTDB): domain Bacteria; phylum Bacillota; class Clostridia; order Tissierellales; family Tissierellaceae; genus Gudongella. Next base: position 2,285 of record JANKMX010000079.1, on the reverse strand, counting down.
CTCCTTTTAGTCTCTTTGTTTTATTGTATTACAGTGGAAGAAGTTTTACAATAAAAAAGGAAGCTACTTATGTAGCCTCCCCTTTAGTGTTTTACAACCTTGGGCAGGTCCTTAGCCCTGAGAATCCAGTTCTCAATCTGCTTCTGCGCTGGAAGACCTCTAACCACCGGTCTGTTGGCATTTACCTCTCTCATCTTTTCCAATACACTGGCCGCTTTTCTTTTTGCCAATTCAGGAACTGAATCAATTCCCGCAAGTTCTAGGATTTCAGCATATTGGGGGCCAATTCCCTTGACTCGATAAAGATCGCAATGGTTAACCCATGTAAGTAAAAGCTTCTCACTGATGCCGGTTTCCTTGGCCAGCTTGGTGCGACCCTTCTTATCAGCTGCAACTTCAAGTAACTTCTCTGTTGTATCGATCCCTGCTTCCTTAAGCTTTGCTTCGTACGCTTCTCCTACTCCTTCAATTGCATTGATTTTTGCCATAGTTACCCCCCTTTTCGTTATCTTAATACTTATATACCACAAATTAGTAGATTGTAACATTTATCCGAAATATTTGAAAAAAATTACAGATTTCGTGTATAATATGCTTTGGAGGGATGACAAATGAGCAAATATTGGAAGGAATTCACCATACCATACTATGATACAGACGGGGAAGGCTACATAAGGCCTGAAAATATATTGGCGTATATGGCTGAAACATCAAATTGGCATTCAGACAGTCTAGAGGTTGGCTTCAGTGAGCTGTCAAAACACGGACATGCCTGGATGCTTCTTCGCTGGGAGGCGGAGATAGTGAAATATCCAAGGGCCAAGGACAGGGTCAGGGTTGGTACCTGGACCTCCAGCTTTGACAGGTTCTATGCCACCAGGGAATTCGTACTTACAAATGAAGAGGGGATACTTCTTGCAAAGGCCACAACCAAATGGTTCTTTCTGGATATAAAAAGAAGAAGACCCAAGAGGATCCCTGAAGACCTACAGAGGTCCTATAGCTTTGTGGAGGAGTTCAACTTCCCCGACTTCACGGAAATGAAAGACCTTGATGGAGATATTGCTGAGTCAGGTCCCTTCAGGGCTAGAAGAAGTGACATCGACAACAACAACCATGTAAACAACATCCGATACATCGAGTGGCTGCAGGAGGGACTGGGAGAGGAAATCTACCTGAGTAAGCGGATCCAAAGGCTTGGAATAATCTACAAAAAGGAGGTCCTCCTGGGGGACTCCTTCAGTACAGGCTTTATTATGGATGAAGACAGGCCTGGACATATAAACCATGTGATTTCGGTGGATGGGGAAACAAATGCCCTGGGCTATACACAATGGGCAGAAAAAGGACTTCTAGAATAATCTAGAAGTCTGTTTTTTCAATCTTTCCCTTTTCATTGAGAACCATCATTGTGATCTTGTCAAGAACTGGCACATCGTCAACCTTGATGCACTCAAGGGTATGGATTTTCTTTCCAACGGCCTTGCCTGCCTTATAGTTGGCCTTCATAACCTTCATAAGAGATACGGGATGCTCAGGCTCCTTAAGTGAAACAAGTGCTGTTCCCTCAACTCCGATTGCATCTCCCACAAGCTTTTCAAAGTCAAGATTGTCAAGTCCTGGGATAAGGAAGAATTCAACTTCCTTTTCAAGGTCCTCAAAGCCCTTTACCTGAACATTTGAGAATTCCTTCTTTGCAACAGCCATCAGTGAAGCCATAAGAGGTCTGATACCAGCCGATCTGTGTCCGGAAACAACGATTGATTCCTTATTCATGATGGCAGCCTCGATGTACTCGCCCTGGTCTTGTGTCATAAACTTCTGATCTACAAATTTCTGAATCATTGGATTCATGGGATCACTCCTCGTATAATATGTTTAGAGCTACTTTTTTAGTAATCAAAACATATTGTTTTTTATTTTTTTTACTTTCGTACTAATTGAGATATCCCAATGCTAAAATAGAATTAGAATGATTAGCAAAGGACAATTCTATCACTCCTTGCAAAACCTTTGGGTTATTGCCCTCAAAGCGTGCTTCCTGACTTAGCTGTCACATTCTGCCCACTCAGATGCAGCATCCCTTTGACTAGACCAACAGCAAGGTAGTTTTCAAAGATGAATGCTTATAGTGCGAGGTTGCAGTCAACAGCTAAGATTGGGATATCTCTTTTACTAATTGTTCCACCCTTATCTTTTTATGAAAGGTGGTGATCTTGTGAAGAACAACTTTATGTCTACTTTATTCGTTGGTATTGATGTAAGCTCTAAGACAAATGTCTTAT
>JANKMX010000078.1 GCA_024649995.1 Gudongella sp. | reverse complement strand
TCATCTTCCTTGGAAGGAGCATACCCCTGTGGGACCTGAAGGAGGTAATCAGACAGGGTCAGGTAGACCTTGTAATTCTTTCAGTATTTTCGACAGGAGGATTGAACAGTGCAGAATACCTAATAGAGGCACTGAAGAGCCAAGGAGGAAAAAGACACCCAAGGGTACTGATTGGAGGACGAGGGATAGACTCCCAGGAAACAGCAGAGAAGATAGGGGCGGACATCTATCTTGATCAGCTGGAAAGTCTGGCGGATAGGATAAGAGAGATTGAAGATATGATAAGATAAGAGGCCCTGAAACCAGGGCCTTAAGTGTTTTTTGGGTCTGTTGTAAAGCTATTCATCGAAAACGGATCATTGTCACTATCCTCATTCCAGATATATTCCATGAATTTGGCAACCCTTTCCGCTTCGTCCCTTCCATTCATATGCTCAACAAATGCTAGAGCCATATCAGTTCCGGCAGAAACCCCAGAGGAGGTCCAGTACTTTCCATGGACTGCCCATCTTGCATGATTAAGCCAATCTACACTTGTGTTTACTGAAACAACCCAATTGAAGGAGAGTTTGTTTGAAGTTGCACGGAGTCCATTTAATAGACCGGTTTTGGACAGTAGGGCGGATCCTGTACAGACTGTAAGGCAGAATCTGCTGGCTTCACAAAGCCTCTTGACCATATGGACACAATCAGTGTCCTCTATAAGGGGCCTTATCCCATAGCCTCCAGGGATGAATAGAATCCCATCAGGAGAAAAGGATTCAACCGGTTCTGTCAAAACCTGGGCACCGTGACGACTTTTTATAATACCACCATCCCTTGAGATATATCTCAGTTCATAGCTATCCGGCAGGTTTCCAAAGACCTCAACCGGGCCAAATACATCAAGGGTTTCAAAATCATCAAACAGAAGTATGTTCAGTATCATAATCTATTCCCTCCATTTCATCCTCATCTCCCCAATTCTCCTTGCCCAGGGACCTGATTGCGGTCAGCAGGTAAATCCTTGTAAAGAGTGCAATGATTGCCGCAAAGAAGGCAGCCGTTTCAAGGTTAAGGAACATGGATACTGTAACCAGGACTATGCTTATCCCACTGAGTATTATGTAGGTCCTGTCCTTGCCAATGTACAGATCCCTTGCAGCCTTATTTTCCATAAGCTCCAGATGTATTATTGAGCCTTGAAGAATCCTGTGCAGCAGGGTCAACTCAACCACCATGATCACCAGGGGATAGAAAAGCAGCATAACATGTGATGATAGGCTGAGTATTCCTAAGAAGTTCAACAAGCCTCCCACAAAGGTTATGGCAACAAGTATATGGGAGATTGTCTTGGTGGATTGGTAATCAACCGACTCAGACCTATCCTCAAGCATTGAGATTCCCGATGCTACCACCATCCAGCCTATAAAGGCCGGCAGGATCTTGACCACCCCAAGGTTGATACTGAAGGTCGTTATGAAAACTCCCCAGAATATTTTCCTGTATCCATCTATCATCTAAAGCACCTCCCTGGCATCAAGGTATCTGTAAAGGTCCATGAAATTGAAGCCGTGATAAATGCTGTCAATATTGTAGAACCTCATGCTTCCAATTTTGCCGTCAGCTCTCTTGAAGTAAAGCTCCGGGTGGATGTCCACCATGGCATATACATCCAGCGGGTCAGAGCCTGGATATAGCTTTGACCTAATTATCAAATGATCATTTTCCTTTATTTCCAAGCCATCGATTCCATCGATCACATGGTCGTTTATCTTAAGGTCCAGCCTATGTTCAAATCTTTCAAGCATCTGATTCTTAACAGAAATAAGTGTCATATCCTCCTTTGCCCGGTATCTTGAGGAGCTTGACCCATCTGAGGAGCCTGAGGAAGAAACACTGTCAAAGGGCCTATCCTCTGATCCGAAGCTGTAGAAATGAAGCTCGCCTATATGGACATCCATTTCTGTACCATCATTGAAGAATACTCTGGCAGTCTCAACAACTGCACCATCAATTTCTTCAACACCTGGTATCTCGCCTATCTGGCAATGGATTGTTCTCACACTGTAGCGACCGTGGATTTCTCCAGGTGGCTGCTGGTTGGATGAATCCCAGGAAAATGAATTCATAAAGCCCTGCTCTGTTGCCGAGACCCGAATGTAGGGGTGTTCGGGAAATTCAACATGGTTTACAACCCGTCTATCATGGACATTTGTTATATAGGTCAGTCTGAATTCCTGGCGGTAGTTTCCATCCTCATGGACCCTCAGGTCATAGTAGTGGTCAAGAAAAACCGGCTTGTCAAGTCTCATCTGGAGCATGGCAACCAGGGATGCAAGGGCCAGTATTCCTATAAGGATTATCACACCCTTAAAAAGTCTGTTATTCAGCTCCATCCTCAGTCACCTCCAATAGCAGCTTCCTCAGGGAATCCTCAAATGCCCTGTCACTTCCCTTCTTCCTCTTTTTTGCCTTTGATGTGTAGATCCCCTGGCTTCTCAGCTCCCTGTGAAGATGTCTCCCTGAGAGCATGGTGATTATGTTTGAATCATCAATCACAAGACCGTTCTGGTTTATTGGTATTGCCTGGCGGGAAAGACACATGGCAGCAAGACCGTTGTCCTGGGTAACCACAATGTCATCCTTTGAAAGGTGATTGGCAATATAATAATCAGCACTGTCGGCTGTGGTGTCGACCGTAACGATCTCTGCATAGTCATCATGTAAAACATGTGCATAGTTCTTTACCAGGGTAACCGGCACCCTAAACTCTCTGGCTAGCTTCACTGTCTCTTGGACTACGGGACAGCCATCTGCATCAACAAAAATTCTCATAATCGACCTTCTCCAATCTATTTCCCCACAGGGGCCATATAAACAACAAACTCCTCCTTGCCATCCACATCGATCAGCTCATCGGCAAGCTCCTGACTGTAGTTACCGATTGCACAGGTTCCATAGCCCAGGGCCTCTGATGCAAGATAGAGGTTCTGGCAGATATGTCCGGCATCAAGAAGGATGGACTTGTGTGCTGCAAGTGTATATCTCCATTCCATCCTGTAGGGAACAGCAGCCCATATGAAGGCCACAGATCCCCCACCTACAAATATCTGGCCCTTTGAGGCTGTGTTGACCTTTTCCCGAAGATCATCAACCTCCCTTTCCAGAACCAGTCTGTGGTCAATGGGAAGGTACCTGTATATGCCTGGCCTCAAACCCTCAACACTAAAAACTGCCAGGTAGCTTTCAAAGGCATGTCTGTTTCCGGCAGACGGAACAGTTCTGAATACACTTGTTCCCGCATTTTTTCTCACGCCCTGGGTCGCCCATAGAAGGTAGGACAATTCATCAAGTGACATTGTATGGTCTGGATCAAACTTTCTTCTGGTCCTTCTCTCTCCAATTGCAGCTGTCAGGCTCATGGTTGACAATTCCTCCAAATCCTTCACTGGAACAAGATCGAAGACCTGCTGGCCATCCTTGACAGGCTTCTGAAGCTCCGGCATTGGAATGCCCTTGTTCTGGTCATTGTCAGATATGTCAATCTGTTCCCTTATGGTTGTCTTTAGAAAATATCTATGTTTTCCCAATCGTTCCCTGTCCATATTCATCCCTCCATTATTTTAGTATATTAAGAGTATAACATACCGAACTGGTATAATGAGTTACAAACACATTGCAATTACCCATATTTCAAAATGTGGATAAAATCATGTTAGAAACCCTGAATATTGGTTATAATTAATCTAATGCAAATGAAATGGGGTACTATTATGAGACAGGATACGAAAAAACTGATCAGGGAGGGAATTGTTGCCGGATCTCCCCTGATTTTAGGATACTTTCCAATTGCCATGGCATTTGGACTTCTTGCCAAAAATACTGGACTTACCATCACGGACACCTCTGCAACATCACTACTTGTCTACGCAGGTGCCAGCCAGTTCATGTTCCTGGACCTTGTGAGAGCAGGGGTGAGTGCAGGGAGTATAATCCTGGCGACTTTTTTGCTTAATCTTCGCCATATGATGATGAGTGCATCCCTGTCCGTAAACCTGAAAAAGGATACCTCGGGATTTCTGCCCATCATTGGATTTGGCATAACCGATGAGACCTTTTCAGTCCTATCCTTCAACAGGGACAAGCTGTCCCTGCCCTTTATCCTGACGGTGAATCTGATTGCATATGGATCATGGTTGGGTGGAACAGCTGTTGGATACCTGGTGGGAGAGGTTATTCCCAAGGCTCTCCAGGACAGTTTGGGACTGGGTCTGTATGCAATGTTTGCTGCCTTGCTCTTTCCCTCATTCAAGGCAGACAAGGAATATCTTAAGCCGGCATTTTTGGGCGCGGTCACTTATTATGCAATATTTAAGACAGGCCTGCTTTCCTCTGGCTGGGATATAATCGCAGGGATTGTAATAGCATCTGCCTTGGGTGTATTTGTTATGGGGAAGGAGGATAAGGATGAATAGCTATTTACCGGTTATAATAGGTATGGCTCTTGTGACCTACCTTCCGAGACTTTTGCCCCTGATGCTCCTCCAAAGGCTAAAGCTTAGACCATCCGTGATGAGATTTCTACAGCTGGTGCCCTATACATCATTGAGCATCCTGATTGTAAGGGGGGTTCTTACATCCCAACCGGAGATGATGCCAGCTGCACTTGCAGGAATAGGAGTTGCAGGGACACTTGCCTACTTGAAGGGAAACCTTGTGCTGTCGGTGCTTTCGGGAATTGGGGTTTCATTTTTGGTTATAACATTTATAGGATAATAAGGTGCCTCCCCATGCGGGAGGCATAATTATTTATGACATAATTCCATAAAACAGTTTCTCTGAATTCGGAAAAGGGTATTTACTTTATTGACGGTAGTATGTTATCATTATCATATAATTGTAATGATTACAACAATAATATAATTACAATCAAGGAGGTGTCAATTTGACAGAGCAAGGTAATTCCGGGTGTGCAAGACCGGAGATCAAGAAGAACAAGCCAGTTGAGGAAGCGACAGAAAAAGTCACCGAGGTTAAAAAGGAGGAACAGTCTATGGTTAAGGTAGGAAAACCAGCACCACTTTTTGAGGCACCAGCATTTCACAAGGGACAGTTTACAAATGTTAAATTGGAGGACTACAAGGGCAAATGGGTAGTGCTTTGCTTCTATCCAGGAGACTTCACCTTTGTCTGAGCTACTGAGGTTTCAGCAGTTGCTGAAAAATTTAACGACTTCCAGGAGCTTGGCGTTGAGGTAATATCAATGAGCGTTGACAGCCAGTTTGTTCACAAGGTATGGAATGATACTGAGCTATCCAAAATGATCGGAAAGGATATTCCATTCCCAATGGCATCAGATTCTGATGGATACGTTGGAAAGCTGTACGGGATCTATGACGAGGACAGCGGAGTGGAGACAAGGGGAAGATTCCTTATAGATCCAGATGGAATAATCCAAGGTTTCGAGGTACTTACACCTCCTGTTGGAAGAAATGTTTCGGAGACCCTGAGACAAATCAAGGCATTCCAAATGGTTAGGGAGACAAAGGGTGCAGAGGTTGCTCCTTCAGGATGGAAGCCTGGAAAGAAAACCCTTAAGCCTGGACCGGAACTTGTAGGTAATGTATGGAAAGAGTGGAAGGTCAGCGAGGCTTTTGAAGACTAATTGAAATGTGTTGATTTATGCCTGTAAATACGATATTATGTAAATGGTATAAATCTTAATTGGAGTTGTTGATTCATGAAAAAATTCGATGCGGAACTGAAAACTCTAAAGTCAAAAGGAATAAGACCGTCCTATATTAGGGTGAGAATTTTGAATTATCTTCTCGAGGAAAGAATTCACCCAACGGTGGATGAAATATATGAGAAGCTAGGCAAAGAGATTCTAACCCTATCAAAGACAACAGTCTACAATACCCTTAAGCTTCTAGTGGAAAAGGGTTTGGCCAAGGCTATAAATATTGAGGGGAATGAGCTGAGATACGAAGCTGAACGTGGCTTTCACGGACACTTCAAGTGTCAGGAATGTGATTCCATTTACGATATTGCCGTATCGGAGATTGCCTTTATGGATGATGTTGAAGGCTACCTGATCAATGACGAGCAGGTTCTTATAACAGGCCTGTGTCCACAATGCAATAAGAGCAAATAAATTGTAATGATTTCAAAAAAAGATACCCTTTTGGGGTATCTTTTTGTTTGGATAAAAAATCTCCCGGGTATAAGAGCTTCACGGGCGTTAATTATGAAGTTAATATATAGGAGGTTATTTAATGGAAAAGGTAAAGTTATCTATAGTGTATTACAGTGCAAATGGTGCCAACTACAAGATGGCCAGATGGGCTGAAGAGGCAGCGAAGGAAGCCGGTGCAGAGGTTAGGCTTGTAAAGGTACAGGAGCTTATCCCACAGGAGATCATAGACGGAAATCCTAGAATGAAGGAAATAGCTGAGCTGACCAAGGATGTTCCTTTAGCTTCATCTGATGACCTTGACTGGGCTGATGCAATGATCTTCAGTGCAGGGGCAAGATTTGGAAATGTTCCTTCACAGATGAAGAACTTTTTTGATATGCAGGGAGGTCTTTGGGCAGAGGGCAAGCTGGCCAACAAGCTGGTTTCAGCCATGTCATCAGCTCAAAACCCAAATGGTGGACAGGAGGGTGCTGTAAAGGCAATGTACTCAACCTTCATGCACTGGGGAGCTATCATAGCTGCTCCTGGATACACTGATGGATCTTCCTTTGTGGCGGGTGGAAACCCATACGGAACTACTGCAACTGTTTCCCAGGAAGGGGACATCATAGATGATGTTGAGGCTGCAGTTAAGCATCAGGCAAAAAGAACTGTTCAGATTGCAGAATGGATTAAAAAGGGAAAATAAGAAATAAATTAAAAAGATGATTCCAGGCATTAAGCCTGGGAATCATCTTTTTTTTCGTCCTTTTTTTCTTCTTTCTCTACAAATCTATCATCCTTATTGTTCTTCTTATCTTTATTATCTTTAGTTGGTTTTTCAGGTCCTCTGACTACTCTCTTAATGATTTTGTAAAGTACTATGGCAACAATTAGAAGGACAAGTAGTCCTGGTAGGTTGTAGACCATAAATACTGCAAAGTTCTCGGCTGATTTTCTAAATTGGTAAAGTGAATTTTCGAATGCATTCTGTATTCTTGTAAGGAAGGGTGTTTCCTTGGTTTCTGTTGTACTTATTTTCCCCACTTCAATAAGGGATATATGGAAGGTTGAATAGTCTATCCTGTCATCCAGGTTGACAAGGGTTGCCTTCAGGTCCTCCTTCTCGTAGATCACTTCGCTCAGTTGATTTTCCAGAGCTATTATATCCTCTATCTCCTCGGCCCTTTCCAGCAGGGAAAGCAGTCTTTCCTCCTTGATCTCCAGAACCTTAAGTCTGGATTCCGTATCTGTATAGTATCTTGTCACATCCTCCTTTGAGGTGCTTTCAAGTGTCAAATTGCCAATCTGTGGAACAAGTCCCTTGAACTGATTAACCTTGTCCCTGGGGATTCGGATTGCAAAGTCTCCCCTTTGAAACATCTGTGACTCATAATAGCTTGCATAGTATACATTGGAGCTTGAAAGGTAACCCTGACTTTCTTCGACCAGGGAATATAGCTTATCCAAGGATTTGTCGAATTCTGTGGTTTCAAAGGTCATGTCGATTGTGGTAATGACCTTGTCAGGCTCAATGGATCCCGAATAGCTGGGAGATCCCATCCCATTGTCACGTGGAGCTTCTCCAGCCTCTTCATAGGCAGGAGCCTGCTCTGCGGGTTCTTCCGCTGGATAGGGACCTGCGCTGTCCTCCTGGCTTGCTATCATTGAGCCGCAGCCTCCAAGTAAGGACACGATCAACAGCACTCCAAGAAGCAGACCTGTGAGTTTAAATCCATTCTTCATTAATCTCATCTCCTTTTGAGTAATTATACCCCAGAAAAATATCCAAAGTGATACAATCCGGTTACAATCAGGTTAAGAAAGACCTACAAAATGCCACCAGGGTATGTAAATAACAAAAAGTGATATGAGAATTACAACCGTCAGAACGATTCCTGTCCTTATGACCCGTTCCTGTGTGAAGAAGCCATAGCCTTCACCAACAACCAGGTGGACGCTGTGAAAAGGCAGAATAAAATGTAGGGCCAGTGTAATAAAAACTATCAATGACATCAGGATAGGTGACATGGCCCCTTCTATGAGCAATGCCATGCCAGGCAGCACCACTGACATTGTGGTTACAATGCTGCCTAGTACCATGTGAATGACCATTGATGCCAGTATCACTGCAAGAAGCATAAACAGGGAATACTCCTGTGGAAATATTGGCTCTAGCTCACCAAAAAGTATCTGGGCTGTACCGCTTCCTGACATGACAGGACCGATGGAGAAGGTTGCTGTTAGGAAAATGAGCAGTGACCATTGTATGCTCCCAAGGTCCTTTAGTGAAAGGATTCCACCTAAGTACATAAGTATTACTCCAACAAGAATGACATAAGTCCCTGGAATTGGATGCAGGCTCTCTAGAGCCCAGAAAATCAGTGGGATAAGCACAAGAATCAATCTTTTCAAGTCATCTTTGTATAGCTGGATGGAGGGCATCTCCTCACTTCTTTTTACATATCCTTTTAATTCCTTTCTATGTAAGAAGCTGAAAACAGACAATAGAAATAGCAGATGTACAAGGCCAGGAGGCAGAAAGAAACGTGTCCACTGGTCAGGACTAATTTGTATTCCCGACATGCTTATTAGGGCCGGGTTCATGATTATGTCTCCCTTGAGGAAGAATGTATTTGTAACTATGGCAATCAGAAAAACTCCCAAAAGAATCGGCTCCTTGGCATCATCCTCAATGTCTTCTCCAATCAGGTATTCCCTGAAGATAGTACCCAGGAGGATAAGCCTGATAAAGGGCTGGGGTATTATGAAAATCATAATAAGTGAAATAAGCCAAATTGAAAGAAAGAGTCGTGGGAGGGAGGTTGCATAATATCCTATGTATGGCTTTAGAAGCTTGTCAATCAGCCTGCTCTTTACAATGCCTTCGGAAAAGAGAAAGGATAGGACTATAAGCAGGAAGTTGTCGGAAAGGGGGAAGGTAAATACCCTCTCAAGGGGTGTGTTTCCAAATAGGAGAAAGACCATGATTAGGAACAGGGAGGAATAGGTCCTGTCTACTGTCTTGTTTACCCAAAGGGTAAGGGTCAGAAGAAGGGCCGCAAGAACCACCGACTGGTCCATTGACAGACCAAGTGGTCTTGTAAGTAGAATCATCAATGGAACTATAAAACTAAGCACAAGGCTTTTTGTGTTAGTGTTCATATTATCACCATCTTTTTGTCGAGATTGGGTATCATGAATCATATCTTAATGATAGCATAAAATATGTAAATTTAGTCCGCATATGAAAAAATCATTCAAATCATGTTATAATACATACAGCAAACATAAAGGAGACAGGTATGATAAACAATAATAGTGTAAAAACAAACAAGGGCAAGCAGGTTGTAATAGCCGCTGCCCTAATAAACTTTATGACAGGCATGATGTATGCATGGAGTATTGTCAGCAAGGCCTTGGTTGAGACTCATGGCTGGAGCAGCAAGGAGGCATCACTTCCATACACCATCTTCACAATTGCATTCCCCCTTGCCATGGTGGTTTTCGGGAAGTTTCAGGATGAGAAGGGGCCAAGGATTTCAGGTCTTTTGGGCAGTATTCTTGTTGGACTTGGCTTTATACTCTCTGGAGTGTTTCTGGACCCGGTATTGATTCTTCTTACCATAGGTGTCATGGCTGGAGCAGGAGTAGGTATAATTACAATATCCACTGCACCTCCAGCAATAAAATGGTTTCATCCCAGCATGAAGGGAAAGATAACTGGAATTGTGGTTGCAGGTGTTGGCTTATCGGCGCTTTTGTACTCACCCTTGGGAACCTACCTTGTGGGAACCGTTGGGGTTGCGAGAACACTTTTGTATATTGGTGTATTGGTTTTGTCAACAACACTTTTCCTTGCCATGAAGCTGGAGAACCCTCCTGAAGGCTATGATTTTGATGGCTTCAAGGCCAGGGCTGACTACGTCCACTCCCAGGACATACAATGGAGGGAAATGCTCAGGACAAGTGAGTTCTACAAGCTTTGGATCATGCTTGGACTGTCTTCGTCAGCGGGGCTAATGGTAATTTCCCACATATCAAGCATTGCAAATATCCAAAGCGGATGGAAGGCGGGATTTATTCTTGTAATGGTAATATCACTGTTTAACAGTTCGGGAAGAATTATCGGAGGAAGCATTTCAGACAGAATTGGAAGGATCAATACCATGAGGGTCTTGTTCCTGCTTCAGGCAGCCAATATGCTTCTTTTCAGAGATGCTGTCTCAGTACCTGTCATGGTAATTGCAGCAGCCATAGCAGGTCTATGCTACGGAGCAGGCTTCTCTGTGTTCCCTGCAGCGGTTGGAGATTATTACGGAACAAGGTATTTTGGATTCAACTACGGTCTACTTTTCTCAGGTTGGGGGCTTGGAGGAATAATCGGACCAATGACTGGTGCAGCCATATATGATTCAACAGGTGCTTATGGACCAGCCTTCCTGGTGAGCTTTGGACTGCTACTGGTTTCATTCCTGATCACACTTACCTTTGGAAACAAAAAAGCTATGGAGTAACCGAGAGGAGAACAGGCTATGAAGAAAACCATAATTCTTCTTATGGCAGTGTTAATTGCAGGAGGGTATTCTAATGCCCAGGGAGTTTTCAATCAGATAAGTAATCCCCTTAAGCTCCATATTGGCTCAATTGTTGTGGATGGACACAATGACACATTGCTTAGGATAATAGATGAAACCAGCTGGCTTCCCCAGAGGGACATCAGGGAAAGGACTGATCTTCATGCTGATTTGTGGAAGCTTCGGGCAGGTAATATAAGCGTTCCATTTTTTGCAGCTTATTCATCACCCTTCTACGGACATCCTGAAAAGAGCCTAAGCAGAACCCTGGCACTTTTCAACGCATTGTATTGGACTGAGAGGAACAATCCGGATATTCTGGAAATAGTATCAAGCTACGATGAAATTGAAAAGACCCTGCTGGAAAGAAGGATTGCAGCTGTACCCACAATAGAGGGAGCATACTCCATAACGGAGAGCAATTGGGAGGACCTGCTCCTGCAATACAGGGATCTGGGAGTTAAATCCATTGGATTCACCTGGAACTATTCCAATGAACTTGCAGAGGGACTCTACAGTGCCTATGGAGACCGCAAGGGAACACCTAGTGAAAGCGGTCTTACGCCTCTTGGCATCCAAGTGCTTGAGCGGATGAACCAGCTTGGTATAATTGCTGATGTCAGTCACCTGTCCCAGAAAAGCTTTTGGGACGTTATCAAGAATACCAAAAGTCCTGTAATCGCTTCCCATTCTGGAGCGTATGGAGTTGTTGCTCACCCGAGAAATCTTGAGGACGATCAAATCGAAGCAATCGGAGATAATGGTGGAGTGATCGGGGTTGTATACCATGATGAATTTGCAGGCAAGCCGGGGAAAACCTATGTAAAGGACATTGTGGACCATATTGACCATATTGTTGATACAGCGGGTATAGACCACGTGGGTCTGGGATCGGACTTTGATGGAGCCTACCTTCCAGTGGATCTGGAGGATGCCTCAAAGGTGTACAGAATAACTGAGGAACTGGCTGAAAGAGGCTACAGCGACCACGAGATAAAGAAGATTCTTGGTCTTAACATCCTAAGGGTCATAAAGGAAAATGACCAGATTGCTGAGGGCTGGTCCATGCTTGATGGGGTCGGAATATCACCTGATTTTGCCATGGGTGAGATATTTGAAAGAAGAAGACCGGTTTTTTCTGCAGAAATTGAAGGAAATCTTGAAGATGTGGATTTTTACGGTGTTATAGATGGTATAAGACACCCTGTTGAAATTGATAAAGGGAAGCTGATCTTGATTCCTGCAGCAGAGCTTACGGAGAAATTCCATGTGGTTACCTTTGTGGCAAATCATCCTGTCAGAGGAGAGCAGCGGAGTACTAGAATCATATATATTGAAAGCAATTGAAAAATCCCGGTTTCCCGGGATTTTT
>JANKMX010000077.1 GCA_024649995.1 Gudongella sp. | reverse complement strand
ATCCTACTCCTCCCCTGTTGATCCATAATGGTCCTAAAGTCTTTTTTTGTATAGCCTATAGGTTTTATATATTTCTCCGCCATACTTCTCAATATCTCTTTTCATAGGCTCATTGTAATCCCATATTGTGGACCCCTCGACAAAATCATATCCCTTATTGACAGCTGCCCTAAAGGTATTCCAGTAAATTGCTGATGAGACTCCCTTTTTCTGAAACTCAGGGACTACAAAAAGGACAAAGAATCTGATCTTTCTTATCTTATTCTTGTAGTACAGATATTTTATGATCCCAAAAGGCAGCAAATGGCCTTTCATTTTTACTAGAACCTCATTGTAATCAGGCAATGCTATATTGAAGCCAATAGGTTCTCCATCAACTGTTCTTGCAATATAAATCAAATCCGGATCAGCATATGGTACAAGCTGCTTTGCAATAATATCAATTTCCTCGTCATTTGGTGGCAGAAAATCCTCCCAATGGGATGGCATGGCTCGGTCAATGATTTTTTTAACATCCTTCATCTCCCTTTGGATATTCTTAAGGTCAATTGGATCTACCCTGAATCCATATCTTTCCATGGCGTAGGGAGCAATCTTTTCGTATCTTTTAATGTTTTCATTGGAACTGTCACTTTTATATGCATAAACATCACAATACTTCTGAAAGCCATATTTTACAAACAGGTCCGGGTAGTAGGGTTTGTTGTATGTGTTCATGATCAAGGTTGAATCCTTGAAGTTATCAATCAGGAATCCCCTGTTATCATCCCCTCCAGGGATAGACAGTGGTCCCTTGA
The DNA here is from genome assembly GCA_024649995.1 of Gudongella sp. Classification (GTDB taxonomy): domain Bacteria; phylum Bacillota; class Clostridia; order Tissierellales; family Tissierellaceae; genus Gudongella. Next base: position 11,906 of record JANKMX010000077.1, on the reverse strand, counting down.
CATACTCCATGCCTCTTTGGAGCAACCATTCCCCTGCGTAATCAAGCATAATGTCGGCAATCTGCTGGTCATTCACACACTCAAATAGTGAGATATAACCATCCTTAAGGTTCTTGTGATGATTAAGATGCTCATTGATTCCCACCAATAGCCTTCCACAAACCTCTCCATTCCTTGTTGCAATTATCTTTTGGTTTGGTCCGGACTGATTCAGATAGTTGCCTTCACCTTGAACATATTTCATGTTGTCTCCCACCAAAGGTGGGACCCAGCCCGGATCGCCTTCATATAGGCTGTATGGAAATCTAACGAACCTATTGAGCTGCCTTTTATTGTCTACAGTTTGTATAGTAATGGTTTCACTTGGGTTCAATCATTTCATCTCCCATGGATTTAATCAAATAAAAGCTCCATAAATTCAGAATTGGTCATATTGCTGAAATAATCAGAGATGCTGATGTTCTCCAAAAATTCCTGTACATAATCCTTGTCATATCTCAAGCCCTTGAGCTTTTCAACAAGATTGTCCACATCCTTGGTTCCAAAGAAATCCCCAAATATTCTGGCATCATTTATGACGCCATGCTTTATCTCAAGTCTAACCTCTACTGATCCTGCAGGAAATCTCTTGTAATTCTTCCATCCGAAATCCGGTGACTCTCCGTAATTCCATTCCCAGGTTGAGTACTTCTCTTCATAAAGCTTCTGTATTCCATCAAGCTCCTCCTGACTTAGGACATACTCTTCCATCTCTTCGTCATGATACTGGAAAATGTGCTTCAGGAGCATGTCCTTAAACTCAAGGATGGATGAATCTTTCTCCATATAAGGTCTGATGTTCGTGACCCTTGACCTCACTGACTTCACGCCTTTGGATTCAATTTTGTCAGCCTTTACATTCAGCGCCTTTGATAGAACACTCATATCCGTATCGTATAGAATCGTCCCATGGTTTAGGATCCTTTTCCTATACACCGATTGGGCTATTCCAGATATTTTCTTCCCATCAAGAGTCAAATCGTTTCTGCCTGACAGCTCAGCTTTAATCCCGAACTTTTCCAATGCTTTCAGGATGGGTATGTTGATCTGCCCGAAGTCGATTCTTTCCTGCCCTTTGGAGTTGGTGTATATTGAAAAGTTCAAATTCCCCAGATCATGGTATACGGCACCTCCGCCAGTTATTCTCCTTACAATTTTAATATCATTCTCCTTGACATATTCGCTGTTGATCTCTTCCAATGTATTCTGATTCTTCCCCACGATTATTGCAGGACCATTGATCCAGAGATATACAAAATCATCCTCCCTGGGCAGATTTTTAAAGCAATACTCCTCAAATGCCAGATTGTAGTTTGGGTTGTTGGATAGGTTTGTTAAATACTTCATCTAGATATATCCCTCCTATTTTCCAATTAAAATATTTATGTCCATTAGTTGACTCTGCAGCTCCAACAATCTGTTCTTCAGCAAATCATAGTCATTTTCCAGCAGTTCTTCGTCAAAAAGTCCATTTGATCTACTCATCAAGGAATTGAATTGTTCGTAAACATTCTGCAGTTCCTTGGCAATATCCTCCCTGAGTATCTCAGGTTCTATTGTTATCCCTTTTTCAACTTCAATTGCATCAATGGCAATCTTGTATGAATTCCCCATATTTGGAATAATCGTCTTAAGTCCAAACCTTTCCTCAATCTGTTTGGAAAAAGCTTTGGCCGTTTCTCTTTCACCGTGGACTATAAAGACTTTTTTTGGCTTTTTCTCAATCTTGTCTATCCAATTAAGCATAAATGTCCTGTCTGCATGAGCTGAAAAGCCTTCAAGGTCATAGATTTCAAGTCCCACATGTATCTCTTCTCCAAGAAGCTTAACCTTCTTGACACCATCAAGCAGTATCCTTCCCAGGGATCCCTCGGCCTGATAGCCTACAAACACCAAGCTGTTCTTTGGATTCCAAAGGTTATGCTTGAGGTGGTGTCTTATTCTGCCTGCTGTGGCCATCCCACTTGCTGAAATGATTACCTTGGGGAATTCAGCCTCATTCAAGGCCATTGACTCCTCCACTGTTCTTACATAATTAAGGTTCTTGAATGTAAAAGGATTGTCTCCCTTTAGGATAAGGTCAGTGGTCTCCTGGTCAAAGGTTCCAGCATTATTTTGAAAGACCTCTGTTGCATTTAAGGCCATTGGACTGTCAATGTATATTGGTATTTGCATGTGTGATTTTATGCTATTATATTCGTAGTATCTGTTCAGCTCATATATCAGCTCTTGAGTCCTTCCCACAGCAAAGGAAGGTATCAATACGGTTCCGCCCCTTTTGGCGGTCTCATCAATAATCTCAATCAGTTTTTCTGTGCTTTCCTTCATTGGTGGATGATCCTTGTCTCCATAGGTCGACTCAATTATAAGGTAATCAGCCTCGTCAATGTATTGGGGATCTCTAATTATTGGTCTGTCAGGCATTCCAAGGTCTCCAGAGAATACAAGCTTTGTGGTCTTTTCATCCTCAGTAATCCATAGCTCAAGAATTGAGGACCCTAGGATATGGCCTGCATCCTTGAATCTCAAGGATATTTCTCCATTGATATCAATCTTTTGTTCATAAAGATGGGGTTCAAAGTATTTCAGACTATGCTCAGCATCCTCCATTGTATAGAGAGGCTCTATTGAGGGCTCTCCTCTCCTCTTTCTTTTCTTGTTTTCCCACTCTGCATCGTATTCCTGTATTTTGGCACTATCCAATAGCATGACACCGCAAAGGTCGTAGGTTGCTTTTGTTGATATTATCTTCCCTCTGAATCCTTCCTTGACCATCTTGGGAATTCGACCGCTATGATCTATGTGAGCATGGGTCAGTATCAAAATATCAATTGATGCCGGATCGTATGGAAATTCCTTGAAATTCAATTTCTCAGTTTCCTGATTTCCCTGAAACAATCCGCAATCTATGACAATATTATGATTTTTGGTATTCAACAGATAATTTGAACCTGTTACCATTTGTGCTGCTCCAAAAAAGCTTAAATGCATAGCATTACCTCCTCCAGTTATTTGGTAGTCATTCCTCCTACTAAGTTTTACACACTTATGGGTACATTATATCATTAAATCAAAAAAGATGGTAACCTCCTGTTTCAAGAAGTTACCATCGAAATCATTTATTGCGCACTTGTTATTTCAGTCCATATTCTGTCATATTCACTTATAATGTCCTGAGGATCCTTGAAGACCTCTGTGTTTTCCAGCATTTCCTCAGATGGATAAGCCACAGGACTGTTTTGGATTTCTTCATCCAGCATTTCAACAGCCTCCGGCACTGGTGATGAATACCCAATATAATCTGCATTCATTGCGGCTATTTCAGGCCTGGTCATAAAGTCAATAAATTGTTCCGCAGCCTCTGGATTCTGTGCATTTGCTGGGATTACCATGGCATCGAACCATAGATTTGTTCCCTCTGATGGAATTACGTATTCCAAATCGGGATTTTCATCCATCATGGCCATTGCATCCCCTGACCAGACAACCGCTATTGCAGCTTCTCCACCGACAATTACATCCTTTACCTCATCCCCTAGATAAGCATATACAATTGGCTTTTGGCTTATAAGTTCATCCCTTGCTTCCTCAAGCTCTCCTATATCTCTGGTGTTCATGGAGTAACCCAATTTTTTAAGTGCTACGGCAAGTGTGTCTCTTTGACTGTTTAGCATAATTATCTCGCCTTCGAACTCCTCATCCCATAGGTCTCCCCAGCTGGTTAAAGGTCTATCCACCATAGTGGTATTATAGATTATTCCAACGGTTCCCCACATGTATGGTACGGAGTAGCTGTTGTCAGGATCGTAGTCAAGATTAAGAAATCTGTCATCAATCTTTTCAAACATGCTTATATTGTCCATGTTTATTTCCATCAGAAGGTCTTCCCTGATCATTCTCTCAATCATATAGTCTGATGGAATTACAACATCATAGCTGCTTCCTCCCTGCTTCATTTTGACATAAAGGTCTTCATTGGTAGCGTATGTGTCATATACCACCCTAACACCATATTCCTCCTCAAACAGGTCCAATACCTCAGGATCAATATAGTCACCCCAGTTATAAACATTTATGGTCTCTTCGTTTCCCCCGCATCCAGTCGCAACCACACTTAGTAGGAGGACCATAGCAAGCATTATCAAAATTTTATTTTTCATTTTTCTACCTTCTTTCCTGAATGATTTTTTTGGATTTCTCACTTCTGTTGTTTATGATCAATAGCAATGCAACCAGAGATATGAACATCAAGGTTGACAGTGCATTTATTGTTGGATTAATACCTTTCCTGGCCATGGAGTAGATGTATATGCTTAAATTTGAGATGCCATGCCCAGTTGTGAAAAAGCTGATTACAAAGTCATCAATTGACAGGGTGAACGCAAGGAGTCCGCCTGTGATTATCCCAGGCATTATTTCCGGAATGACAACCTTCCTCAGTGCATACATGGGTGTAGCTCCCAAATCCATTGCTGCTTCAGCCAAGTGAACATTCATTTGCTTTAGCTTTGGAAGAATCGACAGTACAACGTAGGGCACTGAAAATGTTATGTGCGCAAGAAGCAGGGTAATGAATCCAAACTGCAGCCTAGCCATTCTGAAAAGAGCCATTAAGGCAACCGCTGTAACAATATCCGGATTCAGTACCGGTAAATAGTTAAGATTCAGTACCGACTTCTTTGTAATACCCCTCATGCCGTGAATTCCGATTGCAGCCACCGTCCCCAAAACAGTCGAGATTATGGAGGAGGTAATGGCAATGGCAAAGGTATAGTACAGAACCCTTATGACCTCCCTGTCCCTGAAAAGCTCTGCATACCATCTTAGGGTGAAGCCACTCCAATCTCCCCTGAATTTTGAGTCATTGAAGGAGTATATGATAAGGATGATTATGGGAGCGTACAGAAATGCGAATATCAAGAAGGTGTATAATCTTTTCAAATTCCTGTTTACCATAATCCTCCACCTCCTCCTTCCTTTTCCTTATCAAATTTGGAGGTAAGAGCCATGGAGGCAAGTATGAACACCATTAGAATTATTGACATGGTGGATCCAAAGTGCCAATCTCCTGTGTATCTGAACTGCTGCTCAATAAGGTTTCCTATCAAGGTGGACTTGTTTCCCCCAAGGAGACCTGATATAACAAAAGTACTTACAGCAGGTATAAAAACCATGGTTATTCCTGTTATGACCCCAGGTAGGCTCAACGGGAAAATAACCTTCCAGAAAACCTCTGCCCTGTTGGCGCCAAGGTCTTCTGCCGCCTCTACCAAATTGTTGTCCATCTTTGTCAGAACTGAGAAAATTGGCAATACCATAAAAGGCAAAAAGTTGTACACCATACCCAGGAGTACCGCTGTATCGTTGTACAATAGACTGACACCTTCAAGACCAATGAAGGAAAGTACCTTTGTGAGTATTCCATTCTTGCCTAGAAGTGTCAACCAAGCATATGTTCTTAGCAAAAAGTTCATCCACATTGGTATTACAAGCATAAGGACCATGATATTCCTTATTTTTGGCTTCTCCTTGCTTATTATAAGTGCAATTGGATATCCTAAGACCAGACAAATCAAGGTGGATATAAAAGCCAACTTCACAGACCTGTAAAGCACCCCCAAATATATAGGGGAAATGAACTTCTCAAAGTTTTCTATGCTAAAGCTGAAGGTTGAAAAATTCTGACTGTCACCAGTGGTGAATGCAAAATAAGTTACCAGTAGAAGGGGAATGAGAATGAAGATTCCAAGCCAGATAAGATACGGATAGCCGATTCTGTTAAGTTTCATCCGCATCCCCCTTTCTCATGATGTGTATATTGTCAGGTACTACAATCATTCCAACCTTTTCACCCACATCCTTCATTATCGTTGAGTGGACCGTCCATGTATGGTCTTCACCCCTGATTTCCATTTCATAGTGAACACCCTTGAATATTACACTCTCAACCTCACCTGAAATGTATCCATCCTCGTAGGGTACAATCTGGAGATCTTCAGGTCTTATGACCACATCAACCGGCTGATCAAAACCAAATCCCTTGTCGACACAATCAAAAGTCCTTTTGGCAAAGGTGACCTTGAAATCCTCATTCATAATGCCCTCTATAATATTGCTCTCTCCTATGAATCTAGCTACAAATCTGTTGACAGGCTCGTTGTATATGTCCGTGGGTGTGCCGATCTGCTGTATGCGACCTCTATCCATAACCACTATTGTGTCTGACATTGTAAGGGCCTCCTCCTGGTCGTGTGTCACATACACAAAGGTTATTCCAACACGCTTTTGGATTCTCTTCAGCTCATGCTGCATATCCTTTCTCAGCTTCAAATCAAGAGCTCCAAGAGGCTCGTCCAGTAGCAGCACCTCTGGTTCGTTCACCAAGGCTCTTGCAATTGCAATCCTTTGCTGCTGCCCCCCGCTAAGTGAATCAATATCTCTGTCCTCATAGCCTTGAAGATTTACCAGCTTAAGCATTTCAGAAACCTTAGCCCTGATATTCTCCTTACTCATTTTCTTTATTTTTAGGCCAAATGCGATATTGTCGAAAACATTCAGATGTGGGAAAAGTGCATACTTCTGAAAAACTGTGTTGATCTGCCTCTTAAATGGGGGTAGTTCGGTTATGTCCTCTCCATCGAACATAACCCTACCCTTTGTAGGAGTTTCGAATCCGCCTATGATCCGAAGAGTGGTTGTCTTACCACAACCACTGGGCCCAAGAAGGGTCAAAAACTCGTTCTGTCTTATATATAGATTGATATCCTCCAAAACCAGAGTGTCTCCAAATTGTTTGTAAATCTCTATCAAGTCAATTGCATGTGTTTTTGTCATAATACCCCTCCTAAAAATTTGGCGGTGTACTTACCCAGATTAAGGCTGCTTCACTCTTTCCTGCATTTTCAATGTAGTGATCGCTGTTTGTCCTGTAATAGAAGCTTTCGCCCTTCCTAACCTTGTATTTTTCACTCCCCAGGTGCAGGTAGATTGTACCTGTAAGAACATACCCAAACTCCTCACCCTCATGAGGTGAATCCTCCTTGGTTCTACCTCCCTGTGACAGAGTTACCATTATTGGCTCCATGGTATTTTTCTGTGCATTGGGGATAATCCAATGGAGAACATACTTCAATTCCTCATTTACTGTCTCAAAAACATCGTCCTTATGAAATACAATCTTCTCTTCCTCTTCCTCGTTGAAAAAATCCTTGAGGTTTGTTCCCAACCCTTCCAAAATATCTACAAGAGTTGCAATTGATGGTGAGGTCAAATCCCTTTGTCAGCTCGCACCGGTCCGCAAGCTCTTCCTGGGTAAGATTTTTCTTTACTCTTATAGCCTTGATTTTTTCTCCGATATTCATAGCACCCTCCATTTCATTAAACAAATAGTTTATGGTTACTAAACAGCTACCACAATATTATAGATTAGTGCCTTCATACTGTCAACCCATTTCAGTATTTAACTACCCAAGTTCCAATGGATTTCCATGGAAATGAATCTTTTCACATTAAACCCCAAGTAAATAAATAGAAAACAAAAAGGACCTTCCGGTCCTTATTCGATACTCACAACCTTCATTCCATCAATTGCCTCCTTGACAAGGCTTTCAATGTCCAAGGCTTCCTCTGATTCTTCTATATCCTCAAGCTTGGGTCTGGTAACCGGGTGCTTTGGTAGAAATACGCTGCAGCAATCCTCAAATGGCTTAATGGATGTTTCGTAGGTTTCAATATCCTTTGAAATCTCGATGATGTCAACCTTGTCCATCCCAATAAGTGGTCTTAGTATTGGCATCTGAACAGATCTGTTAATTACATCGACACTATAGATTGTCTGGCTTGCAACCTGCCCAAGGTTTTCTCCCGTTATCAATACCTGATGACCTTTTTTCCTGCTGATTTCTTCTGCAATCCTCATCATAAACCTTCTGGACAATATGGTCATTTCGTCTTCAGGACAATTCTTGTTGATCTCCTTTTGTATACTCAGCAGGTTTATGCTGTATATCTTCATGGGCCCAGTATACATTGAAACAATTTTGGCCAAATCCAGCACCTTCTCTTCAGCTCTTTGAGATGTGAACGGATATGAATGGAAATGAACAGCATCCACCTCCACTCCTCTCTTGGCCATCATGAAACCCGCTACAGGGCTGTCTATACCACCAGACAACAAGAGGAGACCCTTTCCATTGGTCCCTATGGGAAGACCCCCATATGCCTTTGTCCTATCTATATAGACATATCCATATTCCTTAATGTCAACATAGAGCATAAAGTCAGGATTATGGACATCCACCTTCAGGTTCTCTGTGTTCCTGAGAACATAACTTCCTACGTCCCTTGATATCTCAGGAGATTTCAAGGGATATCTCTTGTCAGATCTGCTGGTTTCTACCTTGAAGGTTGTGATCTTGTCACCATGTAGCTTATCCTTGACAAGGGTCAATCCTGCTTTTCTGATATCCTCCATTTCCCTGCTGGTTCTTATGCATGGACTGATATAAACCAGGCCAAAAACCTTTCTCAGTCTTCTGATTGCGTCGTCCTGATGGGCATCGAGACCCTCGATGTATATCTTGCCCTGCTCCTTGTATATTCTATACTCTCCAAAGTCTCTGAGAACTCTCTTCATGTTCTTGATCAAACGGTCCTCGAAATACTTTCTGTTCAATCCCTTAAGGACTATTTCACCGAGACTTACGCTGATTACTCTTTCCAATAAATCATCTCCTCATTATACTTCTTACATCTTCAACTGAATTCCTTAATACCTCTACGGTTCTGATCACGTCATCCTCAGATATCTCATATGAAAAGCAGATTCTCAATGTACCCTCAATATGATTGTCATCAAGTCCGATAGCTTTCAGCACATGGCTTTTTTCTGTTCCCTTCGATGAACAGGCAGACGTTGTCGACACATAAATCCCTTCATCCTCAAGATAATGCAGTAGAACCTCACCTCTTGTCCATCCAAAGGACAGGTTAAGTACATATGGGGATGACAAGTCTCCTGCCGGACTGTTAACTATGACATCCTCAATCTGTTCGGTTATCAATTCAGTCATAAATTTCTTCAGGATACCTACCTTTTGTGATTCATCATCACCCTGGTCCGAGAGAATCCTTACGGCTTCTCCAAATCCAGCGATTCCTGGAATATTCTCAGTACCTGATCTAATACCCATTTCCTGATTCCCACCAAATACCAAGGGGTAGACTCTGGCTTTCTTGTTGATATATAAGCCTCCCACTCCCTTGGGCCCATGAATCTTATGTCCGCTGAAGGCAAAGCTATCAACTCCACTTCCAATCAAAGAAAATCCAATTTTACCAAAGGATTGTACTCCATCAAGATGATAATGTGGCTTGGAGGATCTCTTTGAAAGTAGTTCACCAATGGAATTTATATCCTGTATTGTCCCAATCTCATTGTTCACATGAATGATGGAAACCAGGATTGTCTCATCACAGAGCTCTTCTTCGAGTCTCTTGATGTCAATCCTCCCATCCTTTCCATTAGGAATCCAGGAAACGCGATATCCCTTTTTCTCATATTCCTTAATGGTATTCATTACAGCTGGATGTTCGATCATGGTGGTGATAATGTGATTCCCCCTGGAGCTCCTAGCCCCAAGTGCTCCCTGAATAGCGATATTATTAGCTTCAGTTCCACCCGAAGTAAAGTAAATCTCCTCTTTTTTAACCCCCAGATATTTGGCTATAATATTTCGGGAATCCTTCAGTATCTTTTCTGCATCCATGCCCAGACGGTGTAGAGATGAGGGGTTTCCGAAGTTAAGCTTAAGAGCCTCAGTCATTTTTTCCACCACAGAGCCACGGGGTTTTGTAGTGGAACAGTTATCCAAATAAATCAAATCCTCACCTCTTAATATCCCATATCTTCATCAATGATATATACATGAATGCTGGTACCATTGGGATTTTTACTTAGGATGGTTTCAGCCTTGCATATCCTGTCCTTGGAATCACAATCACTGCAAACTCCAGTATACACACATGGCGTTGTCAAATTAAGTCTCTTGGCATTCAAAGGAGCAGCTATAGTTTCGATTCTCTCAAATGCTCCATCCACGTCCTTGCATATCTTATTTCTTCCCACAACAACAAAAACCTTCTTATGTCCAAAAATCATTGATGCAACCCTATTTCCTGTTCCATCCTTGTTAACCAGCTTCCCATCTTCTGTAACTGCGTTTGAGCTTGTAAGGTAAATATCCGTAGTTGTTGCATTTTCCAGGGCAGCCTTTTTATCCTCAGCCTTCCAATGCCAGTATGTAGCATTTCCTCTCTCCACAAGGTCTTCGTAGACACCCATGTCAAGTATTGTCATGGAGCCTCCTATTCCAACTGATTCATCTGTGCTTATTTCACTTAGCAGCTTCTCCTTTGCATCCTGTGCATTTTTGAAAATACTAGCCTTAAATCCATTCTTCTCAAGAGCCTTGATAACTTTATCCATTATAAATCTCCCCTTTCTCATCATTCTTATTATACTGTAAATAGCTCTCCATTAAAACTCCCTTTTGTTAAATGATAAACTTTATCATTTGTATTGCAATAAAATAACATATTTGTTATAATCAATATGAGGTTATCCCCCTGGTAACCTCAAGTTAGATCTCTATTCCCAATACCCCTTTTGAACGGTTATGTTCCGTCCTAATATTTTTAGGATGAGAGGCTCCTATGTTTGGAGCCTTCTTTTTTTTGTTGAAGATTACACATAATTATGTTACGATTTTAATATATTAAAGTCTTTTTTCCGACATAGGTTCTTGTAAAAAAATTGGAGGTGGCCAGATGAGAAAAAAATTGGCAATAATTTTCACTGGAGGTACAATTTCCATGAAGATTGACCCTGAGATACACGCTGCTATACCTGCTTTGAATGCCGATGAAATTGTGAGTACACTTAAGAATATCGAGGATATCGCAGACTTTGAGGTTGTAAACTATGCAAACCTACCCAGCCCTCACATAACACCAGCTATTATGATGGATATATATCATCTGGTCAAGGATAAGCTGGCTGATCCAACAATTGATGGGGTAATAGTAACCCATGGAACAGATACCATGGAGGAGACTGCATATATGCTTGATCTTCTAATAAATTCAGATAAGCCTGTGGTAATGGTTGGCGCCATGAGGAATTTCTCTGAACTGGGCTACGATGGTGCAAGCAACCTTTCCGCAGCCATATGTACGGCAGTTTCCCATCAATCCAGAGGCAAGGGTGTACTTGTGGTTATGAACAATGAAGTTAATGCTGCAAGTCAGGTAACAAAAACAAATACACTTTCGCTGGACACCTTCAAGTCACCAGAATTTGGGCCACTTGGCATCGTTGACAACGATGAGGTCATATATTACAGAAGTATTGTTTCAAGACAGGTTATAGACACAGACAAGCTGGAGCAAAAGGTTGCCCTGCTTAAGTCAGGTGCTGGTATGGAATCAGATATCCTGGACTTTTACATCAAGGAAGGCTACAAAGGCATAGTTATCGAAGCCATGGGACGTGGAAATCTGCCTCCGGCTATGGTGCCAGGGGTCAAAAGGGCAATTGAGAATAACATACCTGTGGTAATGGTCTCAAGATGCAATACAGGCAGAGTTCTCTACACCTATGGCTATGAGGGTGGAGGCATGCAGCTTAGGGAAATGGGGGTTATACTCGGTGGAAATCTCCCCGGCCAGAAGGCTAGAATGAAGCTGATGCTTATATTGGGAAAAACCAATGATTATGATGAAATCAGAGATTTATTTGAACTGAATCTATTTTAGAACCAGAGGCGCCTTAACCAAAGGCGCCTCCTCTTATCCCATTATCCCAGTCT
>JANKMX010000076.1 GCA_024649995.1 Gudongella sp. | reverse complement strand
ATCATAGAGATGAAAATGCAGCTAAAAACATTAAAGCTGAAGGCTTAAGGATAGCATCATAAGCCTTTTGCCACTATATGTTAGGGTGCTGGAACCACCCGATTTTAAGCCTGTGGAGTCCTAAATAAGACCTTGCTACCTTAGGAGGCACAAGACTACGAATCAGGAATCTCCCACTTCTATAAGTGGCGAGAGTGTTCAAGCGGTCTACACTGCAGCCACTAAGAATTTGCTGGTAAAGTATTCTCCTGAGATTGTCACAGGAGTTATATTTACAATTGGAGCATTGCTCCTTTCTCCATTCCTACTGATTTATAGCCTGGATTGGCTCAAAACTCCACAAGGAATTGGAGTAGCCCTTCATCTGGGATTGGTAACCAGTGCATTGGCATATATTATTTTTTCATATGGATTATCTGGGATAAAGCTGCACAAGGCAGCAACTTTGAATCTGGCGGAGCCTGTTACAGCTGCACTTCTGGGAGTGTTTTTCCTTAAGGAAAGCCTGTCACTTTTGTCAGGAGTGGGTATGGGGCTGGTATTTGCGGGCCTTGTTATATTATCAATTTCAAGACCGGTAAAGAGATCAGAAAAAGCATATTAGTCACAGAAATTTTATTATATACATACCAATAAACTGCATTTTGCTTCTCATATTATGGGAAGCAAGGTGCTTTTTTTATTTTTGTATGCCAATAGTAAAGATTATCTCTCTCAGTATATGACATATATCCAATTGTTTGATTTGAATATAACGATCAGGGTAATTTAACAATAGGTAGATAATTTAACGAGTTAATGCACGAAACTATCAAGTCCTAGCGATCAGAAACATTCTGACTAAGCTCCTTTCATTGCCTGACACTAGATGGTTGATTCTTTCTGAGAAGGAAAGGGGATGATTGTTATAGTTGAGATTTTCAAGCAAGAGGAGTCAGTAAGGAAAGCTAACTAAATTGAAAGAAGTGAGAAAAATGATAGGAAGAAGGTTTAAGAGGACATTATCTATCTTTGTGGTATTGATCATGCTACTTATTGCAATTGGTCCAGCAGCATACGCTGCCAAGCCTGGAACCAATACCCCTGTGGACATTACAACAGAGGACTTTACTATTACCCTTACTCAAGGCCAAAATTACCAGTTTGAGGTTGTTGCAAGATATGGCAGCTCAAAGACTCTCACCTGGGATGATAGCTCGGATAATCTTGAAAAGATAAGCAGTAAGTCTGCGGGGATTCAGGAAAAGGTCATATATGAATATATTGCTGGGGATAGTACTGAAACAGCCACCATTACTGTAAGTGATGGAAGCTCTACAGACAGCTTAACAGCTACATTTATAGTAGAAGGAGGTACGCCAGATAACAATCCACCAACAGTGGGGGATTTAACTCTTACAACAGACGAGGATACTCCAGTAGAGGGGACCTTAATAGCAAGTGATCCTGATGGAGACGTTTTAACGGCGCAGATTACAGAGAACCCATCAAATGGAAATGCAGAAGTAAATGGACTTAAAGTTACCTATACGCCAGATCAAGATTATAACGGATCTGACTCATTCCAGGTTACAGTATCCGATGGAAATGGTGGAAGTGCTAGGGCAACTGTCAGTATTACAATAAATCCAGTGGATGACCCACCGGTAGCTTTTAATGACATCGCTATCACAGATGTGAACACAGCAGTAGATGTGCATGTCTTAAGTAATGACACAGATATTGATGGTGGTCAGATGTATATTGAATCGGTATCTAGTGCATCCAATGGAACTTTGATAAATAATTCTAGCTATGTCACCTACACACCAAACAACGATTTTGTTGGAACGGATATCTTCACCTACACACTTAATGGAGATTCAACTGCAACAGTTACAATCACTGTCAACCCACTGGCAATAGAGCCTATTAAATACGTAGCCTTGGGAGATTCGATTCCATATGGAACCTATTACAGCAGCTTCTGGAACTATCTGGGAGGCGGAACTGATACCTACAGCTATGTTGAGCAGTTTGCGGATTATCTGAATGTTGAAGGTGGTAACTTCGTTGATGCAAGCGTCAGTGGACACAACACAGTTGATGTGTTGAACCAGATAAATCAGATGAGTACATCAATCAGCACTGCTGATGTAATAACATTATGTGTCGGTGCCAATGACATTATGGATGCCGCATCAAGAGGATGGTCCGGACTAAACAAATATGACATTGACTGGTCAGTGGCTGATGCAGGCAGGGATAATTTTGAAGCTTACTGGCCTCAGGTTATCGACCGTATAGAATATTTGAACCCGGATGTGACGCTTATTGTCATGACAGTATATAATCCATATCATGAGGATGAGTCCATCTATGATAGGGTGGATGCTTATTTCAGCAGTAGTTCTGGGGATATGGGGCTAAACTATATTATTGAAAACTTTGAAGATCTTGAGGATACAAAATGGGGAGACCTGTTGGATGAAGACTTCGACTACAGAGTTGTGGGAATATATGATGCTTTCAATGCTCATTCCAACAAGGATAGCCTGACGGGCTTCTACAAAAGCTTCTGCGATCCACATCCTAATCAGAGTGGGCAGGATCTGATCTTCAGCGAACATAGTCTTTTGTACTAGAGCAAAGAGACTATGGGAAATATATTTATTTTCCAAGGTAAGGCACAAGTAAAAGCACTTCGATTCTCGCATCTGAGATTCGAAGTGCCTTCTTAATGTATCTAATTGGGGGTGGTTCAACTATTCTGTAATTTCAACTGTTTCAGTTTCAGGCTCCCACTCAACATCAAGGCCCATATTCTCAACGATGAATCTCAATGGTACAACAATTCTTCCCTCCATCACTTCCGCTGGAACATCGAGTTCAACAGGCTCATCATCCACAGTTACTGTAAAATTAACAATATCAAACTCTATGACAGAACCTTCATAATTGATGGTGGCGATTTTTGTTTCAACATTCCAGTCAACCTCAGCACCCAATGCGGTGGATATTGATCTTATTGGTACCAGAACCCTTCCCTCCTTGATTACAGGTGGAACATCGAACTTTAGGTTCTTGCCCGGCATAAGGATATTTTCTGCAGGCAGCATCTCGATGCCTTCAATACCCTCTAGGGATTCTGCATTCTCCATCAGAAGCTCCCACTCCTCTTGGGTGTACTTTTCTCTCATGACCTGCTGCATCTCCCTGATTTTCTGCTTCATAAGAGTCTTGTAGTCTTCGAACTCTCCCTTAAGCCCTTCAATCTCGGCTTGAAGTAAAGCCATAGCCTCTGAGTCCTCAGCTTCCTCAGCAGCCTCCAAAAGGGTCTCAAGCTCCTCAATTTCAAGCTCAAGCTCATCCTTCAGGACCTCTAGCTCATCCTTATCTGCCTCAAGCACATCCTTGATGCCCTTCCATTCCTTGTTTTGATTTTTGGATTTGCCTATTCCCTTGCCACGGCCTCTGCTTTCTCCAATTTCCTCATCCGCTTCCTCTTCCTCTGTTTCAACATCTTCAAACTCTTCCTCGATTTCAATTTCCTCTTCATCAGCCATGGCCACCATCGGCAATGCCATAACCATAGACAATGCAATCAAAAGTGATAAAAAGCTAAACAAACGTTTCATAAAAATCTCCTTTCTCCTATCTTGTTTCCAATCCAGGCAAATAAAAATGCTCTGGATGGGTTACCATTCAGAGCCATGAAAGTGCATAGCATGTCTTTGTGGCAACCCGGCTACCGTAGTTGTTACCTTAGGCCCGTGGCTTTGCGTCCCCTGCTTTAACAGAGTTTGCCTTTTCAATTTGTTGGTGGAATCATTGTATTCTCCAAATATTAGCTGGAATTATGACAACTAATCCATAATTTGATGATACAGTTTAATGCTTTACCTGTCAATGATATTATTTATACCTGAACATAGCTTAACCTGGCAAAAAATAAATGGACGGTCATTTTTCAAGCCAAACTATGGCTTTAATACAAAATAACCGTCCCTTCTTATCTCTTTACTTAAGCTTCAGCCTAACCAATGTCTCATCAGTTGGCTGCCCGGTTTCCACATCCCAGCCCATGCTTTGGTAGAACTCATCAAGCATGATCTCGGCATCTGCAACCTGGCCCTTGCCAAGGCCATCAGGTGCGGGTTCCTGGGTAAGTCTAGCTGGAAGCTTCTCATCCTTTCTTCCAAAGCCCTCCCTGGCGTTGAACAATCTTTCAAGATTAATGACCCTTTCAGCTGCCTCCATCATCTGATCCATTGTTTTGTCATCACCAGTGGCGGCATTGTAAAGACCAGTCCAGGTGCTTCCCTTCACTGCAAGGGTGATGCTTGCAAACAGGCATACCCCAAGGAGATTGGTCATCATTGAAAGCTCCATAAAGGGCTTGACCCACCACTTGTTCTCATCCTCAAATGGTGATACCTTCTCATTGATTCCAAGCTCGGGCTCAAGGTATCCAAAGGAGTCTATGACTGAAGCATAGGGTCTAAGGTGGTCGGCACCCCTAGGTGAGATAAGGTGTGAAAGGGATTCTCCCTTGCTGGCCCTTACGCCGCAGGATGCAAGCTCCATACCCTTGACCTGGAAAACATACTTCTCAGCCTCCGGACCGATTTTTCTCGCAGCCCTCAGTGATCCCTCGGCAAGTACATCTCCATAACCTTCCCTGTTTGCGATCATTTCAGTCATCTTGACCATTGCCTCTGCATTTCCAAAGGATAGGTCGATGCCGCCGGTTGTTTCCTTGTCGATGAGACCCTTTTCAAACCATTCCATGGCAGATGCTATTGTCTGCCCCGTTGATATGGTATCAAGACCCATGCGATTGCATATATATCCAGCCTTCACTATGGCGTTAAGGTCATCCACAAAGCACTTGGAACCAAATGCACCAAGGGTTTCATATTCCGGACCTCCGCCGGATTCACCCGCATACTCTCCGTCGATTATCTCTGTGTGCCTTCCGCAGGCGATTGGACATCCGAAGCAAGCCCAAGCCTTCACCTTCAAATTATCATGGTAGGCCTTGTGACCAATCTTGTCCATGGCGGAATCAAAGGTGGTCAATTGCCAGTTCTTTGTGGGCAGTAGACCAAGAGCATTGATTGAGTCTGTAAATGATGGGGTTCCAAAGGGCTTCAGCTCCTCCCTTACAAAGGCTTCAGCATCCAACTCCTCACGTGCTCGTTTTGAGAACTGGTCCATCATATCAGGATTGTCAACATCCAGCTTGCCCGTTCCATAAACCGCTACAGCCTTCAGGTTTTTACCTCCCATAATTGCTCCAGGACCTCCCCGGCCAGCCGCCCTGTGCTTGTCAATCATTATTGAGGATATAAGGGACAGCTTCTCGCCGGCAGGACCGATTTCAGCGATCCTCACCTTGGATTCACCAAGCTCCTGTCGTATTGCATCCTCGGTCTCCTCGGTGTTCTTGCCCCAAAGAGCAGCAGCATCCTTAAATTCCACCCCTTGGTCATTGATGTAAAGGTAGACAGGAGTCTCACTTCTGCCGGTTATGATGATAACATCGTAGCCCGCGCGTTTGATCATGGGGGCAAGGTGTCCACCAACATTTGTCATGCCTATGGTCCCTGTAAGGGGAGACTTGTAGCCTATGACAAGCCTGCCTGATGAGGGAGCCCTGGTGCCGGTCAATGGTCCGGTTGTGAACACCAGCATATTTTTTTCATCCATGGGATCCATTCCTGCTTCAAGGTGGTCGTAAAGTATCTTTGCTGCATAGCCCTCGCCACCTACATACAGATCCTTCCAATCCTTGTCAATCTCAAGCACCTCTGAGCTTCTGTCACTTAGGTTGATCTTTAGCATACTACCAATTACTGTACTCATTGAAACCCCTCCTTCTAATTCTCAAAAGATAAAAAACGTCCGCCCTCAATGATTCCATTCAAAAAAACAACAAGGGATTATCCACCTTCAGTGAATAACCCCTTTGCTAGCATGGCAGGTCAGAAAATCTCTTTTCTGGCCCAGTGTTCTGAGCTTCCGATTTACGCCAACCATGATGTGGGAAAGACAGAATCGGAGTATACGTTCTATTTATACCCTAATAGTAACAGATTGTGAACATAAATTCAATACAATTATAAAGTCCATGACCTAGCCTGATAACCGGGGACTGCAGATGCTGCCTATATCTTTGCTGAAGACAGAAGCGTCAGAGCACAAAACCACGACAGACATGTTTGGTAACTGGACGCACTCAAGGATGGATGACACCCAGTACTTGGTCTCACTTAAACAGGGGCAATGACTGGAGGGGGAGGCATTAAATGATAAAACAATATCAATTATACAAATATTAGAATTATATGGTAGAATTACTATGTATGCAAATGTTCATTCTTAGGGGAATTGAGTGGATTTCAGCAACAAATGTGAAAATTTAACACCTAACCATACAAGTGCGAAAGGAGGCGAAGATATGAGGGAGATATACACCAGGATAAGATTCATCGTGATGGCTGTACTTGTGGTCATATTCATATCCATATTCTTGGGCATATACGGCCCTATCTCCAAGCAGCTGGAAGCTTCGGTACTTGAAGAGTTTCAACTCATATCCCAGAACAAGTACCAGATACTTCACGAGAATCTCTTGAATCTTAGGAACAATGCTCTCTCCATATCAAGCCGAGCAGAAACAAAGAATGCCCTTGAGCTATATCACCGTGGGGAGATAAGCCTGGAGGAAGCCAGAGAATTCACCGCCCCAAGATATGAGGAGGGTGCAATGGTCTTTGAACGGTTGAGGACAGCTGCCAGGTTCTCCTCCGATGGAAGCCTTATTCATTATGTGGGACCTGATTCAAACATAAAGGCATTTATTTTGTGGGACCAGGAGGATATCGTCTCCAGATATTATTCCAGCCTGGACATAATCGTAGTCCAGGTTCCATTGAAGGATGGGGAAGAGATCATAGGATTTGATGTAACCCTCTCAGATATTGGCTCCTCAATAACTCAGCTAAGGATGGGTGGCTATGACGTATCCATTTTGGACGAGTTGAAGAATGAGGATGTGGTCATTGAGGATGGCAGGGCCAACTCATACATCTACAGCGAACCGTTGAGAACAACCGTGGCAATAAGCATGGACGAGGAGGCCTTGCTTCAACCTGTAAAAGACCTTAAGGCCTACCTTTACCTGAGGTATGTAATTGCACTTGTCATAGCCTTTATAATCATACAGATGATAAGCGTCAGGTACATCGGAAAATTTGCAAAGGAGCAGCAGACCTTAAGGGAGATGGTTGAGGAGAACAGGGCTGAGAAGGAGCTTCTGATCGATCAGATGAATCAGGGATTCTTGCTGATGGAGGAGCGCAAACCAGAGGATGGGCCTATGGAATATAGAATTGCGGATGCAAATGGTACCATGGAAAGTATGACCGGCTACAGCCTTGAATATATGAAGGGTAAGGCCCTTGCGGAGCTGTCGGAGGTTCACAGGGGGAATGCTACCGATATCATAAATGGGATATTCAGGAAGGCACAGTCGGGTCAGTTCGAGCATTATCTCAAGGATCTTGATAGATGGTGGAACATATCAATATACAAGCCTCGGGAATCCTACCTGGCTTTGATTTGTGAGGACATAACCGAGAAGAAGAACATGGAGATAAAGCTTAGGGAAAGGGAAGAAACCATGAGGATCACACTGGAGGTTGCAGGTGAAGGCTTGTGGGACTGGCACTTTCAAGAGGGAGTTGTAAGACATAACAAGAAGTGGTGCGAAATCATGGGAATCCCATATGAAACTGACTATCACAAATTGGATGAGTTCGTCGCTGCAGTGCATCCAGAAGACGAGCAGAAGCTAAGGGACAATATAGAGAGGGCCTTAAATGGTCAGGGGAACCTCTACAGTGAGCATAGAATGATTCTGTGGGACGGAAGGACAATCTGGATCAGGGACAGGGGAACCCTCCTGACTGACGAAAATGGCAAGCCAGCAAGAATGCTGGGGAGCATGGCGGATATCACATCCCAGAAAAATGCTGAACAGGAGCTTTTCCTGGAAAAGGAGATATTCCAGTCAACACTACTGTCAGTTGAAGATGGAATCATATCAACTGATGTGGAGGGTAGGATTACTGTTCTAAACCCAGTAGCTGAGGAAATGACCGGATGGACATTTAAGGAAGCTCAGGGAAAGCCTCTGAAGGATGTATTTGACCTGCGCAATCCAGAAAGCGGAGATCCTGAGGATATCCTGGCAGTGACAAGACAAACCGGAAACGGTAACCACAGAAGGGCACTCATGGTCACAGGCTCAGGAAAGGAAGTGATCCTTAATAACAGTGTTGCAACCGTAAGGCTCCAGAACGGGGAGACAAGGGGATATGTTATCGTATTCAGGGATATCACAGAGTCTGTCAGAAAGCAGGAGAAGATTGAATACCTGAGCTTCCATGACGAGCTCACCGGCCTTTACAACAGAAGATATGTCGAGGATGCCATTAAGCGGTTGGATACCTCAAGGAATCTTCCCTTTACTGTCATGATAGTTGACATGAACAACCTGAAGCTGACCAATGATATCTTTGGACATGAAATGGGGGACCGCATCATAGTTGAAGCTGCAAATCTTCTTAAGGAAATCTTCAGAGCCGATGACATCATAGCCAGGACAGGTGGGGATGAATTCCTGATATTGCTTCCGAAGACATCAGCAAAGGAGGCCGGAGAAATCAAGGAAAGGATCCAAAGAAATGGACATGATCACAGGGTTGAATCCCTTAGGCTTTCACTGGCGGTTGGATTCTCCACCAAGACCGCTGAGGATGAATCAATCGATGACAACCTAAGGTATGCGGACTCCAATATGTACGAAAACAAGCACAGGAACAACCAGGATGTGAAAAGGGAGATTATCCTGGATTTCCTTGAGGAGAACAGAAAAAAATTCCAGGATGAAAGGCAGCATAACGAAGAGACCAGCCTAATGGCAGCAGCTCTTTACAGGGAGCTTGGCAAGTCCCAGGTAGAGGTTGAGGAGTTTAAAAAGGCTGTTGAGCTCCATGATATTGGCAAGATAATAGTCTCCGAGGAAATACTCAATAAAGAGGAAGCGTTGACAAATGAAGAGAAGACAATCATCAGGCGGCACTCCCAGGCAGGCTATGAAATACTCAGAATTCTGGGACACCATGAGAGGTATGCCAAAGCCATTCGCTTTCACCACGAGAGGTATGATGGAAAAGGCTACCCTGAGGGTCTTATGGGAGAGGAGATACCTCTTGAAGCCAGGATTATCTCAATAGCGGATGCCTACCAGTCCATGACCTCACATAGACCATACAAAAAGGCCATGAAAGCCCAGGATGCCATAAGGGAGCTTAGGGAAAATGCTGGAGCCCAGTTTGACGAGGATCTGGTGGAAATCTTTATCACCAAGGTCATAGCAAATCTATAGAATATAACAAGGACTGCAGACAATATTGAATGGGTTTGCAGTTTTTTTGTGTAAAAACGTCAATAACAACTTCAAAACTTTAGTGCGGTAAACAATTGTGGGTATAAATCCATTGAGAAGCCATTGTTAGAAAACAGAGAAAGGATTGAGTGCAATGATTATAAGATTAAAAAAGCCCTAAGCTTCCTGTTGGTTTTTGCAATACTCTTTGGGAGCTCTTCAAGCCTTTTGGCGGAAACACAACCATCCATTTTTGATGGGACCCAGAGCAGCTGGGCGGAGGAGGAGCTTATTGAAGCCTACAACCTGGGCTTGACATATCCTGGAGTAATGAATAGCTACAGGAAGAACATCACAAGAGAGGAGTTCTGCATCCTTGCCGTCAGGCTCTATGAAGCCCTGTCAGGCAACCAGGCCATGGGAGGAGTCAATCCCTTCCAGGACACAAGCAACATGGACATTGTAAAGGCGTATCATCTGGGTATTGTCAAGGGCATAAGCGAAACAGAGTTTGCGCCCTACAAGGACATAACAAGACAGGAAATATGTGTAATGATACACAGGACCCTAAAGGTAGCCCTAACTGGAATTGAGGAAGGCTACTCAGGTGAGTTCCCATTTTCAGACCAAAACAGGATAGCCTCCTGGGCATTGGATTCCGTAAGGTTTGCTTATGGAAACGGTATTATGAAGGGGATAGGTAATAATCTCATGGGACCTCTTCAAAACACCACCAGGGAGCAGGCAGTCGTACTTATGAAAAGGACCTATGTAAGCTTTAAGGATGGAGATCCCCAGGGACCGGTGGCTCCTGATCCGGGAATCCTCTTACCCGAGGATAGTTCAGGGACATTATCAACCTACAGCAAGCTGCTTAACCTGACCAGTCCCCTTGAAAATTTCAGGGATATGGCTGAAGGGAACCTCTTCTTCCCAAAATACGATGATAGGATTGACCTTTACGTGGCGTCCGGGGAAGCCAAGCCACTTGGAAAGCCCAGCACCGGAGCCATACTTCAGCAGCCCATAAACCTTTCAATTATTTCGACAGACCAGCAGAAAAACGTATACACCGATTCAACCATGTCTGCATTTGTGGATAGGGAGGGTGAGACCAGAAGATGGTTCTACTTCAACCTCAAGGATGCAGCCGGTGCCTCCAAGGTGGTATGGCAGGTCTCCCAGGTCCAGTTCAATGGCTTTGAGACAAACTGGAAAAACCCGGTTGGACTGCTTGCCTCAGGAGAGGTGGGAGCCACTACAAATGAGTTTCAGATTGATTTCTCAAAGGTTGACATTGCTTCAGGGGATGATATCATCAAGGTCGCCCTGAATACAAGCCTGATCAACACCAACCTTATAAACACCGACTTCATTAAGATTGATCCAATAAACATTGATTTGATTGAGACAAATACCATAAATCTTGACGCCCTGAAGCTTAAGACTGGGTACAGACCAATTACATCAAACAGAAATGTCTACTATGTGAGGGCAATCCCGGTTGATGGCCTGGGCAAGACAATCGGAGACCCTGGAAAGGGTCTGGCTGTAATATATGGTGAAAGGATAGCGGAGGTAAATTACGAGGGGAAAATCAATTCTGATTTTCAGCTTTGGACACCAAGGGAAACAGGAGGAATAGTGGGAGGAGAATATCCCAACTATCCTGAATACAGACAGGTTTTCGGAGTTGAGCCAAGGCTTGAGAACAAGAGACTCTTCCACTTTAAAGGCATTGACCCGTCAGCTGAAAGGATCATTCTCCAGTTCTCAACTGAAAAGTTTCCAGCAAGCGGGGGAGCATGGCCAAATACTCCAAATATCATCCATGAGGTGGAGTACGATCTGCCTGTGCCATTTGTACACATAAACTATCCCAATACGGTGATGGTTGACATAGCAAAATTTGCAAAGCCTTTAAATGAGATGAAGGAAGGGGACGCCATCAAGTACTATGTAAGGGGCGTAGCACTCAAGCCTTCAATCATTCCCGGTGAGTACAAGGTAAGCTACTCATCTCCATTGACTATGGAATACCAGTTTGGAAAGCCTGTAACCTACTATAGTGATAATCCCTACAGGTATGTGAACAAGCTTCCATACTCACTACCTGACATAAGCATCAAGTCATATGTGAAGCCAAGATGGCCAGATAAGAATTACATGGAGCATTACTACGTGTACAGGGCTCCCAAATGGGACGAAATCAAGTCCAAATTCAAGAATATAGATACAGGGGCGGTACTGTACCCATATCTTTCCTATGCATCATACTACAAGCAGCAGGGCATAAATTCAGCCCAGGAATATGAGGAAAAAGTCATCCCAAGGGTACTTGAGAAATATACCAAGGTTCATATACCCAAGCCCGAGGACAAGGACGAGGCATGGTACCAGCAGCTCTTTGCTGGAGTGGTGAATTTCTTCAAGGACCTTGCCAGTGTCATAAAGACTATCGTGAACCAGGTAAGCGATGCCTACGCAAGACTTAAGAACAAGCTTATCATGTCAATTGTAAACATCTTCCCATTGGGAGAGCCATTCAAGGGCTACTTCAAGGCAACCCTGGAAGCCTGGGCCAATTACGGATTGATGTGGCTTGGAATACCACCGACCCTTCCAAACTTTGACCAGCTTGCTGAAATGAGCATGGATTACTACGTGCAGGTAGTACTGACTGAAACCGGGATTCCACAGAATGAGTGGACCGAGGACCTGGTGGAGGACATCACAGTTGAAATGGGCAAACAGCTTGATGAGGCGGCAAACTACGCTGACAAGAACCCAATAGATGCACCCTTCCTGAAGCTTGACCCGGACTTTATGTACAAACCTGCCTACGTCGAGCTTGAGATAAGCAATCCAACAGACAAACCCACAGTTCCTGGAATGATTGAACTGGGTGTAACCTTTGAGTTTGGTTACTATGACATAGTAAATGCCGCATCCGGACTGTACCTGGAGTTTCCTTCACACTATGCATACAGCTCAGGTGCAGCTTGGCAAAATAGGACAACCTATGTAAATCACTTTGAAAAGGGATTGAATGGATACACCATTGACTATTCCCAGGGCTATAAGGCAGTTTATGATGTATTCATCCCAATGAAGGAAGTAAAGGCTCCAAGCCTAAGGAAAGGAGATTCTACAAGCATGAGGGTCTATCTTGAGACATTCAAGGAGGGTAGATTCACCAGATATCCTGGTGCTGAAGGAGTATCCTATGTCGATTTTGAGAATATGTACTTCAACAACGGCAACAAGAAGCTCACCTTCTTCAACCTGAGAGGTGTCTTCCCAACGGCCCAGGAGCTCTACCTGGAGGGGGATGGTATTTTCTACCTTGATCCTGAGACGCAATATGTCTACTACAATGAGAGCAAGGCACCCAAGACCAGTGAAAGGCTTCAGAAACCAGTCAGTGTGGATTGGAAGAGGTAGAATCGAAGAAATGGTAATAAACAAATGCAAGGGACAGATATTTCATCTGTCCCTTGCCTATGGTTTTTAGAATCAAGT
>JANKMX010000075.1 GCA_024649995.1 Gudongella sp. | reverse complement strand
ATCAAGTTGTTAATCATCTGTCAAACAAAAGGGGCTGATTCATCATCAGCCCCTTGCTTAGATCATTTTAACAGGTTGAGAATCCCTTGATGATTCCTTTATTGTTGTCTCAATCCTATCCACAGCATTGCTCTTGACATCATCAAGCTTTTCTCTGGCAACGGAGAGCATCAGCTTTATCCTGTTTTCCTGATTTACCCTTGTGGCTCCCGGGTCATAGTCAATTGGCACGATGTTGGCCATTGGGTGTATCCTCTTAATATTTGCAACAACTCCCTTTCCAACTATGTGGTTTGGAAGACAGCCGAAGGGCTGGGTAACTACTATATTCTCATAGCCCTTTGATACAAGCTCCATCATTTCAGCTGGCAGTAGCCAACCCTCTCCCATCTTGCAGCCCAATCCAATGACATCATCAACAAGGGACTTGAGATGCTTGAATGGTGAAGGAGCTGTAAACCTGCTGTTTTTCCGGACTGCCTGGATCATTGTATTCTCAAGGCCTCCAAGGTATCGGTTTACTCTGTCCATCACTACACTTCTCCAGAACTTCCCTCCGTATAGCTGCTGGTCAATCACTCCATTTTCAACAGTGTACATGATAAAGCCCATAAGTCCCGGAACCATAACTTCACAATCCTCCCTGTGGAGAAACTCCTCAAGCTGATTGTTTCCAAGACTGGAGAACTTAACATATATCTCTCCCACCACTCCAACCTTGACCTTGCTCTTTT
This sequence comes from Gudongella sp., assembly GCA_024649995.1. Taxonomy (GTDB): domain Bacteria; phylum Bacillota; class Clostridia; order Tissierellales; family Tissierellaceae; genus Gudongella. The sequence goes on along the minus strand of JANKMX010000075.1, from coordinate 12,496 downwards.
CCTCCCTCTCTATTCTGTCAAAGGAAAGGACTATCTCCTTCATCAAGGCCTTCATTTCCCTTTGCCTTATGGTTCTTCCCGATTGAAACTCCTCACCGAGCCTGTCTATCCAGGAATCAAGATTTTTTCTGCTTTCACCCTGGACCTTCTCATAGGGCCTTGTCTGATTATATAGAAGCATCAGAAGGTCTCCATATATGAGGCTTGCCATGGATTGCTTAAGCATTGGAAATGAGACCCTGAAGCCGCTGTTCTTTTCCATCCCTCCAGCATTTAGTGAAATCACCGGCACATTCCCATAACCAGCCTTTATCAGTGCCTTTCTAAGCAGATGTATGTAGTTTGAAGCCCTACAGCCACCGCCTGTCTGGGTTATGAGAAGGGCGACCCTTTCAGTATCGTACTCCCCTGAATTTAGGGCGTCTATCATCTGGCCGATTACAAGAAGGGCAGGATAACAGGTATCATTGTGGACATTCCTTAGGCCCTGGTCAACCACAGAGGGTCCGGTGTTCTTTAGAACCGTCATATTGTATCCAAAATTTCTGAACACCTTCTCCAGGAGTGAGAAATGTATCGGCGCCATGTCGGGGCAAAGAATGGTGTAGTCCTCCTTCATTTCCCTGGTGAATTCAGTTCTTTTAACTCTTATGCCCATGTACTTTCTCCTCCTTCTCCTTCTGCTCTATTGCTGACAGAAGACTTCGTATCCTGATCCTCACAGCTCCAAGATTGGTTATTTCATCTATCTTAAGCTGGGTGTAGATCTTTCCTTTCTCTTCCAGTATGGCCTTTATCTCGTCTGTTGTGATTGCATCCAGTCCACAGCCAAAGGATACCAGCTGAACCAGCTCCATGTCATCCTGATTTCCTATATAGTCAGCCACTGAGTACAATCTTGAGTGGTAGGTCCATTGGTTTAGAACATCCACAGGAGTCCTTGATCCAAGGTTGCTTATTGAGTCCTCACTGAGAACAACCACTCCATACTCAGTGATGAGCTTGGATATTCCGTGGTTTGTCTCAGGATCAACATGATAGGGCCTTCCTGCAAGGACTATGATCCTCTTACCCTCTTTTCTTGCAGTTTCAATAAATTCCTGGCTCTTGGACTGGACCTTCCTGATATATGTCCTGTATTCCTTTATACCCCGGTCTACAGCAAATCTGACCTCATTTAGCTTGATGTCCTTATGGGTCCTCTGCAATATCTCGAATAGCTTTTTGGAGAGCACCTTCTTGTTCTTGAGTCCCATATAGTCGAATATGAAGCTTGTTCCCTCAATCCTCTCAATGTTTGCAGCAATCACCTCAGGATAATAGGCCACAACTGGACAGTTGAAATGATTGTCCCCCATCTTTTCATCTATATTGTAGGTCAGGCAGGGATAGAATATGGTGTCCACTTCCCTGTCGATCAGGTATTCTATGTGCCCGTGGACAAGCTTAGCCGGAAAGCATACAGTGTCCGATGGAATCGTGTGCTGACCTCTTATGAAAAGCTCCCTTGATGAAAAAGGCGAACGGATGACCTCAAAATCAAGCAGGGTAAGGACCGTGTGCCAGAAGGGAAGCATCTCATACATGTTGAGGGCCATTGGGATGCCTATGGATCCCCTGCGTCCCTTGATGGATTTATACTCCTTCAGAAGCTTCAGCTTCTCCTCATACATATCATAGCGCTCTTCCACATTCCTGTTTTTAAGGGGTCTGTCACACCTGTTTCCGCCGATGAACCTTCTGTTGTCTCCAAAACTGTTTACCGTCAGGCTGCAGTTGTTCTCACAAAGCCCGCACATCACCATCCGTACCTGATGGTTGAACATCTGGAGCTGGTCCTCCATGAGGGTAGCGGTTTCTTCATTTCCCATGTCCTTGGAGTAGAGGGCCGCACCGTAGGCTCCCATAAGACCTGAGATATTTGGCCTTATGACCTTCTGATTCAGCTCGTCCTCAAATGCCTTCAGTACGGTATCGTTGTAGAAGGTTCCTCCCTGAACAACAATGTTTCTTCCCAGATCACCGGCACTGGAGGCCCTGATGACCTTGTATAGGGCATTCTTTATAACGCTTATTGAAAGTCCTGCGGATATGTCTGCCATGCTTGCCCCGTCCTTCTGGGCCTGCTTTACGGAGGAATTCATAAAGACAGTGCATCTTGAGCCAAGGTCAACAGGGTCCGTTGAATATATTCCAAGATTGGCAAAGTCACCTATATCATAACCCAGGGCTTCAGCAAAGGTCTGCAGGAATGACCCACAGCCTGACGAACAGGCCTCGTTTAGGAATATGCTGTCAATCACTCCATCCCTGATCTTGAAGCACTTGATGTCCTGACCCCCAATATCTATTATGAAGTCAACCTCTGGCTTGTACTTCTTGGCAGCCGTGTAGTGGGCTATTGTTTCCACAACCCCGTAATCCAGTGAAAATGCGTTTCTTAGAAGGTCTTCACCATAGCCTGTAACGGCTGATGACCTGATTCTTATCTGTGGATACTTCCTATAGAAATCCAACAGGAAATCCTTGATCAGTGGAACTGGATTTCCCTGATTGGACCTGTATATGCTATGAAGGATCCTATCCTCATTATCCATGATCACAGCCTTTATGGTGGTTGATCCTGCATCGATTCCCAGATAGGCATCACCCTTGTATGTAAAGGGATCGGCATAGGTTACCTGCTCCATTTCATGTCGACTCTTGAATACCATGTACTCCTCTTCATCCCTGAACAGCCTCTTGAGACCACCATATGACCTCTTGACCTGTTGATTTCCCAGCCTTTTAACAAGGTCATCAAGGTCTACAGGTTTTTCGAAGTCGCTCAAGGCTGCTCCCATTGCAACAAAATATAGGGAATTGTCAGGACATATTCCATTGACTCCAAGGGTTCTGTTGAAGGTTTCCCTAAGCTGGGAAAAAAAGGTCAATGGTCCACCAAGATAAACCACCTTCCCTTTGATGGGTCTTCCCTGTGCCAGACCTCCGATTGTCTGGTTGACAACAGCCTGAAATATGCTGGCAGACATGTCGCTTTTGTTGGCTCCCTGGTTCAAGAGGGGCTGAATGTCAGATTTGGCAAACACTCCACATCTTGAAGCTATTGTATATTGCTTTTGATGACCTTTTGAAAGCTCGTTCATATCAGTGAGGCTAATCCCCATAAGGGTTGCCATCTGGTCTATGAAGGCCCCTGTGCCTCCAGCACATGATCCGTTCATCCTAACCTCAAGCCCATTGGATAGGAAAAGGATCTTTGCATCCTCTCCTCCAAGCTCTATCACCACATCGGTCCCCTCCACCTCTCTCATCACAGCCAGTCTGGTGGCATACACCTCCTGAATAAAGGGTATGTCGTGCTTTTCAGCAAGTCCCATCCCGGCAGATCCAGATATTGAGAGACTTGCACTTTTTTCAGAAGGAAACCTTTCAATTATTTCATTCAATAAGACTATTGTCTTCTCCCTTATTTGCGAAAAGTGCCGCTCATAGGAATGAAAGATCAAGTTGTCCTTCTCATCCAGCACGACACATTTTAGGGTGGTTGAACCGACATCCAAGCCAATTTTCATTATGATCACCTTAATTCTTCAGATTATGCCATCATTTTACTACATTTATCGATAAAAGTCTATCTAGACAATTCTCAATTCACAGTTCATACCCTCTCGATGAGTTCCAACAAAATCATAGATTTTGAGGAATTATATCGCCGGGCACAAGCAATGCACAATGGAAACATTTAAAATTCTGCTAGGACCCAGGTTGATAGGAGTTGTTAGTGAAAGGTGAAAAGTGATCAATTGACAGTGAACAAAGAACAATGAAAAAAAACAAGAGATAAGAAGCTAAAGATAACAAGAGGACTAAAAACTCTTCGCACAGCTCAGAGTGACAATTGCCGGGTAATTACGATGATTATTTGAAGCTCTTAAGGTGCTTTGGCAAGCAGTTCATATGAAAGAACGATTTTAAAATCCAGCGAGGATTTCGGAGTGCATTGATTCCTCCAAGCGAAGCGACATAGGAATCAACGGAGAAAACGAGCGCGAGATTTTCATCGGACTTGAATCCAGAACTGCGGGCAAACACCTAGGGGCGTTTACTGTGAATTAAAAAAAACCAGGCCTTGGTATTGTTCCCCTAGCCTGGTTTTTAAACTATCCTCTCTGATAGTTTGGTGATTCCTTAGTAATTGTAATATGGTGTGGGTGGTTTTCAACAAGAGATGCCCCTGAGATCTTGATCATCTTGGCCTTCTCCTGAAGCTCAGGAATATCCTTAGCCCCCACATAGCCCATTCCTGATTTCAATCCACCAACAAGCTGATAGACAACATCTCCCAGCTTGCCTTTGTAGTGAACCCTTCCTTCAACTCCCTCAGGTACATATTTCTTGGTATCCTCCTGGAAGTATCTGTCCTTGCTTCCGGAATCCATAGCTCCCATGGAGCCCATTCCCCTGTATTCCTTGTATCTTCTTCCTTCAAAAAGAACCTCTTCCCCAGGGCTCTCCTCGGTTCCAGCAAACATGGATCCCGCCATTACAACATTGGCTCCGGCTGCTATCGCCTTTGTGATATCTCCTGAGTATTTGATCCCGCCATCTGCTATTACCGGAACCTCGTGCTCTGCAGCAGCCTTAGCGCAGTTCATAACTGCAGTTACCTGTGGAACTCCAATACCTGTAACAACCCTGGTGGTACAGATTGAACCAGGTCCAATCCCAACCTTTACAGCATCCGCTCCCGCCTTTATCAGGTCAAGGGTAGCTTCTGCAGTGGCAACATTACCTGCAATAACCTGAAGGTCCGGGTAGTTGGCCTTGATCTTTGAAACCGCCTCAAGCACTCCCTTAGAATGGCCATGGGCTGTGTCAACTACCACCACATCAACCTGGCTCTTCACAAGGGCGGCAACCCTTTCCATCATATCACTGGTTACTCCAACAGCCGCACCTGCAAGGAGCCTATCCTTCTTGTCCCTTGCGGAATTTGGAAATTCAATTGACTTCTCTATGTCCTTGATTGTAATAAGACCCCTGAGCTTGAAGTCATCATCCACCAATGGCAGCTTCTCAAATTTATGCTGCTTCATTATTTCCAACGCCTCATCCATGGTTATGTCAATCTGTGCAGTAACAAGATTTTCCTTTGTCATTACCTCATCAATTTTTCTGGTTATGTCCTTTTCGAACCTTATGTCCCTGTTTGTAAGTATTCCAACAAGGGTGTTGTCCTCTTCAACAATAGGAACCCCAGAAATCCTGTATCTCTCCATCAGCTCCAACGCATCGGATACGGCATGGTCCTTTGATAATGAAAAGGGATCTGTAATTATTCCATGCTCTGACCTCTTGACCCTGTCCACTTCAAGTGCCTGTTTTTCTATGGACATATTCTTGTGGATGATACCTATTCCACCTTCCCTTGCTATTGCAATGGCCATCTTTGATTCAGTTACAGTATCCATCCCCGCTGTCATCAATGGAATGTTAAGCTTTATCTTTCTTGTAAGCTGTGTGCCCACATTGGTGTTTCTTGGCAGTACCTCTGATTTTCCTGGAAGTAAAAGCACATCATCAAAGGTTAAACCCTCTCCAACAAATTCCAAATTAATTCCTCCTTTTTCAAACCCAGTTTATATTTCTTTATAATGTAACAAAAGCAATGGGTTATGTCAAGGAAAGAAAATAGGAGCATCATGCTCCTATCTTAAAAGGTCTATTCCGTTCTGAGCCAGCTCACTTGCTTCATCAAGCAGCTGGAGGGCCAGTCTGTTGTTGTGGTAGCCTTCACTGTTCTCAACAAAAACAAAATCCCATTTAAATTGTGCCTGCCGGTGATAGTTTCTTGCATCCTGAAGGACCTGGTCACTTACGGTTTGATTATTTGTCTCCTCTGCCAACAGGGCTATGAGCTCCAGCAAAGCTTCAGAGGATTCATTCATCCTTTCCTCCACATTCCCCTGGATATCCTCTACCCAAGAAATCAGGGATTCCGGTGTCTGGTCACTGTGACAGCCAATACAGGATGCCTCCACTGTCTTAAGAGGGCTTGTCCAGTGATGTGACCTGAAGGTATCTCCTTCAGGGCTTTCCTCTGAAGGCATGTGACAGTCAATACATGTCAGTCCAAAGCCTGAATGGAGGCTATCCTGGAAGGTCTCAAACTCAGGGTGCTGCACCTTCAAAAGCTGTGTACCTGTTGAAGGATGCTCCCAGTCTGAGTAGCCTATGTCATCAAAATATTGAAGCATTCCACCAGTGCTTAGTCCGTTGTGCCAAGGCAAGGTAACCACCTTGGTCTCCGGATCCTGGTAGTATTCAACATGACACTGACCACAAACCATTTCCTGGGGCTCAAATTCCTCTCCCAGGTTTTCCACTCCCGTAAAGAAATGGCCTCTGTTGATATTTATTACTCCAGGTGTGTTTTCATGGCAGTCATAGCAGGATATGGAATTGACCATCTTCTCAGTTGCCTCCTCAAAGGTCATGGAGTGTGCCGTTATTCCCTCCTCTTGGACCAGCTTCAGGTAATCAGGTGATTTGCAGGCAAAGCAGCTTGCTGCAGCCTTGGGTCTTTCAGTATGTATGACATCCTCCAATGCATAGGTGTGACCCCTTGCCCGCAGGTATTCGATGCTAAATCCATAGCCTTCATAGAAGGTCTTGAGTTCAGGATATTTTTCCAGGTAATCGATTGGTACTGATCCACCAAACGTTGTCTGGACCATTTCGTTGTTTCGTAGGTAGGTTTCATACACCTGGGGATGCTCATCCTCCCACTCCGACGCGGGTATGACCTCCTCGGCACCATTTCCACAGCCTGTTGCAAGGAACATTACAATAGCAAGCAACAAGGCTGATCTTTTCTTCATCTTACTCACCTCCTTCCTTCAATTTTCTTATATCCACCTATCACTCCCTTACTTCCATCAATCTAAGACAGGCAAGAATCATAGTCCTGGTACAGAACTTTATCCACCTTTCATCAACGTCGAATGTGGGACTGTGTCCAGGTCCGTATTCCCCGGTCCCTACCTTGTAATAGAGGGACTCCACCCTCTCTGATATGAATCCAAAGTCCTCTGCGGCCATCACAGGTTTGGCATCCAGGACCACCCTTCCTTCAAGGGATGTCTCACCAGTGATACCCGGGTCAATGTCACCTACAAGCTCATTGTAGGTGTCATTAAGCAGAACTCCCACAATACCTGCAGCCTCCTTGCTGTTGTTCACCGAAGGATACCCCTCCTTGAAGACGCACTTGCATTCTCCTCCGAAGGCCTTTGCAATACCTGAGGATATCTTTTCAATCTGGTCCCTTATCACCTCCCTGGACCCGGCATCAAGAGACCGGATGATTCCCTTCAACTGAACCATGTCCGCGATTACATTGCTTGCATTTCCCCCAGAGACCTTCCCCAAAGAAAAGGTGGCTGTGGAGAAGGGGTCTAGGTTCCTGCTCTGGATTGAATGCAAGGCCACAATTATATGGCCCGCAATATTAATTGCATCTATGCCCTGCTGCGGCTTTCTTGAGTGTGCAGACTTTCCCCTGATGGTTAATGTGAAGCCATCTGAACAAGCTGTTATGATCCCTTTGTTCAAATGGACCAGACCCTTGTCCATGGGCATTATATGAAGAGCCATGGCCAGGTCCACATCAGGGTTTGAAAGTACTCCTCCCTCAATCATCCTCCTTGCACCTGCCCCCCTTTCCTCTCCGGGCTGGAATAGGAACTTGACAGTGCCGCTCCATTCACTTCTCATTCGGCTCATCACCTTGGCGACAGTAACCAGATTGGCGGTGTGGACATCGTGACCGCACGCATGCATGATCCCCTTGTTCCTGGATCTGAACTCCGACTCCACCTGCTCCTCTATGGGCAGTGCATCCATATCCGCCCTAAGAAGGATTGTCTTGTATCTTTGACCCTGGGCTGGTGTCTTTTTACCTTCCATTGTGAACAGAACACCCGTTTCACCTATAAAGTCAAGCTTTCCGTCAATTTCGGAAAGATACTCTGCAACCAGCCTTGAGGTCTGGTACTCCTCATGTGACAGCTCGGGATTCTGGTGGATTTTTCTGCGCAGCTCCAGCGTCTCCTTTTCATATTCATTTGTTAGTTTCAATACCTTAGCAATCATAAGCTTCACCTAGGCATAATATACCCCATATTATCCCAATTACAGCAAGCAAAAAAAGTGCAGCCTTTGAACATCATATGGTTGATGTTCAAAAGCTGCACCTTGTTCTTCTTTCCCCTGGAAAAATCTACCTCATCTTCATTGGTATTCCTATCTTATCATCCCATGCCTTGGCCATGGGTCTGATTATCTGTGGTCCAATCCTTGAGATGACAACAAGCTGGTCTTCTTGTCTTGGCTCAGTTGTCTTTATATCCAGCCTGTTACCCACAACATCAATCTGACTCCATCCCTTTTCAAGTCTTGCAAAGCCCTTTATCCTATATGCATCCTTTTTGATGTCGTCGATGAAGCTGGTAAGCTCCTCTGTTGCCAAAGGGCTTTCAAAGCTTATGGTAATGGTTTTTGGTTTGTTTTCCGGTGCATTGGTAGTGTCTTCCCCTTCAGTCCATTTGTACCTCATTAGGTCCTCAGCCAGAAAATCGTAATCCAATCTTCCATGGCTGGATGTTTCAATTGGAACTATTGGGTTTATCTCTTTGATTTTTCCTATAGTCTCAGTCAATTTTTTCTCGTCAACAAGGTCCGTCTTGCTGAGAACGGCAAGGTGGCAGTGCTTGATCTGTCTTTCCACAGTCTCAAGATCCTCCAGCTGGTCCATGAAGTTAAGGGCATCAGTTACACATATGGCTCCCCTATAGTCATAAACCTTTCCCTTGACAGACTCGACCCCTTCCATTATCTCTCCGATATTTGAAGGGTCTGCAAGTCCCGATGATTCAACAAAAAGATATTTTATGTCCCTGTCAGCCATCTCTACCATCGCCTGGGCAAAATTAAGCTTGAGGCAAGAACAAAAGATGGATCCCCTGTTTATCTCGGTAAGCTGGAGCCCATCCTTTCTTATGATATCACCGTCAATCCCTATTTTCCCAAATTCGTTCATTATTACTCCGACCTTCTCATGGGAAAGGTCCTCAAGAATATTCCTGAGGAAAGTTGTTTTTCCCGATCCAAGGAAGCCGGTCAATAGGTATAGGTCAATTTTTCTTTCCACTATTTATTCTCCTCTTCAGTAGCTCTTTCGATCAAATCTTCAACCTTTTTCTTGATAATATCCCTTGTCTCCCTATAATCCTCAATGGGTCCTCCTGATGGATCGTCAAGTCCCCAATCCTCCATAAACCTATTGGGAACAAAGGGACACACAACATTACAGCCCATGGTTATAAGATAGTCAACCTGGTCAGGTACTGCATCCATAAGCTTTGGATAATGGCCGGACATGTCCACTCCAGCCTCCTCCATAACCTCCTTGGCAAGAGGCTTTACCTCCGGATACTCTTCAGTCCCTGCAGAGTAGACCTCAAAATCCTCTCCACCAAGATGCTTCAGCCACCCTTCCGCCATCTGAGACCTGCATGAATTGTGAACACATACAAATGCTACCTTAGTTGCCATTTCATCACTCCTTACAGTTTACATATCCTGGTCTTTCTGTGACATATACAGTCTTCCTTCTGATTGGTCAGATAGTCAAGGTACTCAGAAAGATCCTCAACAACATCGTGATTTATGCTGTAGTTCATCCATTTTCCAGCCTTTTTACCTGCCACAACCCCTGATTTTACAAGAATTTTCATATGATGTGATATTGTAGGCTGAGTCAGCTCCAGGCCTTCCATAATGTCACAAGCGCACATATCTCCGCATGACAGCATATCAAGAATCAAAAGCCTGTTTTTATCAGCCAGTGCCTTTAAAACATCCACTCTACGATCCATACCCACACCCCTTTGGCTTCTTTTACATTTAAATTTATCTATCTATATGATAAAAGAATAACTCACTTTCGTGAGTTTGTCAATAGTTTGTCAATGATTTTGCAACAATTTTACAATAATTTCATAATCATTGTCATTAGGGTTCAGATTTGATCATTATCTATCCAAAATAATGTTTTTGAAATCTTCAACCGTTGGGATTCTGCCTGTTGCCAATACCTCTTCATCCACTACAATACCTGGAGTTGTAAGGATTCCATACTTTATCATGGTTACCAGGTCTTCAACCTTCTCCACCACTACAGACTCTCCAAGCTCATTTACAGCCTTCTGAGCATTGTCAAAAGCTTTGTCACACTTATCACAGCCTGTTCCCAGAATCTTGATTACCATAAGCACACCTCCATCCTATGGGTTCTTACCCAGCCACTGCAACTTTTATCTCTGCATGTCTGTAATTTCGTAGATAACCCGAATAGACCAGCTCCAACTCCTTGTATTCCATTATGTCCATGGGTGAAGTCAGACCTGGATGCTTCCCTGATAGGTCTATTCCACTCTTAAGGAACACCTCCGATACAAACTGGGAGCAGAAGTATTTGTACCTTCTGCTTAATGGGTACTCAAAGGAAGCCGTTATTATTCCTAGAAAGCTGTAGGTATACTTATGACCTTCTGCTCTGAACCTGTCAATCTCCTTCTTTATGCTCCTGTATTGCTTTCCTGTGACCTTAAGCTCGTAAAGTGAGCAGGTTGTGTTTGGAAATCTGCTGAAGGTTCCCTGATGAATGTCCTCCCTTACAAATCCCGCGAAAAAGGGATTGTAGGGATTAAGCCTCCCAAAGCTATAAACCTGGTCAAGATCCTCGTCCAATGCTATGGAAACATGTGTATAGGGGTGGTCGGTGAAAAAATTGATCGCCCTGGAAAACATTGATCCACTATGTGATAAAAGTAAATAAACTGAGTATTCTCTTTTCATGTATTCTCTCCATCTATATATTATCTTCTAATGATACTCCTTTTTTTGTCTATTTACAACAAATAAATTCAGATGGAAGAATACTCCATCTTACATTGCATCACATTTCCGCTATTCTCTGACATCAGAATGAATCCCCACCTGCTTTCAGGTGGGGATAAATATGCTTGTAGTTTTGGTGGCTACATCATACCGCCCATGCCACCCATTCCACCCATGCCGCCCATGCCGGCCATTGGGTCATCCTTCTCAATATCAGCTACTGCACTTTCTGTAGTCAGTACCATTGCAGCAACGCTCGCCGCATTTTGAAGTGCTGATCTTGTTACCTTGGTTGGGTCAACGATACCCTTTTCAACCATGTTTACATACTGCTCGCTTAGTGCGTCAAATCCTATTCCCTCTTCAGCTACCTTAACCTTTTCAACGATAATTGAGCCTTCAATTCCAGCATTTGCAGCAATCTGTCTTACCGGCTCCTCAAGAGCTCTCAGTATGATGCTGATTCCAGTTTTCTCATCAGCGTCAGCTTCCTCCAGAAGATACGCAATCTTTGGAATTACATTCAACAGAACAGTTCCTCCTCCAGGAACGATTCCTTCCTCAACAGCTGCCCTGGTTGCAGCCAATGCATCCTCTATCCTAAGCTTTCTTTCCTTCAGCTCGGTCTCTGTCGCTGCACCTACCTGAATCACAGCAACTCCACCTGATAGCTTGGCTAGTCTCTCCATTAGTTTTTCCTTGTCAAATTCTGACTCGGAAGCGTCTGCAAGGTTCTTGATCTGGGTAATTCTTGCATGAATGTCTTCCTGGCTGCCTTCACCGTTTACAATTACGGTATTTTCCTTGTCTATCTTTACCTTTGCAGCCCTACCAAGCATTTCTATCTTGGTTTCCTTAAGGTCATGTCCCAGTTCCTCTGAGATTACCTCTCCACCAGTCAGTATTGCTATATCCTTGAGCATCTCTTTTCTTCTATCTCCAAAGCCTGGTGCCTTCACAGCAACACAGTTGAAGGTTCCTCTAAGCTTGTTGACAACAAGAGTGGCCATTGCCTCTCCCTCAATGTCTTCAGCAATGATCACCAGTGGCTTGCTTTGCTGAACAATCTGCTCAAGAACTGGAAGTATCTCCTGGATATTTGAAATTTTCTTGTCAGTCAATAGGATATATGGATTTTCATACTCTGCAATCATCTTCTCAGTATCAGTTACCATGTAAGCTGATACGTATCCTCTATCAAACTGCATTCCTTCCACAACATCAAGGGTTGTTCCCATTGACTTGGACTCCTCAACGGTTATAACTCCATCGTTTCCAACCTTTTCCATTGCATCTGCAATCAATTGTCCGATTTCCTCATCTGCAGCTGAAATTGATGCAACCTGGGCTATGGCCTCCTTGGATTCAACAGGCACTGATGCTTTCTTGATCTCTCCAACAGCCGCATCAACAGCTTTTCTGATACCCTTCTGGATTATCATTGGGTTTGCTCCTGCTGCAACATTCTTAAGTCCCTCTCTGATGATTGCCTGTGCAAGCAGTGTAGCTGTTGTTGTCCCGTCTCCAGCTA
>JANKMX010000074.1 GCA_024649995.1 Gudongella sp. | reverse complement strand
GGAAGGGGTCTACGAAAACATTGACTCTGTAAGCGGACAAAAACTTAAGGAGAAATTGGAGGAGCACAAGCAGATAGCCTTCTTAAGCAGGAAGCTGGGAGAAATTGTGCTTAATGTACCTCTTGATTTCCAACTGGCAGATCTTCTGGTGGGAGAGGAGAACACGGCCAAGCTTAAGGAAATGTATGAAGATCTTGAGTTTAAGAGCCTACTCGGTAAGCTCCATATGGATAACTTGGAAACAGAGGATGAGCTGGTGGAGTATGGAATATTGAAGTTAAAAGATTTGAAGGGAATGAAAAAATTAGCTGATGAATCCAAGAAATTGGGTGAAATCTCATTTAAGATACTAACTGAGGAGGAATATTTCAGGGAAAATCCCGTTTGCATCGGGATTAAGCCAAAGGGGAAGAGCAGCCATCTTGTTTATTTGGGTGAACTGGATGATGAGGGCAAGAAAATCCTTAAAAATTTGTTTGAGGATGAAAACATCAAGAAATCAGGGCTTGATTCCAAGTCTGACCTGTTAAAGACCATCCAGATGGGCTGGAGCTTAAAGGGCCTTGCATTTGATGCTTCGATAGCTGAATACATTATTAATCCAAGTCAAAGCAATCTCTCAATAAACAAATTGTCAGAGGAATACTTCAGTGAAGCTGGACCTGATATTGAAGGTGAGATTGGCAAGGGGAAGAAGCGGAAGCTTGTTAGAGAGCTTGATAATTCCTTTATAGAAAGCTATATGGCCTTTGTATTGGAGAAAATTGAGAAGCTTGAGCCTTTGATGCTGGATATCATCAAGGAAAGGGAAATGGATCAGCTTTTTAAGGAAATTGAAATGCCTCTGGTTGAAGTTTTGGCATACATGGAGTACTATGGGGTGAAGGTTGATAAAAATGAACTGGATGTTTTAGGCAAGGAGTTTGATGCTGAGATAAGGGAACTTGTGGATCAGATTTACGATCTTGCAGGAAAGGAGTTCAATGTAAATTCGCCAAAACAGATTGGGGAGATCCTGTTTGAGGATCTGGGACTTCCAGTCATAAAAAAAACCAAGACTGGCTATTCTACAGATGCCGAGGTTCTTGATGAACTAAAGGGAGAACATGAAATAGTTAAAAGGATTCTTAGGTACAGGCAGCTGGTAAAGCTTCAATCCACATATATTGAGGGATTGAAGGGTATGATTGATGCCAATACCGGAAGAATTCACACAAGATTCAATCAGACTGTTACATCCACAGGGAGGATATCCAGCACTGAGCCGAATCTGCAGAACATACCCATCAGAACAGAGGAGGGTAGATTAATCAGAAAGGCATTTATCGCTCAGACGCCTGACTATGTTTTCCTGGATGGTGATTACTCCCAGATAGAGCTCAGATTACTGGCCCATATTTCATCTGACCCCAAAATGATGGATGCCTTCATCAATAACGAGGACATCCATACCAAGACTGCCGCGGAGGTTTTTGGTTACCCAAAGGATGAAGTTACATCAGACCTTAGATATAAGGCAAAGGCCATAAACTTCAGCATCATCTACGGGATATCTGACTTCAGCCTTTCCAAGGATATTGGAATCAGCAGAAAGGAAGCCAGAAAATACATTGACAATTATTTTGAAAACTACAAGGAAGTAAAGGTATATATGGATGATGCAATAGCACAGGGCAAGGAAAACGGATATGTTGAAACATTGTTGAACCGCAGGAGATATGTACCAGAGTTGGCATCAAGGAACTATAACATCAGATCCTTCGGGGAAAGGGTTGCCATGAATATGCCAATACAGGGCAGTGCAGCTGACATAATAAAAATGGCCATGGTGAAGGTGTTCAGGAAACTGAGGGAAAATAACCTAAAGTCAAGATTGATACTGACCATACACGATGAACTTATAATTGAAGCCCATAGGGATGAAGTTGAAACCGTTAGGAAAATGATGAAGGAAACAATGGAAAATGCGGTCAAGCTACAGGTGCCTCTAAGGGTCGACATACTGGAAGGTGAGAGTTGGTATGAAACAAAATAAGGTGAAGGTCATTGGAATCACGGGAGGAATAGCGACTGGAAAAACTACGGTCAGTAAAATCATCGTGGAGGAAGGCTTTCAGGTGATTGATTCAGATAGCATAGCAAGAGAGGTTGTTCAAAAGGGAAGTGAAGGTCTGAAGTTGGTAATTGACCAATTCGGCAGGGATTTGTTGAGGGATGATGGAAGCTTGGACAGGGAGAAGCTGGGGGACCTTATATTTCAAAACGATGAGAAGAGGAAAATGCTGAATGATTTGCTCCATCCACTAATAAGGGAGTCGATGACATTAAGGATAGATAGAACCTCATACAATAATAATGTGGTGTTTGTAGATATCCCATTGCTTTTTGAATCAAGGGGTGAGATTGAGGATTCAGGGATCATACTGGATGAGATATGGGTTGTTTATACAGAAGAGGCCATTCAGCTGAAAAGGCTTATGAAGAGAAATGATTACACCCATGATGAGGCCCTATCCAGAATCAGATCTCAGTTGGACATAGAAGAAAAGAGGAAGCTGGCCGATAGGGTAATTGACAATTCGGGAAGTATGGAAGATACAAGGAAGCAGGTTATGAAACTGCTGGATGAATATAGATAGTGGTGAACTATGAAAAAGATAATTACATTTATATTGGCTGCGGCAATTTTAATGGCAATTGTTGTGTCTGCCGTGGCATTGACCTATCCATTGGTCTACAAGGATTCAGTAATCAAGTACTCAAGGGAATACAATCTGGACCCCATGATGGTTATGGCAGTGATAAAGACGGAGAGCAATTTTGATAAGGATGCAACATCCATTAAAGATGCCAGGGGATTGATGCAAATAGGCGAATCCACTGGTGAATGGGCATCCAAGATATTTGAAATGGAAGATTATAGGCAGGAAATGCTCCATGTGCCGGAGGTCAACATTAGAATCGGCTCCTGGTATTTGAGGGAACTGATCGATCAATATGGCAATGAAGACGTTGCACTGGCTGCATACAATGCTGGAAGTGGAAATGTTACAGCATGGCTATCAGAAGATGAATATAGTGTTGATGGAGAAAACCTCCATAACATACCTTTTCCGGAAACAGATGAATATGTGAAGCGGGTACAGAGGAATCGGCAGGTATATGAGCTCCTATACGGGAGTGGAATGTCAATCGGAAAGGATACATTTTTTGACGAGCTTGTAATAGACACTAGAAATTGGCTAAAAAATATAATAAAAGGATTAAGGTAGATATAATGAGGAGAACAGCAATTTTAATGGCAATGGCCCTGACTGTATTGTCCATGACGGGTTGTTCAGTGGAACAGGATCCATCAGACATAGGAGAAATACAGGAAGGTGTTGATTACTTCATCTTTGAGAATGCAGGAATCAGCCTTCCACTAACCAGCTTTAAAACATTGAACCCTCTATTTATTGACAATCTCAGCTACTATCATTTCAGCAAGCTGATATTTGAGGGTTTGTTTGAGTACGATGAAAACCTCCAGCCTGTGCCAAGGCTTGCCAGTACCTATACCATAAGTGAAGATGGAAGGACTGTGGAGGTATATTTGAGAACTGATGTTTTGTGGCATAATGGAGAACCACTTGATTCAGAGGATGTTGTATTCACAGTCCAAGCGATGAAGCAGTCAGGCGAGGATAGCCTGTACGGTAAGCTGGTGCGAAGTGGTGCAATTGAAGGTGACATGAATATTCTTTCAGCAAGAGCCTTATCTGAGAATAGAGTCGAGATTACCTTCAGGGAGCCTACCGGAAACAATCTGGACATGCTTACATTTCCAATAATTCCAGATGAGATCGGAAATGAAGCGTTGAAGGTTGAGGATTATTCACCCATTGGAACAGGACCATACAGGTTCGTGGACCATGTTAAGTTCAAGGAGGTCCACCTGGAATCCAATCCCCAATTCAGGGAAGGAGAGCCCCAGATATCATACATAACAGGTAGGATATACGATGACAGAGACCTTATACTTACTGCATTTGAAACAGGAAAGCTGGATATGGCCCCTACCATTGGTGTTGATTGGGATAAGTATGAACACAATGAACGGATTGCAATATACGAATATGTTTCTGGAGATCATGAGGTGCTGTCATTTAACAACCAGATGGAGATGTTTTCCTTGGAAGGTTCTGAATTACTGAGACAAGCCATTCTTTACGCCATTGATAGACAATCCATCATAGACAAGGTATACTTGCAGCACGGAACACAGGTAGATACACCCATACATCCATCCTCATACTTGGCATCATCAGAGGCTGATATGTATGGATACAATGTTGAAAGGGCTGAAAGCTTGCTATCATCTGCTGGCTATGCAGACATTGATGCAGATGGCGTACTTGAGGATGGCCAGGGAAACTCCTTAAGGATTGAGCTGCTGGTTAACCCATTGGCAGACCTTAGATTGAAAGCCGCAGAGATGATCAGGACAAATCTACAGGAGGTAGGTATACAGGTGGACATAGCCTATCCACAAGGAGGGACAGCGGAGGAGATTCAAGAGAATATGGAAAATTTGCTTCTTGAAGGTGAATACCATGCTGCTCTTTTGCAATGGGGACAGTCCACAATTCCATCATTTGAAGGGTTTCTGGGAACGGGCAGTCCAGAAAATCTGGCACATTTTTCAGATGAAAACATGGACCTTATACTTTCAGAAATTGCTACCACATGGGATGAAAATTCAAAAGTGAGAATATTTAACAGCTTTCAGGAGTACTTTGTGGAGAAGATTCCTTATGGAAGCCTGCTGTTCAGAAACAAGGCTCTATTGGTGGATTCGGATATAACTGGACCTCTTCAGCCAACATATTATAACCTCTACAATGGATTGGAAGACTGCTATCTAACAATGAGTACAAATTAGGATTGAAATTTGGAGTGAAAGATATTATAATATATTAGTAACATTTCTACTGAGATGGCCATTCGGCTGTTTCATCCATTATATTGTGCGAGTGTGCTGGAATAGGCAGACAGGCATGTTTGAGGGGCATGTGCCAGAATTGGCGTATGGGTTCAAGTCCCATCACTCGCACCATACCATTTTCCAAATCCCAATTTGACAAATATATATACCCTGATTTATATACATTAATAACAATTAATGTTATAATATATCCATAAGTGCAATTTTTGTAAAAAAAAATTTAACAAAAATTGCTAAAATTATATCAAGTAAAGAGGTGGAATAAGAATGAACCAAGGTAAGTTGACTTTCAAAGGTGGCGTACATGTTCCTGAGTATAAGGAGCTGGCAGAAAACAAGTCAATAGAAGTTGCTGAAAGTCCTCAATTTGCTTACATACCTTTGCATCAGCATATTGGTGCACCGTGTGACCCAGTTGTTAATGTAGGTGACAGGGTTACCATAGGACAAAAAATTGGGGAATCGGGAGCATTCGTATCAGGTACTGTTCATGCAAGTATAGCTGGAACGGTAAAGGAAATCAAAATGATGTATACACCCACCGGTGCCAAAGCGAAATGCATAGTCATTGAGAATGATGGCACTGATGAAATGCACGAGTCAGTAAAAGGAAGAAATCTGGATGAACTTTCACCACAGGAGATTATAGGTCTTGTAAAGGAAAGCGGTATCACAGGGATGGGTGGAGCAAGCTTCCCGGCTCATGTAAAGTTCTCAATTCCTGAGGATAAGAAAATTGACACCGTAATACTGAACGGAGCAGAGTGTGAACCTTATTTGACTGGGGATCACAGGTTGATGCTTGAAGAACCTGAAGCGATAGTTTTTGGTCTAAAAGCCATCAAGAAGGCTTTAGGCGTGGAGAAGGCGTACATAGGAATCGAAAACAATAAGATGGATGCAGTTGAATCAATCAACAAGGCAATCAGTCCTGAGGACGGAATAGAGGTTGCAGTTCTTCAGACTAAGTATCCACAAGGTGCAGAGAAAAGCATAATCTATGCAATAACAGGCCGTAGTGTGGGAACAGGTGCACTTCCTCTTGAGGTTGGAGTTGTGGTTTCAAACGTGGCCACATCCAAGGCCATAGCGGATGCTATACAGCACGGAAAACCAGTCTATGAAAGAGTCGTAACTGTTACAGGCAGAGGGATTTCCGAGCCTAAGAATCTATTGGCAAGAATCGGAACTCCTTTTTCTGAATTAATCAGACAAAGCGGTGGCTTCAGTGGAAAGCCTGGAAAGGTTATTTCAGGTGGACCAATGATGGGTATTGCTCAATTTACACTTGATGTACCAGTAATAAAGGGATCAGGTGGAATTCTTGTTTTACCTGAGGAAGAGGTTAAGGAAGAACCTGTATTGCCTTGTATCAAGTGTGGCAAGTGCCTTGAGGTTTGTCCTTCAGGATTGCAGCCATTATTCATTAGTGCGTATGCACTGAAGAACGATGTAGAGAAGGCAGACAGCTACTCAGCCATGGCTTGTGTAGAGTGCGGCGCATGCTCATTCATTTGTCCTGCAAAGAGACCACTTTCCGAGTCAATTAGAAACATCAAAAAAGAAATTATCGCAAAGCGAAAAAAATCATAGGTTAGGAGGAAGTCGAATGGATGGAAAAGTAATGGATCCAGCGAACAATGACACTGTCGTTTTGGACGATATGCTGATTGTTTCCCAGTCACCCCACATCAGGTCTGATGAGTCGGTGAAAAGAACCATGTTGGATGTAATAATTGCATTGGTTCCAGCAATGATCGGTAGTGTTTACTTCTTTGGATTTGATGCTATAAGATTGCTGCTTATAACGGTAGTTGCAGCTTTGATTTTTGAATATGGTATTCAGAAGCTATTCAAGAAGCCAGTTAGGATAATGGATTTGAGTGCTGTTGTAACCGGCGTGCTGTTAGCCTTGAACCTGCCAGCAGGAACACCTTGGTGGGTAGCGGTATTTGGAGCTGCTTTTGCAATTATAATTGTAAAGGAATTCTTTGGTGGTATCGGTCAAAACTTTATGAACCCGGCTTTGGGTGCTAGGGCTGCCCTGGTTGCATCATGGCCTGGGATTATGACTGCTTATACAAACCCCGATGGGATAAGTGCAGCAACTCCCCTGGGAATATTAAAAGCAGGAGAGGGTAGTTTGCCTGCAATTCAAAGGATGATATTTGGAGACATCGGGGGAGTTATTGGGGAAACATCAGCAATATTACTTCTAATTGGTGGATTATACCTTATCATAAGAAACGTAATTGACTGGAAGATCCCAGTAATCTACATAGCTACAACAAGTGTTGTATTGATGCTTCTTGGTGTGGATTCAAGCAATTTGACCTACCATGTACTAGGTGGAGGTCTTATACTAGGCGCATTCTTTATGGCAACTGATTATGCCTCATCACCAGTTACACCTAAAGGGAAAATAATATTTGCTATAGGCTGCGGTCTGCTCACTGCGCTCATAAGAGTCAAGGGTGGATTGCCTGAAGGTGTAAGCTATTCAATACTTATAATGAACGTAGCCACTCCATTAATCGAGAAGTTGACAAGACCTAAAGTTTTTGGGGAGGTAAAATAAATGAATGAGACTATAAAATTAGGAGTTGTTTTATTATTGGTAACAGCAATAGCAGGTGGAATTCTTGCTGGAGTTAACTCCGTCACAGGACCTGTCATTGCAGAAAGAGAAAAAATGGAAAGCCTTAGTGCAGTTCTTGAAATATTCCCCGAAGCTAATGATTCAGTGGAGTACGACGAGGCACAGGTAGCTGAGGTTGCAGCATCTAACACAAGTATCATAGAAATCAAGGAAGTGCTTAGTGATGGAGAAAGTATAGGCTATGCCATGACAGTAGTTACCGGTGGCTATGCTGGAGATATCAGAACTCTGGTTGGCGTGGATTCCGATGGTGTTCTTGCAGGGATTAAGGTTCTTGTTATGAGCGAGACGGCAGGACTTGGGTCAAGGATAGTTGATGATCCGGCGTTTGCAGAGTCATTCCAGGGCAAGGGTGCAGGTGGAAGCGTTACTCCTTCTGGAGCAGGCGCTGGAGATGATGAAGTTATGATGTTATCAGGTGCTACAGTCTCAACAAATGCTGTGGTTAAAGGTGTTAACGAGGCATTGGATGCCTTCGCTAGCAACCTATCCAATTAGAAAGGTAGGTGCGATCATTGAAAATTTCTACGATATTTAAGAATGGAATTATCAAGGAGAATCCTGTTCTTGTACAGATGATTGGAATGTGTTCTGTTCTAGCGATAACAAACACTGTTGAGAATAGCTTGGGAATGTCAGCTGCTGTAATTGCAGTATTGCTTCTATCTAATATTGTTATATCAACAATTAGGAAGTTTATTCCTTCAAAAATCAGGATTCCGATTTTTATAGTAGTAATTGCAACTTTTGTAACCATGGTTCAGATGTTTATGAATGCTTATGCCCAGTCACTTTACCAATCATTGGGTATTTTCATCCCGTTGATTGTAGTAAACTGTCTGATTCTTGCAAGGGCTGAATCCTTTGCTTCGAAGAATGGAGTTTTCTTGTCAGCAATGGATGGACTTGCAATGGGACTGGGATATACAGTAGCGGTTGTTGCCCTGGGAGCAGTTAGAGAGATTCTTGGTTCAGGATCATTCCTTGGAATGAATCTGTTCGGAGAGAATTTCCAGGCAGCTGCAGTTTTCGTAAGCCCTGCTGGTGCATTTATCCTGTTGGGGATTTTGATAGGCATATTCAACGTTACAATCAAGAATAAGGCAACCAACTAAGAGAAGGGGGTATGGAGATGAGTTTATTTGCTATAATGGTTTCAACTATTCTAGTCAACAACTATGTATTCGCAAGATTCTTGGGAATATGTCCCTTCCTTGGTGTTTCCAACAAAATGGAGACAGCAACCGGCATGGGATTTGCGGTTACATTTGTAACAACATTGGCATCAATCATAACATACATCATTCAGAAAAGTATTCTGGATACACTTGGATTACAGTACTTACAGACAATAGTATTCATACTTGTCATAGCATCACTGGTTCAGTTTGTTGAGCTTGCACTTAAGAAGATAAGTCCTGGACTTTACAGTGCAATGGGAGTATTCCTTCCGCTTATAACCACAAATTGTATGGTTCTTGGTGTGGCAATTCTGAATATACAGGAAGGCTTCACCTTGCTTCAAACAACTGTAAATGCAGTTGGAGCATCTCTGGGATTCTTCTTGGCATTGATCTTGATAGCTGCTTTAAGGGAAAAGATGGATATTGCGGATATTCCTGAAGCATTGGCAGGTTTCCCAATAACACTGATCGCCGCTGGCTTAATGTCCATTGCCTTCACAGGCTTTGCTGGACTGGTTTAGGAGGTGTGAGAGATGACTAACATTATTAATCCGGTTGTCGTTCTCGGCGGCCTGGGACTGCTTTTCGGAGTATTGCTCTCAATTGCCTCAAAGGTTTTTGTGGTGGAAGTGGACCCTAAAATAGAGGATGTACTTAATGCATTGCCAGGTGCCAACTGTGGAGCCTGTGGATACCCTGGATGTGCCGGCTGTGCAGCTGCCATAGCTCAAGGAAAAGCGCCTGTAACCGCTTGTACAATCGGCGGACAGAAGGTAGCGGAAAATGTTGCAGATATCATGGGCGTAAACGCAGCACAAATGGATAGAAATGTAGCGGTTGTACTCTGCCAGGGAGATTGCGATAAGGCAAAGGACAAATACGTATATCAGGGACTCCAGGATTGTAGAATTCAGGCGACCCTTGCAGGTGGTCAAAAGGAATGCTCCTATGGCTGTCTTGGATGTGGATCATGCTTTGATGTCTGTGAGTTCAATGCAATCAGGATGATAAATGGAATAGCTGTAATTAACAAAGAAAATTGTACCGCATGTAACAAGTGCGTTGAGATTTGTCCAAAGAGAATAATTGAAATGGTACCTTATGACAGCACTGCCATAGTTAAGTGCAAGAGTGAGGATCCTGGGAAACTTGTAAGAGGATATTGTTCGATTGGCTGTATCGGATGTAAGATATGTGTAAAAAATTGTCCGACAGAAGCCTTCAGCTTCGAAAATAATCTTGCATGGATCAATTATGACAAGTGTATCAATTGTCTGGTATGTGTAGAGAAATGTCCTACCAATGCCATTGACAATAGCTCAATTGTAAGTGAGGAATTTGCTAGGGAATTTGCTAGTTAGAATAGAGCCCGACGGGCTCTATTTTTCCTTTTTGTAGCTTGTAAATGAAAGTTACAAATGATAAACTATAGAAGTGGTATTCTGACCTTGAAGAGGATGATTCAATTGACTAAAGGCGATAAGTTTTTAATACTGTTTATAGTGATGCTGAGTTTTCTTTCCTTTGCTTACATCAACAGATATGCACTGTCAGATCAGGAAAGATACGTGAGCGTACAGGTAAATGGTCAGGAAGTTAAAAAGATATTGTATGATGATCAATTGCTTGGTCACACGATACCCGTGGAATCTGAGTTTGGTTACAGTCTGATTGAAATCGGCGACATGCAGGTGAGGCTTGCTGAAGCGGATTGCCCCGATCAGATATGTGTACATCAAGGTTATGTTTCAAGAATCGGAGAGACCATTGTCTGTCTTCCAAATAAGTTGGTTATCGAGGTTAAAGGAGAATCAGGGGAAGATTATATTGATATAATGAATTATTAGAGTGGGGTAGACATGAGAAAAACAAATAAGATGATATTCATATCCCTTCTCGTTTCAGTGGGTCTTGCCCTCAGTGTGATAGAATCAGCTATACCATTGCCAATAGCCATGCCGGGAGCAAGATTGGGGCTATCTAACATGGTGGTTCTAGTCACACTGGTTGTTTTTGGATTCAAGGATGGCATAAAGGTCGGAATGCTCAAAAGTACAGTTCTGATGTTGGTAACGGGAAGTGTATCAAGCTTTATATACAGCATATCAGGGGCGATCTTGAGCTGCATACTTATGCACATCGCCTACAAGTATTTTTCGAAGGTGTTCAGTTTAATAGGAGTAAGCATAATCGGTGCAGCGGCACATAATTTTGCTCAGGTTTCTGTCGCAGTTATGATGCTAAGTAATACAAGAATCTATTCTTATTTACCATTTTTGCTGCTTATTAGCCTTTTCTCAGGATATTTCGTAGGATTGTCCTCAACTTATATTGTGGAGAATCTAAAAAAGAATTTCCGGGTGTTATTTTCAAGACAGGAGACAATATGAGAAAAATAGTTTTGGCATCTGCATCACCCAGACGTAAGGAACTTCTGGAACAATGCGGAATCAGACCTGAAATAATAGCAAGCGACATAGAAGAACGATTTTCAAATAATCACACTCCAGAAGAGATTTCCATGAGTCTTGCCTTTCAAAAAGCAATGGATGTTTCAAAAAGGATCGAAGAGGGCCTGGTAATTGGTGCAGATACGGTAGTTATTCTTGACGATGAGATTCTCGGGAAGCCTTTGAATGAAGAAGAGGCTTTTTCAATGCTTAGGAAACTAAGCGGGAAATGTCATCAAGTCATTACAGGATTCTCGATTATAGATACAGAAGGTACAGAAAGATTTGTGGATTACGAAACAACTGATGTTTATTTTAGAATATTGAGCGATCAGGAGATCAGTGATTATGTTTCAACCGGTGAATGCAATGATAAGGCTGGAGCATATGGCATCCAAGGCAAGGGTGCACTTCTTGTGGAAAGAATAGAAGGGTGCTATTTCAATGTCATGGGTCTTCCTATTTCAAAATTGAATCACAGCCTTAAAAGATTCTTCAGCACCAGCTTGTAAAAATTTTATGTAGTTTTTTTGTCTAAAATTTACTATAAGGGTGATGCATATTATGGAGATGGTCAGGACAGATGTCAGAGGGTACACAATAAAGGACCTTCCTTTAAGTGAGAGACCTAGGGAAAAGCTTTTGGCAATGGGGCCAGGAGCACTTTCAAACAGCGAGCTATTGGCTGTTATAATCAGGACAGGGACAGGTAGTGAAACTGCTATTGAGGTTTCCCGAAGAGTCCTTTCAATGGACAGCAGAGGGGTAGCATTTCTTGCTGATGCATCAATAGGCGACCTAACAGATATAAAAGGTATTGGAAATTGCAAGGCTGCACAGATAATGGCAGCTATCGAGCTTGGCAAAAGGATGAAAAGATTGAATCCTTATGATAAGATTAGGGTAACATCACCCGATGTGGTAGCTAATCTGGTAATGGAGGATATGAAGCTGCTGCAAAAAGAACATTTCAACATAGCAATTCTGGATACAAAAAATCAGATTATAAGCATAGAGAACATTTCTATTGGAACATTGAATGCATCAATTGTCCATCCAAGAGACGTATTCAATGCTGCAATCAAGAAGAATGCAAATTCAGTAATTCTTCTACATAATCACCCAAGCGGTGATGTGAATCCAAGCAATGAGGACATTAACATAACCAAGAGACTCATTGAAGCTGGAAATATCATTGGAATTAAGGTCCTGGACCATATAATAATTGGCAATGATGTCTTTCTTAGTATGAAAGAGAAAAATTTTATGTAATTATGGAGGAGTAAAATGGTTTTATTTAGAGGTTTGACAAAGGATATGGGAATAGATTTGGGTACTGCAAATACACTTGTCTATATTAAGGGTAGAGGAATAATCTTAAGGGAGCCATCAGTTGTAGCTATTGATAGAAACACCAAGAACGTTTTGGCTGTCGGTGAAGATGCGAAAAAAATGATCGGGAGAACTCCCGGAAACATAGTGGCAATCAGACCATTGAAGGATGGAGTAATAGCAGATTTTGACATTACACAGGAGATGCTCAAGTATTTCATAAAAAAGGCGACTCAGAAAAAATCTGTTTTTCAGCCCAGAGTGGTTGTATGTGTTCCCAGCGGTGTAACCGAGGTTGAGAAAAGAGCGGTTGAGGAAGCAACAATTCAAGCTGGAGCCAAGGAGGCATACCTTATAGAAGAGCCTATGGCAGCAGCTATTGGAGCTGGTTTGCCCGTCCATGATGCAACAGGTAGCATGGTTGTTGATATTGGAGGTGGTACCACCGAAGTGGCCGTAATATCTCTAGGTGGTATTGTTACAAGCAAATCCATAAGAGTAGGTGGAGATGAACTGGATACCTACATTGTTAACTATGTCAAAAAGGAATATAGTCTTATGATAGGGGAAAGAACTGCTGAAGAGGTAAAGATATCCATAGGTTCAGCCATAAATGATCCTGAATTGGGGACAATGGAGATTAGGGGTAGAGACCTTGTAAGTGGGTTGCCAAAGACCTTGGAAATATCCTCAAAGGAGATCTATGAGGCCTTGAGAGAGCCGGTCAACAATATAATCGACTCCATAAAGTCCACTCTTGAAAAGACACCACCTGAGCTTTCATCAGACGTAATGGAGTATGGAATCGTCCTTACAGGGGGAGGAGCCTTGCTTAACGGACTTGATTCATTGATTACCAAGGAAACAGGAATTCCTGTATTTGTTGCTGATGATCCGCTGGACTGTGTTGCAAATGGAACCGGAAAGGCATTGGATAGTATCGAAATACTGAAGAGAACATCCTCGAGAAATAATAGATTAAGGTAGTGATTCCATGCATTTCCTAAGAAAATACAAGGAAAGAATGATAGTGATTGCAATCGCTATCATTCTGCTTATTGTAATAGGTCAAACAAGTAAAGAGAGAATTTCATTGTCGGGGATTGAAAGATTAACCGGCAATATTCTTTCTCCACTGACTGGTGGGGTAACATCTGCAAGGGAAGGGATAGCTGGTTTTTTTTCTTCCATTGGTGATACCTTTCAGGCTAGGACAGAGAATGAATTGCTTAAGGATGAAATCAAGAAGCTACAATCGGAGAACAGGG
>JANKMX010000073.1:5370-14060 GCA_024649995.1 Gudongella sp. | reverse complement strand
GATACCTTAAGCATGTATAATCTTGCCAATCTTTATGATATCAAGGGAGATGAGAGGCGTGCAAGGAAGCTTTACAGGAAGATTCTAAAGATAGAGCCGGACCATCCCTATACCTTGAACAATTTTGGTGCTATACTTGAATCAGAGGATCGCTATGAAGAAGCTTATGAATTCATAAGAAGAAGCATCGATTCAAAGGATGATTTTTTTATGTCACACTTCAATATGGGTGTTGTATTAAAGGCCTTGGGAGAATATGACAGGGCACTTTGGCACTATGAAAAATCTATTGAATTAAACTCAAGGTATCACTATTCTTACCTTAACATGTCTGCGATATATATTGAGATAAATCAATACATGAAAGCAATAGGTATACTAGGAAAGGGAATAGAAATGAATCCTGGAGCCCACGATCTTTACTATAACAGGGCCTGCTCCCTTGCGATACTAGGAAAAAGTGAAGAAGCCATGGATGACATTGAAATCTCTCTACAAATGCATCCTCAACTGATAAAATGGGTTATGTTTGATAAGGATTTTGATTCCATAAGACAGGAAGAAAGGTTTAGGAACATAGTTGAAAAGTACAACATGACGATAGGAAAGGAAGAAGCAGATGATAATGGTCAAAACCAACGATGAAATTTTGAAGATGAAGAAGGCTGGAGAGATACTGGCAGGTCTTCATAAGGAATTAAAAAGAGTAATAAAGCCTGGCATTACAACAATGGAAATAGACAGGTTTGTAGAGGAGTATCTGGAGGAAAGAGGAGCATATCCTGAGCAAAAGGGTTATCACGGTTATCCATATGCCACCTGTGCCTCCATCAATGACGAGATTTGTCATGGATTTCCAAGGAACGAGGCACTTCAAAACGGAGATATTGTTTCCATAGATATGGTAGTCAGATATGATGGCTGGTTGGCTGACTCAGCTTGGAGCTACGGTGTAGGTGACTTGTCTGATGATGCAATAAGACTGATGGATGTAACTAGGAAGGCACTTTATCTGGGAATCGAGAAGGCCATTCCAGGTAACCGACTTGGAGATATTGGTCATGCAATTCAGCAGTACGTTGAAGAAAACGGGTTTTCTGTTGTTAGGGACTTCGTTGGACACGGCATTGGGAAGGATATGCATGAGGATCCACAGGTTCCCCACTATGGAAAGCCAGGTAGAGGAGCAAGGCTAGTGGAGGGGATGGTAATCACAATAGAGCCTATGGTAAATAGTGGAGAATGGAGCATGAAGCTGGATGACAACAAATGGACTGCTAGAACCGTTGACGGGAGCCTTTCAGCCCAGTATGAGCATACAATAGCAATCACTGCAGAAGGTCCAGTGATACTGACCGACCAGGGAGAAGAAAGATAGGGTGGTAGAGAATGGCTAAAAACTATACTGTTCGTGAAGAGATTATGAATGGAATCACCCATGGCTTGGGAATTCTTTTTGGCATTATTGCCCTGATAGTTCTGCTTTTATCGCCTGGTGCAAAGGAGAGCCTCGCTGCTGCCATATCCTTCGGGATTTATGGGACTTGCATAATTATAATGTTTTCTGCCTCAACCTTATATCATAGCTTCAGAAAAGAAAAGGTAAAAAAGGTTTTGAGGGTGTTCGATCATTCATCAATATTCCTTTTCATTGCAGGAACATATACACCTGTTGTAATGCTTACTCTACAAGGGCCTACAAGGATTTGGATTCTGGCTGGTACCTGGATGGTAGCAATTGCCGGAATAATTTTCAAGATTGCTACCTATGGAAAGTTTGACAGATACAAGATGCTTTCATTGATTTTGTACATTGGAATGGGATGGATGGCCATTATTCCCATAAAGGCCATCATAGAAGCTACCTCATGGGGATTTTTTGGGTTCATTCTTGCGGGAGGTTTGCTATACACAGTTGGAACAGTATTTTACAGCGTAAAGAGGATACCATACAACCATGCAATTTGGCATCTTTTTGTTCTGGCAGCAAGCATTTCACATTTTATTGGTATTGAATTATATTTGGCTTAGCTTCAATATAGAGTAACAAGGATACCTACCATGTATGGTAGGTATTTTTTTGACTATTTTTATTGGCAATATTCAGAATAAACAATACATTAATGAATACTTATATGAACAACCAAACAAACATATGGGATAAACAGAGACATGTACGACATTTAATCGTTTATCGCTTTTACGTGAAGAGTTGACAATAGATTATTCGGTAGATATAATGTAAAGGCATAATAACTAAAAAGGAGGAAAAAGATGTCTAAGAACAATTCAAAAAAATCCGCTAACAGTGGAATCTTAAAGGCAATCGAAAAAGCAGGTAACGCTCTGCCACACCCAGCAATAATATTTGTCATCCTAAGTGCGGCAGTTGTAGTTATATCATTTTTCGTAGCACAAGCAGGAGTTAATGTAACATTCTACGATGCAAGAGCAGGTGCTGAAACAACAGTATCAGCGGTTAATATGCTTTCAGCTGATGGTCTTCGTTATATTTTCAATAGTGCAACAAAGAACTTTACAGGATTTGCACCACTGGGAACAGTATTGGTGGCTATGCTTGGAGTAGGTGTTGCAGAGTGGTCAGGACTTATCAATACTTCTTTGAAGAAGATGCTAAGCAACGTTCACCCAAGACTGTTGACTGCAGTGGTTGTATTTGCAGGTATAATGTCAAACATTGCATCTGATGCAGGCTATGTAGTTGTAATTCCTTTGGGAGCAATTGTATTTGCAGGAGCTGGAAGACACCCAATCGCAGGACTTGCTGCAGCATTTGCAGGGGTATCAGCAGGATTCTCTGCAAACCTATTGATTGGTACACTTGATCCATTGCTACAGGGGATCACCAACGAAGCCCTAAGAAGCGCAGGAATGGATTATGAGATCCTACCAACAGCAAACTACTACTTCATGATAGTATCAACTTTCCTTTTGACTTTCCTGGGTACATTAGTTACTGAGAGGATTGTTGAGCCAAACCTTGGGGAGTATACAGGCTCATACAAGCCTAACAAGGAAGAGATTACGGAAATCGAGAGCAAGGGTTTGAGAAATGCTGGTATATCCCTACTGATATTCGGTATTGTAATGCTTGCACTGACAGTTCCAACAAATGGATTATTGAGGTCACCTGATGCAGATGGCGTTATGACCATTAATGAATTTATGAGTAATGGGCTTATATTTATGATTCTTCTGGTATTTATGATTCCAGGAGCGGTTTACGGTAAAACCACAGGCAAGATCAAGAATAGCAATGACCTTGTTGAGTCAATGACTACAGCAATGAAGAGCATGGGTGCGTATCTTGTGCTTGCATTTTTCGCAGCTCAATTTGTTTCTTACTTTGGAAGAACAAACCTAGGTACAATCCTTTCTGTAAAGGGAGCAGACTTCCTAGAAAGCATAGGATTTACGGGTCTTCCCCTGATTATTGGATTCATTTTCATTTCTGCATTCCTTAACCTGTTCATGGGCTCCGCATCAGCCAAGTGGGCTATCATGGCGCCGGTATTCGTACCTATGATGATGAGGCTTGGACTAAGCCCAGAGCTTACACAGGCAGCGTACAGGATAGGTGACTCAACAACGAATATTATTACACCACTTATGAGCTACTTCGCAATGATTGTAGTATTTGCAAAGAGATATGATGAGGAAAGTGGATTGGGAACTCTTATCGCTACAATGGTTCCTTATTCAGTGGTCTTCCTGATCGGATGGTTATTGATGATGGTTGTATGGTATTTCCTTGGATTACCATTGGGACCAGGAGCAATGATTCACGTATAAGAATAGACTTAAATGAGGCTTTTTATAAAGCCTCATTTTTCTAAATACATTAATGAAAGGGGAAGGGTCATGATTAATGAAAAGAGACTACTTGAAAGATTCCTGAAGTACGTACAGATTGACAGCCCGACAATGGAAGAGAGAGATTTTGCACTTGCATTGAAGTCTGAGCTTGAAGAGTTGGGTATGGAGGTAAGAATGGATGATGCCGGTGAGAAGGTAGGCAGCAACTCAGGAAACCTTATAGGATATTTGAAAGGAACCTCAGAGGGTGAGGGAATCCTTTTCAGTGCCCATATGGACACCGTATCTCCAGGCAGGGGAATAAAACCTCAGATCAATGAGGGCACAATATACTCCGACGGAACAACCATCCTAGGAGGAGATGATAAGGCAGGAATTGCTGCTATTGTTGAAGGAATCCAGTCCATCAGGGAAAACAAGATTCCCCATGGAGACATAGAGGTTGCATTCACAATATTTGAAGAGGGTGGCCTGTTTGGATCAAAGAATCTTGATTATTCAAGTATAAGGGCGAAAAATGGATTTGTATTGGATAGTGGAGGAGATCCTGGAACAATAATTGTCCAGGGACCTGCCCAAAATAAAATCGATGCAAGATTTATTGGAAAGGAAGCCCATGCAGGAGTTGCTCCAGAAACAGGAATTAGTGCCATTCAGATGGCAGGGGAGGCAATTTCCAAAATGAGACTCCTTAGGGTTGATGAGGAGACAACAGCAAACATTGGTTCCATAAAGGCTGAAGGTCCTACTAACATAGTTCCCAAGATAGTTGAGTTTTCCGCTGAAGCTAGAAGCCTAAGTGATGAGAAGCTGAATGAGCAGTCAGATCACATGGTAAGGTGCTGTCAGGAAGCCGCCGAAAAATTTGGCGGTTCCGTAGAAGTGAATGTAGAAACCGCCTATGGTGCATTCAAGATAGACGATGACCATCCATTGGTGAATGTGGTGAAGAAGGCATGTGGAGAATTGGATATTCCAGCAATGACCACCAAATCAGGTGGAGGAAGCGATACAAACATTTTCAATGCCAACGGAATAGCTGCAATAAATCTTGGAATCGGTGAGAGAAAGCCCCATACACTTGAGGAACATCTACACATTAGAGACCTGGAGAATTCAGCAAGGCTTGTAATTGAAATCATAAAGCAGTTCGCATAATCACTGAGGATAGCCGTTCGGCTATCCTTAAATGTTGTAATCTACACCTAGATGGTGTAGAATGATGAGGATAATCAAAAAAATGGGGAGTACATAATGAGAAGAGAGATAAATCTAACGGAAGGCAACATAATAAAGACCCTGACAAGGCTTGCATTGCCTATTATGGGTACTTCATTCATCCAGATGGCATACAGTTTGACTGATGCAATGTGGCTTGGAAGACTCTCCACAAATGCTGTTGCAGCAGCGGGAACGGGAGGTTTTTTCCTATGGCTGGGGGCAGCCCTTATAATGATTACCCAAATAGGTGTTGGTGTCAGCGTTTCACAAAGCTATGGAAGGTCAGACATCAAGTCCGCGCGGGAGTTCATAACAATAGGATTGCTGATGGACATATTAATTGGCCTAGCCTATGGATTCTGCCTTTATACCTTCAATGGACAAATTGTTTCTTTTTTCAATCTTGGGGATGCTGAAGTTATTGGAATGGCAGAGAGCTACCTTAGAATCATAGGCATGGGAATAATATTTCACTTTCTAAACCCCGTATTGTCCACAACATTGAACAGTTCAGGTGATAGCATGACTCCATTTAAGGTAAACACAATGGGATTGGTCGCCAATATGATACTTGACCCCTTGCTGATCTTCACATTTGGGCTTGGAATAGAGGGAGCTGCCATAGCCACAATAGTATCTCAGATGGGGGTAACACTTATATTCCTAATCATCGGTAAAAGAATAAATGCCTTGTACTCAACCTTTAAGATATTTGCAAAACCCGATATTGGAAAGGCCATAAGGATTCTTAGGCTTGGCATTCCCCCTTCAACGCAGATGGGGATCCACGCAATCATAAGCATTGTACTCACAAGGATAATTGCAGGCTACGGACCTGTGGCAGTTGCTGTACAGACTATAGGTTCCCAGATTGAATCAATTTCATGGATGACCTCAGAGGGATTTGCAGCCGCCATATCAGCCTTTGTGGGTCAGAACTACGGAGCAAACAAGATTTCCAGGATAAAGGAGGGCTACTACAAGGGAATAAAGGTACTTGGATCATTTGGTTTTTTCGCCTCTCTACTCTTGATTTTCGCTGCAAAACCCTTGTTTACAATATTTACACCAGAGGATCCCAAGGCCATTGCTGAAGGGATAGTATACCTAAGGATTCTTGGACTATCACAGCTGTTCATGAGTGTTGAGATAGGTACAGCTGGAGCATTCAACGGACTTGGAAAGACCATTCCACCAACAATAACAGGTGTGACTCTGAATGCACTTAGAATACCAGCAGCCATATTCTTATCGACATATACGGTTCTGGAGCTGTCAGGAATATGGTGGGCAATAAGCGGTAGTAGTATACTAAAGGGAATTATCCTGTTTACATGGTATCAGAGGGAACTCCAAAAATTAAAGGAAGCCTGATATAAAATCAGGCTACTAAAGGGCTTTTCTTTGGGCTATTACATTAGCTCCGGTTTCCAGAATATTTTCAATTATTATCTGGCCCCGTTTTATTGGTGCCTGGACCCGAGTATTTTGAATTGTCTCCAGGACTTGATTGACGAGTTTTCCAGGGATTTTTGTGTTTGTTGATACTGGAAGCCTGTTCATCTGTCCCCCGGAAAGAAGACATCTCCCTGTTACAATTCTGTCCCCCTCATCCAGATGCTTTTGGATGAACTCATGGCCTCTGCCACATCTATTACCGGCTATTATAAGGTCTCCTTCCCTTTCAAATACATCTATTTCACATGCCATGGGGCATATGGCACAGGTAATTCTTTCCTTCATTCTCAACACCTCCAGGTGATTATATCATATGGAGTTGAAGAAATGCCAGCTTTAGAGTAAAATTTAGATAAGGTCACATCCTTTGGAGGTGTAGTATGATAGGTTACCCGGAGATACTTGCAAGATTGTTAATCTCTACAGTACTGGGAGGTATAATAGGAATTGAAAGGGAAGCAAGCAACAGACCGGCTGGCTTTAGGACCCATATACTGGTTAGTGTAGGGTCAACCCTTATAATGCTGGTTTCAATGTATGCCATTCCCCAGCCTGCTGATAGGGCAAGAATTGCAGCTCAGGTTGTCAGCGGAATAGGTTTTCTTGGAGCGGGAACAATTTTAAGAACAGGCAACCACATCAGAGGACTTACAACAGCTGCCAGTCTTTGGGTATGCGCTGGTATAGGCCTTGCAATAGGGTCTGGTTATTATTTTGGTGGAGTTGTAACTGCTATGATAGTACTTATTTCATTGGTTGTATTATCGAAGGTTGAAAAGAATGTACTGCGAGGAGCAAATAGGCTCGTAAAGGTTACAGCAGTGGACAGGTCTGGGTTGATTGGAGAGATTGGGGTGCTGTTTGGAAAGCATAATATCAGCATCAGGAATATTTCAATTGAGGATATAACTGATGAAGGCGATGAACCCTCTGGACTTATCGAGGTGAAGTTCTACATCAAGAAGCCCATGGGGTTTGATAACAGGATACTTGACAATGAACTTCTTCAGATACAAGGAATAAGGTCAATCGATTTTGACAATAGTAAAATTCAAAACATCTAATAATCTTGGGAGGTAGAAAAATGCTTAAGCAATTAAGAAAACCAGAACAAAATGAAGAAATTGCAATAATCAAAACAAATCACGGTGATGTTAAACTAAGACTTTTCCCTGAGGTTGCACCAAAGGCAGTTGAAAACTTCACAACCCACGCCAAAGATGGATACTACGATGGAATAAGCTTTCACAGAATCATCAAGGACTTCATGATTCAAGGTGGAGATCCTGATGGAACAGGACGTGGAGGACAAAGCATTTGGGGTAGACCATTTGAAGATGAGTTCAGCATGGAGTACAGAAATATTAGAGGGGCTCTTTCTATGGCAAATTCAGGTCCAAAGTCAAACGGAAGCCAGTTCTTTATTGTCCAGAAAAGTGACATCGAAAAAAGCATAATCGATCAGATGAAACAGCTTGGCGAAGCCAAGGGCTTTCCTGGAGAAGTGATAGAGGCTTATGAGGAGAATGGAGGGACCTATTGGCTTGATGGAAAGCATACAGTCTTTGGACATGTATTCGACGGAATGGATGTTGTAGACAAGATAGCCCAGCTCCCAGTTGGTAGAAATGACATGCCAAAGGAGCCGGTAATGATTTTGACAATTGAAATTACTGATTATGAGGGATAAGATAGCCAAGGAAATTCAAAACTTTGTTGTGGATTTTGAAAAGAAGGGTGGAGTAATGTCTCGCTGGAAAACACCCCTGGTTGGATTTGCATCAACAGAGGACCCGATGTTTCACCTGTTAAAGGATGTCGCTGTGCCTGAGCATCTTAACCCTAAGGATATTTTGGCCAGTGGAAGGACTGTCATTGCCTACTTCCTTCCCTTCCAGGACTGGATTGTACAAAGCAATATAGGTAGGGTGGAAAGCTCAGAGGAGTGGGCAAGGGCATATGTGGAGACAAACCTTCTTATCGGAGAGATAAATGACCATCTAATATCCTGGCTTGAAGGCCTTGGACATGTAACCTCCAAGCTGCCCCCTTCACTTAATATGGATTATGAGAAGCTGGTAAGTGTTTGGTCCAATAGACACGTGGCCTATATTGCGGGCCTGGGAACCTTTGGCATGAACAATATGCTCATAACTGAAAGGGGATGCTGTGGT
>JANKMX010000073.1:0-5360 GCA_024649995.1 Gudongella sp. | reverse complement strand
CGGCTTGGCAATGTTGTTACAAGTCTTGAGCTTGTGGCAGATGAAAGAAGCGGTAAGGAAAATTGTTTGTACAAGCATGACGGTAGCTGCACAGCCTGTATAGATGTCTGTGTGAACGATGCCTTGCATCTGGAGAATTTTGAAAGATTCAAGTGCTATGAGGTACTTGTAAAAAATGCTGAGAAGTATGAATATCTTGGTGACGCTTCGGTATGTGGCAAATGCTTGGTCAATTTACCCTGCTCATTGAAGAATCCAGTGGCTTAAGAATCTTAGGAGTCTTTTGCTTTTTTGCAAGGACGTAGGGAACAAAATTTAATGTAGTTTTGCCTCAAGCAGTTTAACTCTCCTGGAATTCTTGGTATAATGGAATGGTCAAGAATAAGGAGGGACATAGATGCATCAATACAAAGGGAAATTAATTATACACACCGGCTCAATGTTCTCGGGAAAAACATCAAGTCTTGAGAAGGAAGTAAAGAGATTCATGATCGCCGGATACAGAACCGTAGCCTTCAAACCATCAGTGGATAACAGGGTTCCCACATCTGAAATCGTGACACATGACAAAACATCCTTGGATGGAATACTTGTGGATGATATAAACCAGATAATTGAACACTGTAATGGAATTAACCCAGAGGTTGTTGCCATAGATGAGGTGCAGTTTCTTGGAGGAGAAATGGATGATATCATCCAGGGTATAAACTCACTGCTAAGCAAGAACATCACAGTTATTGTTGCAGGCCTTGATATAGACTTTTCAGGAAGACCTTTTGAAATACTAAAGGAACTGATGCCAATAGCAGATTATCTGAATAAGCACCATGCTGTCTGTGTCAAGTGTGGAACAGATGCCTGGGTAAGCCATAGAAAGACCAAGGATAGGGAAAGGGTTGTGATAGGTGCAACCAAGGAGTATGAACCGCTTTGCAGAGCCTGTTTTCTAAAGGAGAAAAAGAAAGAGGAAGCAATAGTAAACAAGAACCAGGTAACCTTCATAGAGTGAAAAAATAACGGGATGACGATTGTCATCCCGTTCTATGCGCCTATTCAAAGAGTGTTATGTTACCCGAGGAGCTTGCAAGGTCCATCTGATAGGAACCATCACCAAGGGTCATGAACAAGCTGTCGTAATCGTTTTGTATGGAGGTGGCTGAGCCCTCAAAGTTGATTTTCCCGGAAGAGGTTGTGCCCTTAACCTCCAGCGAAAGACCAATCAAGGGACCTACTTCCATGTCGCCGGAGCTTGTAGCTACCTTTATTTCATTGAAGGGTTCCTTAGGACCTATGCTAACATCTCCAGAGCTGCTTGTAATGGAAGTATCTCCGGTTATAACTGGAATCTGAATTTCACCTGATGAGGTAACAATTCTGGACTCCTGAGCATAGAGCTCGTCTATCACAATATTTCCTGAGCTTGATTCAGCCTTTAGCTTCCTGATTTCCAAGGCTTCTGCACTTAAGCCAGCAGACGAGCCCGTGAATTCAAGATCATTACTGTAGTCCACTGGAAGGTGGATCTCCAAAAGAAGGTTTGACTGGGAAATTGTAAAGCTCCCTGTTTCAGGTGTGATTGAAATTTTAATGTTGTCACCCAGATTGTTTACGCTTAGGCTGACCTGACGGTTGGACCTGTAGCTACCCTTTAGGGAAACCTCCAATTCTTGAGAATCTGTTTGCATTATCTTGGTATCTGCAAAGCTACTGTAGATGGAGATTGACTCGATCTCATCTGCAATGATCATGTTCTTTGACTCCTCAGCCTGGTAGGAGGTAAGATTGGATAAAATATTCACCCGACTAAAAAAATCAATGTCCTTCAAACCAACAATTGTTTTTTCTCCATTTTCAATTACTTCTATGCCATCCCAGCTTATGGTAACGGACTTACCGTCTTCAACAACCCTGATGCCCTCTGAATCTATCTCAACAGTATCACCAGTGTCACTTATTTCTATGGAGCCGCTTTCAGTAATATGGTCCATCCTGAAGTTGTCAATATAAAGAAGCGAGTACAGACCTACGCCAAAGGCAATCAACATGACCCCTGCAAGTATTATGGACAGTCTTTTCAAATCCATTTCATTTCCTCCTAACCATTTATAATCCTTTTGTTCCAGTCAATATACATGGACATAAGCCTGTAAAAAAGCTTTCCTAAAACAATTCCCAGTATAAAGACCAATCCTCCCAGTGCGCCCAGACCTATTCCAAAAGACACTGAGGTGAGTATTCCTGGAACAAAGCCAGATATGAATCCTGCAAACGGTGCTCCGAATATCAATCCAATACCTCCAACAACAAATCCGATTCCTGCACCAAATATTCCCACTATAACCCCTAAAACTGCCGCAACGGGTCCAAGGACAAAGACCAGATTAAGTCCCAACAGCAACAGAAATATAAGAAATCTTCTGCTTCCATCATTGGGAGCGGCTTTTTCATTGTAGCTTTCAGTATGGATGGTGCTTAATATACTTTCAGCCACCTCCTTGGGAGATCCCAGCTCAGCGGAGATTTCATCATCCGTCTTACCTTTTTCACGTCCAATATTGAAA
Source organism: Gudongella sp. (assembly GCA_024649995.1). GTDB lineage: Bacteria > Bacillota > Clostridia > Tissierellales > Tissierellaceae > Gudongella. The sequence goes on along the minus strand of JANKMX010000073.1, from coordinate 2,799 downwards.
TGCTCTTCATAATCAAGTAATATCTCCCTGAGTTCACCTTCCCTTAAATCTGAAAGATAAGATTTAAGCTTGCTCAAATACTCATTCCTGGTCATCATCTACACCCCTTAACAATAAATTGACACCGTTTACAAAACTCTCCCATTCTTCCTGAAGTATAATAAGAACGTCCCGTCCCTTACCAGTAAGGCTGTAATATTTTCTTGGGGGACCCTCCTGGGACTCCTCCAGGTATGTCGTAACATAACCGTCACTTCTGAATCTTCTCAGGAGTGGGTAGATTGTGCCCTCTGAAATCATTATGAACCCTGAGATATTTTCAACCAATTCATACCCATAATAATCCTTTCTGTTCAGTAGAGTGAGAACACAAAGCTCAAGAACTCCTTTTTTAAATTGTATATTCATGGCCAGTCTCCTTTCACAGCTATAATATATCACACACTACCTTATTATGCAAGGTACTAAATAAAAAAAATAGGAGAAAATTTCTCCTATCTATTCAAAGCTCAGTCCTTCCCTGTGTAATCCAACACTTAGGACGATACCTATGGATATTAGATTTATCAGTTGAAAGGTTCCTCCATAGCTCATAAAGGGAAGTGGTATCCCGGTTATGGGCATCAGGCCAATTGTCATGCCTATGTTTTCCCATATGTGGAACAGGAACATCGCAGCAAGGCCAACTGACATGAAAGACCCGAACTTGTCGGGGCTGTTACGGGCAATTCTAATGATTCTGTGCAGCATTATGAAATACAAGAGTATGAGCAGGGTTCCTCCAATAAATCCCAGCTCCTCGGCCAGTACGGCGAAAATAAAGTCAGTTTGCTTTTCTGGAATGTAGTTGAACTGGGTTTGGGTCCCTTCAAAGAGTCCTCTACCGAATATCTTTCCGCTTCCGATTGCTATCCTTCCCTGAATGGCCTGATATCCGGTATTATTGGTGTCCCTTTCAGGATCCATGAAGTTCAGAATCCTGTTTTTCTGGAATGTATCCAGTCTTGACCAAAGTACTGGAAGGCTCATAAGTCCCATTGTAAGGGCTATCCCTATATACTTCCACTTGACCCCTGCAACAAATAGCATTGCTGCAATGAAGAAAACAAAGACCATTGCAGTACCTGCATCAGGCTGCAGAAGTATCAACCCAACCGGGAAAAACGCGAAAAGCAATATCTTAAGCAGGACGAAGGGTGAATTGATATCATCCTTATTGTTGTCCATGTACTTGGCCAGGGAAATTATCAGTCCAACTTTTACGAATTCCGCAGGCTGGAATCCAAATGATCCAATATACAGCCAGGAACGGGCTCCCCACTGGTCATCCCCAACGCCCATGAACAGAACAGCCAGAAGCATTCCAACTGATATGATGTAGATTGGGACATAGAGCTTTCCTAAAAACTGGAAATCAAAAAATACAAGAAAAAGTATAGCAACAAAGCCTATTAGGGTTGCAATTCCCTGGGTTCTCACAAACCTTATATTTTCCATGCTCAAGGTTGCCGAATATATAATTACCATTCCATATATGCTTAAGAGAATCACTGTTGTGAGCAACAGAAAATCAAACCTCTTGAAAGCTTTTTTTCTAAGATTAAACATAATCATCTACTCCTTCGCATCAAGAATTATTATATCATACTATGCTTTTTTCAAGTAGTGGGTTTATTGTATATTATTTGATATAATTGTTGTTGGAGGGATAAGCATGAATAGGTACATGATAATAGATATTGCTAATAGACTTGATATAGATATGATCGGCTTCACAAATTCAGTACCTCTTGAGAGAATCCGAAAACAGCTGGTAGATAGGATGGAGGAGGACAGGATAACTGAATTTGAGGAAAGGAATTTGGAGCTAAGGGTGAACCCTGCCCTTTCAATGGAGGCGTGTAGGTCCATAATTGTGGTTGCTCTTTCCTATAACAGAGAATATGAGCACAAAGAAATTGCCAGGATAAAGGGTAGCCTTTCCAGATCCTCGTGGGGGAAGGATTACCATTTTGTCCTTAAGGAGAAGATGGATACCCTTGTAAAGGAAATAAAGAAGGAGCATGAGTTTAGTGCAATTTGCTTTTGTGACACAGGACCTCTGGTGGACAGGGAGCTTGCCTACAGGGCCGGGCTTGGATATTATGGTAAGAATTGCAGCATAATCAATCCATCATATGGTTCATTTATCTTTATTGGATATATATTGACCGACTTAGAAATCGAAATCAATGAGAAACCCCTTGCAAATCTTTGTGGAGACTGCACCTTATGTCTGGAGGCTTGTCCAACCGGGGCATTGGGGGGGCCAGGGACACTCAACCCAAAGAAGTGCATCTCTTACCTCACTCAGACCAAGGATCCAATACCTGAGGATTTGTCTGCCAGGATGGGTATAAAAATATATGGGTGTGATACCTGTCAGCTTGTTTGTCCCAAAAATGGAAATGTTCAATTATCATCCCATCAAGAGTTCGATCCACTAAAGACAGACGGGATTGTTGATATTGGGGAACTTGTACAGATGTCAAAAAAACAGTTCCAGGAAAAGTATGGTGATATGGCCGGAAGCTGGAGGGGTAAGACAGTACTTCTCAGAAATTCTGTAATAGCCCTCGAAAACATTGGGGCTAACAATCACATGGACCTGATTCGGACTTTGCATAATAAAAATATTGATTTATTGAAACCTTATACTTCAAGGATATTGAAAGATATGATAGAATAGCTAATGTTGATTTTCAATCAAGTAATATTGAAACCTTTAAGGAGGGATTTAAGTGTCAAATGTACATGAAC
>JANKMX010000072.1:4149-14108 GCA_024649995.1 Gudongella sp. | reverse complement strand
CATCAATGGAATCCTTAATAACAGCAGAAATGAGTGTACTTTTATGATAAAAAAAGCGATTATTCTTATGTTGACGGCAGGCATGATGGTAGGATGTTCTCAGGTTGAATCCAGCGATTTTGAGGAAAATGATACAATTCATGAAGCACAGCATGAAATAGCAGAAGAGATTCAAGTGGAAGAAGTGGCAGAAGAGATTCAAGAGGATGAAGAGTTTGAGGAGCCAAAGGATCCCAAGGAGGAAATAGACCTTGAGCTCAATCCAAATGAGTCGGGAAGAGTCATGGTTCTTATGTATCACAACATAGGCGAAACTGAAGAGGAATGGACAAGGACTCCTGAAAATTTCATCAGGGATATCCAAACCCTTTATGATAAAGGATATAGACCGATCAGTTTAAAGGACTATGTCAGAGGAAATATCACCACCCCTCAAGGCTATACTCCCATAGTAATAACCTTTGATGATGGCAACAGGAACAACTTTGAATACCTTGAGGATGGGTCCATAAAACCAGACTCAGCAGTAGGGCTGCTTCTGGGTTTCCACAATAAAAATCCAGACTTCTCTCCAGCAGCTACATTTTTCCTTACAGGTAGCGGTCCATTCGGTCAGAGGGAGCTTATCGACAGGAAGCTTGATTTCTTGATTGAAAACGGCATGGATATTGGGAATCATTCTAGAAATCATGCCAATTTCACTGAAGCATCTGCAGAATTACTGCAAAGCGAGATTGGAGAGCAGATTCAGTTTCTTGAAGGATTGATATCTGACAAGGACTATAGGGTGAATACAATCGCCTTGCCTTATGGTACGAGACCCAGGGATGAATCAAACGAAAAGTATCTAAAGGAAGGCTCTTATGATGGGATTCCTTATGAAAATATTGCAATATTAAATGTAGGCTGGAATCCGGGGTATTCTCCCTATGACGCCAGATTCAATGCAGAAAGCATTCCCAGGATAAGGGCAAGCGAAACGAAAGTTGATAATGTGGGGTTGTACAACTACCTGGAGTATTTTGACAACAATCCTGAAGAACGCTTTATCAGCGATGGATATCCTGACATAGTAACTGTTCCTGAAAATAGTGCTGACAAGATAAATTGGGAAGTTGGCAAGGAAATCTATATATACGACAAAAAATAAGACTCAAAGAGGTGTAGTTTTGAAAAAAGGAATATTGATTTTTACTTTGACCATATTATTATTGATCCTACTATCAGGATGTGCTCAGGAACCAGTGGAGCCAATAGAAGAGCCACAGGAGACGGAGGAGGCTGTTGAACCTGAAGATGTCCCTGAAGAGGAGGAAATGAGCGAGGAAGAAAAAATGAAGATTCTCCTTCAGGAAAGGGAGGACCTAGAGGAAACCAGAAAAGTGGAAATGGGAGAGTTTTATGTACCATTACCTCCTTTGGATGTAAACAATGAGCTTCAGACCCAAAAGGCAAAGGCCCTGTATCTCACAGGTAATGTAGCAGGCTTTCAGTTCCAGGAGGAGGACATCGATTACTATGCCGATTACGTTCTTGCATTGAATGGAGAATCGGGTGAAACCCCTGACTCATCGAGGCTCGGAGATGTAAATAAGCTGGAGGTGGCTTTGGGAATTGCCAAGGCATCTGAAATCAACTCCATGGTAATTGACGTTAAGAATGACCATGGGCTTGTTACCTGGGAAAGTGACCTTGAGATTGTAAATACTGTTGGATCAAGCATAAATCCACCCTTTAAGGATTATCAACCCTTGATGGATTATCTGGAGGAAAATGAAATATACACCATCGCTAGAGTTGTAGCCTTCAAGGATCCAATTTTTGCAGCTGCCAATCCAGCCCATGCCATCCTTCTAAAGGAGGGCGGCGTATACCTGGATAATGCAGGTGAGTCATGGGTCAACCCCTTTGACCAGTATGTATGGGATTATGTCGTTGCAGTATCAAAGGAGGCTGCATTAAGGGGATTTGATGAAATCCAGTATGACTATGTTAGATTTCCGGATAATGCCAGATACTACAACCCAATAACTGATTTCCCCGGAAGAGATGGAAGGGATAAGGATGAGGGTATAGAAGACTTTCTTGAATATGCCAGGGAGCAGCTGGAACCCTACAATGTTCATCTGGCAGCGGATGTTTTTGGCTTCATAACCCATTCCTGGGATGACAAGCCTGAGGATATAGGTCAGACCTGGAGAAAAGTTGCCAACAATGTTGAATACATCTGCCCAATGATCTATCCAAGTCATTACGGGCCAGGAGTTTATGGTTTTGACGTGCCTGACAGGTATCCCTATGAGGTTGCAAGGATTTCTGTGATGGAAGCGATTGAGAGAAATGCCGCACAAAAGGAGCCTGCTATAATAAGACCCTGGTTTCAGGGATTTACTGCATCATGGGTAAATGGAAACATAAGGTATGATGCCAAGGCCATATCAGACCAGATGGTGGCTGCTGCTGAACTGGGAGTTGAGGAGTACATCATTTGGAGTGCAGGTAACAACTACAACCCAATGAGCTTTTTCTATCATGACAGAATCGATGCATCCATAATTAAAGAGGGGCATGACATTATGGAAAGAACTCCTGAAATGGCTCTTGACAGATTCCTGAAGGCAGAAAGAAGCTCAAGACTTTCACAGCTTTACCTTCTTACTCCAATTGAAGATAGGGCTGAGGATTATGACCAGTTTGTTGAGGATTATGAGAGTATTGATCCAGTACTTCAAAGCTTTTCCATTAATGAGATAATTGAATCAGATAACGGTTCCTACCAGGCGAGGGTTGATGTTGACTACACATCAAATATTGGGGTTTTTACAATGGATAATGCAGAGTTTATTATTGATGAAGAAAATGGGATTTTCAAGATAACAAAACCTGAAATTGAATGGGTTGAAGAGAACACCGAAGAATAGATTTAATAAAGGTCTGAACAACTTATGAAGGTTGCTTCAGACCTTTTTTGCTTCACATCGGCCACACAAAGAGTATAAGTGGTGCTCCCACAGTCACTATCAGAATTGTCAGTGGAAGCCCAAGATGCCAATAATCAGTGAACTTGTACCCACCAGGACCCATAACCAGCATATTGGTCTGGTGTCCGATTGGTGTTAGGAATGCAGCTGATGCTGCAACTGACACGCTCATCAGGTAGGGGTCAGGAGAGACTCCGCTTGCCATGGCAATACTAAGGGCAATCGGTCCCATGAGTATTGCAGTGGCTGATGTGCTGATCAGGTTGGCAAGAACTATTGTAAGGACCATCAAAAGACCAATCATTAGGGTGGGCGACAGCAAAGCTGATGCGCCAAGAAGGATATTTGCTATGGTGTCAGCTCCTCCACTGCTTTGAAGGGCAAGACCAAGTGGGATTAAAGATCCAAGCATCAAGATTGAGGGCCACTCGATTGCTTCGTAAAATTCCCTTGGGGTCAATATTCTTGCCAGAACTAGGGTTGTTGCAGCAAAAGCAAATGAAGTCTGAACAGGCAAAAGACCTGTAGTTGTCAAAACAACAGAAAATGAAAATATTCCTGCAGTAAAGTACAATTTCCACTTTGTCCTGTCTGGATAGATTTCAACACCTCTCTCTGCAAGAGGCAGACACCCCAGATTGGAATAGATATCCTTGAGAATCGATGTAGGCGCTTGAATCAGAAGAATATCTCCTGTTCTAAAACGTATGCTTTTAAGCCTTTCAACTGAATAAACACCTTTTCTGGAAACAGCCACAAGATTTATGCTGTATCTGTTTCTGAGCTTGGTTTCCAGAGTCGTGCGACCGATGATAGGGGAGTCATCCCTTAGTACAACTTCAACTAGAGCTGTATCTCTGGATTTGATCATTGACTCCTCAATGTGGAGGCTCTTTTTTGTTCCCCTAAGCAGAACATTGGTTTTATCAATTAGGTCGGCAAGGTCCTGGGATAGTGCCTTTATAATCAGTATATCTCCAGGAACCAGAATTTCATCCGGACCTGGTGCAACAATCTTTTGATCGTTTCTTATAATACTTAAGACATCAATCTCCAATTTGTACACAATGTTCAAGTCCATCATAGGCTTCCCTGCCAGCTTACTAGAATCTACCACCTGGACCTCTGAAAGAAATTCACCAATGTTGAACAGCTTTTCCACACCTATTGTCTTTCTTTTTGGTATCAGTTTACCGCCAAGGAGGACCATTAGACCTATACCAAGAATTGTCACAGTCAAGCCCACTGGAGTAAAGTCAAAAAAACCAAAAGCTTCTAATCCAAAGTCCTGGCGATAGGAGGATATTATAAGATTTGGTGGAGTTCCGATTTCTGTTGTCATTCCACCAAGTAAGGATGAGAATGCAAGGGGCATCAGTATTCTGGAAGGGGAAAATTTATGCTCCCTGGCCACCTTTATCCCCACTGGAAGCACAAGGGCCAATGCTCCAATATTATTCATGAATCCAGAAAGAAGTGCAGTAATCATCATTAGCTTTGTCATAACAACTGCTGAAGACTTGCTACTCCTGTTGAGGGCACTTACAATCTTGTCAATTACACCTGTTTTCACAAGCCCACTGCTTATTACAAGAACTGCTGCTACAGTAATTATTGCTGGATGGCTGAAACCGGAAAAGCTTTCTTCGGAATTTATCACACCCGTTACAGAAAGAACTACAAGTCCACCCAGGGAAACAAAATCGTATCGTACTCTTCCATCGATGAAAAGCACTAGAATCATTATTATAACCGTAAAGACAACAATCTGATCAAACATAGCCCAACCTCCATCCTGTGACTAGTATAATTATACCACCTGACAGAAACTATCAACCAAATGGATTTAGGACTTTTAAAGCCTTGGCTATAATGATAGAATCAAAGTGTTATGTTAAGGGATCAGTAGAGCATTAATCGATAATTCTAAATACTTGAACAAAAAAACTATGGGGATGTTGCTGATGGATAAAAAAATCTTGGTAATAATTGATGAAAAGTTGAGGGAAGCAAAAGAAGAGGCTAACATGGACCCTGATAGATCCATGAAGCTTTGCAATGAAGCTTTTAATATGGCAGTGAAGAGCAATCATCATAATAAAATAGGTGATTGTTACATAGGAATGGCATTTGTAGCAAGAACTCGATCAGACAAAAGCAATATTCTAGATTATTCATTCAAGGCTTTGAGAGAATATGAAAAAATGGAATCAAGTGAAGGAATATCCAAAGCATTTAATCTTATAGGAGTTGCCTATTTTTATAGTGCAATGTATGAAGAGGCAATAAGATACTTTCTTGATGGACTTGAAAAGCTTGAGAAAACATATAATCCAAGCCTTTGTGGAAGCCTCTTAAATAATATAGGAGAGGTTTATAGAGAGTCGGGATTGTATGACAAGGCTTTGGAATACTATGAAAAGGCATATGAGCTATCTGAAAGGAACAATCTTGAATACTACCTGGCAACCATATTGGGAAATATGGGAGAAGTGTATCTAATTAAGGATGATTACAGTAAGGCCCTTGAGTACCTTATGAAATCATACGGTATACTTGAAGCTGGCAAGGATCTTGTCAGTATGGGTGAAGTTGCTAATAAAATAGGCAAAGCCCAGCAAAGTATGGGTAACACCCCCATAGCAGTTAAATATTTCAAGCTAGCCCTTAGAATATTGGATAGGGTTGACAATCAGTTCTACAGGATTGATGTGTTGTCAAATCTGGCACATACAAAAAAGGACCCGGAGGAAACCATTGCAATACTAAAGGATGCAATTTCAACCGCCCTGGGGGTGGGGGCAAAGAAGAAGTTAAGTGATCTATACCAACAGGTATCAATCCAGTATGAAAACATTATGGATTTTAGAACTGCACTTTCCTATCACAAGAAATTCTTTTTGATAAATCAGGAAATCATGAACTCAAACATAAGAAACAAGCTGGAGATTTTGAATGTTGAAATCAGGCATCTTGAAGTAAATGATAGGCTTGACCAGGTTAAGAGAACACTTGAAAAAGAGCTTGAAGAAAACAGGAAAGAGCTTGAGGCTGTAAGACGTTCCAATATCATTCTCGAAAGAGAAGCCTTTGAGGATGAGCTTACTGAAATACCCAATCGAAGGAGTGTTAATCTCCAGTTAAAACGGCTTCTCTCAAACTACAGGGGTGAAAACAGTAAAATTGCTGTTTTTATATTGGATATTGATAATTTCAAGGAATATAACGATTATTGGGGACACAGTGAGGGTGATCGCTGTTTGAAGGAAATTGCCAAAGCACTCCAGACCATCGCACGAAAAAGTGGTGACATGGTTGGAAGGTATGGTGGAGAAGAATTTGTTTTCATCTCTAAAGCTTCAAAATTGGAAGAGGCAGTTAATCTTGGCAACTTTATACGAAACAGGATTAGAGAACTGGACTTGAAATACGACCATAACGAAAACAAGGACCCGGTGAGTATAAGCATAGGTGGTGTGTTTGGTAAAATTGTTGAGTTCAGAGAGTTTTCGCAGGTAATGGAGCTTGCTGACAGAGAACTGTACAGGGCAAAGGCAGACGGAAGAAACAGGTCCTATGTAGCATCTTTATAGTTTAAAGAAATGCTATAACAATAGAAAGAACTCATGTTTTTTAGAATAAAAAACAACTAGGGATTGAGGAGACTGTATGGATTATATTATTGATAGTAAGGCAGAGGATAAAAGTAAAACAGCTGTGGACTATAAAATAGAGAAGCTCGGCAAGGATCTCATGCAGAAGAAAATGCTCTTTCGCACCTTGTTTGAGCAAGCAAGTCTCGGCATTACAATTGGTCACAATGGAAACTACTTGGAAGAGACAATAGCAGGTTCACCTACCATCAACAAAAAGTTTCAGGAGATAGTTGGAAGAAGCTATGAGGAGCTTTTGGAGCTGGGATGGGAGCAGATAACCCATCCTGATGATGTGCACCTGGATCGGAAAAATTTCATTAAGCTTTGGAGTGGAGAGATAGATGATTTCCAGATTGAAAAAAGATATATCAAACCAGACGGCAGCAGTGTATGGGTGGATATGAAAATCTGTAGATTAATAATAGATAACCTGGAGGGCTTCAATTATATCTGCTTTGTGGAGGACATAACCAAGAGAAAGAATAATGAGTTCAGGCTTATGTACATAAATGAGCATGATCCACTTACAGGCCTGTATAATAGAAGATATTTCAGCACGTACATTGAAGAGATGGATGTATTTGAAAACACCGTGGCAATCCTCGCAAACATTAAGAATTTCAGCCTATTAAACCTTACCTATGGGTATGGTTATGCTGAAGAATTGATTAGTAGTATCGGGAAAGGTTTAAGTGAACTGCAGGATTCCAATATCAAGGTATTTCATATTTCAATTGATAGATTCATAGTCCTCCTGGAAAATATTCCAGACAAGGGATACGTCGACAATATAAGCTGGGAAATTGTTCGAAGGATGGATGAATCAATGCCATTAAACACTATACATGGCTATCTTGGGATCCTGGAGCTTGATGAGATTGGCAAGGATGTTGATAGAATACTTAAATATAGCTCCATAGCAGCCAAAACCGCCAGTGATACACAAAATGGAAGATTTTGCTTATTTAGCAAGGAAATGGAAAAGAAGATTTTGAGAAGAGAGAGGATACAAGAGAATCTCTCCAGTTACTTGGAAGGTAATATAACAGAGGGAATGTATGTGGAATATCAACCTATAATAGATGCAAGGACTTTTGAGGTTCATGGATTTGAGGCTTTGGCAAGATTTAACAGTCCTCAGCTAGGTATTGTACCCCCAATTGAGTTTATTGAAATTGCAGAGAGCAACAAGCTGATAGTTCCATTGGGTAGAGATATAATGAGACAATCATTCTCATTCCTTAAAAGCATTGAGGAAAAGGGCTTCCATGACCTTGTCATATCAATCAACATTTCCATAATTCAGCTGCTAAGGGATGATTTTGTACCAGACCTGATTCAGATATCCAGAGAAACGGGCATCAGTTTGGACAAGGTAAACCTGGAGCTTACTGAATCTATTTTCAGCAGTAACTTCACAGAAATAAACGCTAAGCTAAGCAGGCTGAAGCAGCTGGGGGTAGAAACAGCCATAGATGATTTTGGAACAGGTTATTCCTCTCTTTCAAGGGAAAGGGAGCTGGACATAAGCTGTCTTAAAATAGATAAGGCATTTATCAATAAGTTGGTACCATCAAATGAAGAAGATAGCATAACCAGCGATATCATTTCATTGGCTCACAAGCTGGGGCATGTTGTTGTCGCCGAGGGTGTGGAGACAAAAAACCAAATGGACTACCTAATAATGAGCAATTGCGATTATCTGCAAGGGTATTACTTCAGCAAACCCCTATCTAGGGATGCTTCCATCGAGTTCATTGAGAGAGTTCGAGATATTGGGGGCAGGGTAGTCTTCTCCTAGCAGCAAGTATTTGGAACCAAAATATCGATGAAGGGTTAGAATAGAAACATAATGGGTAAATATCATCATGGAGGGCCTGAGCATAAGAGTGTATTCCGGTTAAATTACAAATTTGTTGTAATTGAATTGGAAAACCGTTATAATTAGGTCATACACATAAGCTTTACGATTATATTAAGGGGGTAATACGATGAAAAGAATACTGGCAATTGCTTTGGCAATCATGTTGGTAGCAGCAAGTTTGGCAGGATGTACAACTGGTGGAGACAACGGTTCCAATGGCGGAAGCGATGGCTATGAGATCGCTCTTATAACTGACAAGGGCAACATCGATGACAAGTCATTTAACCAGGGTGCTTGGGAAGGTGTAGTAGCATTTGCTGAGGAGAATGGAATCTCCCACACCTATATCAAGCCAGAAGAAGCTTCAGATGCAGGTTACCTAGCAGCAATCGATCTTGCTGTACAGGGTGGAGCCCAAATAGTGGTAACTCCTGGATTCCTTTTCGAAGTGCCAATTTATGAAGCACAGACACAATATCCGGATGTAAAGTTTATACTTCTTGATGGAGCACCACACACAGCTGACTATTCAGTATTTGAGACTAAAGAAAACGTAGCAAGTATATTCTATGCAGAAGAAGAATCAGGTTTCCTTGCAGGCTATGCAGCTGTAATGGATGGTATGACTGATCTTGGATTCATGGGTGGAATGGCTGTACCTGCAGTTCAGGCATTCGGTTATGGATTCCTTCAGGGTGCTGAATATGCAGCAAATGAAATGGGAATGGCAGACGGAGAAGTGGAAGTAACTTATCACTATACTGGAAACTTTGAAGAGAATGACACCAACAAAGCTACTGCAAGTACAATGTATCAGGAAGGCGTTGAGGTAATCTTCGCTGCTGGTGGAGCAGTTGGTAAGAGTGTTATGTCAGCGGCATCAGAAGCTGATGCAAAAGTAATCGGTGTAGACGTAGACCAGAGATATGACAGTGAAACTGTTATTACTTCAGCAACTAAAGGACTTGCAGCTTCAGTTATAAGTGTACTTGAGTCAGCTTACAATGACAGCTGGGACACTTACGGTGGAAAATCAACCTACTTCAATGCTTCCAATGACGGTGTTGGACTTCCAACTGAGGTTCTTGGAGAAGAAGGCGGAGATGCATTTGACAGATTTGAGTCATTCGACAAGGAAGCTTATGATGAGATATTTGCTGAGCTTGCAGCAGGAAACATTGAAATTCTAAGACAAATCGAAGTAGCTGATGCTTCAGGATATGCAACTGCTGATGAGCTTACAGAAGCACTTGGGCTTACCAAGGTATCAGTAACTACAAGATAACAATAATAGCTTCAGAACATATTGGCCTTTGCCTTATGGAAGCAAAAGACCAGGGAGAGGCGAGAGCCTCTCCCTGGTTTGATTTTTGAAGATAAAAACTATGAAATAGTAAAAGCTGCCTGAAATTTACTGTGAATCGGTTAAATTTTGCTCGAAAAAATGGCAGCTTTTAT
>JANKMX010000072.1:0-4139 GCA_024649995.1 Gudongella sp. | reverse complement strand
ATCATGTTTATATCAGTGGGTAAGAAATAGATAGTATTAAAAAATAAAAGATAAGAAGAGGTTGACGTGGAAAATTATATTGTTGAAATGCTTAATATTACAAAAGAATTCCCAGGTATTATTGCAAATGACAATATTACCTTAAAACTGAAAAAGGGAGAAATCCATGCCCTGCTTGGCGAAAACGGTGCTGGTAAATCCACCTTGATGAGCGTTCTTTTTGGCCTCTACCAGGCAGAAAAAGGAGAAATCAGAAAGAATGGAAAGAAGGTAACCATCAACAATCCAAATGATGCCAATGCTCTTGGAATAGGGATGGTTCACCAACATTTTAAGCTGGTGGAGGTTTTTACTGTCCTTGAGAATATAATTCTAGGTGTTGAGCCTGTGAAAAGTGGTTTCCTTGAAATGGAGGAGTCCAAAGGAAAGATAATGGAGTTAAGCGAGCAGTACGGGTTAAAGATCAGCCCAGATTCACTTATTGAAGATATATCAGTAGGAATGCAACAGAGGGTGGAAATTCTTAAGATGCTCTATAGGGATAATGAAATCCTTATTTTTGACGAGCCTACGGCTGTTCTTACACCTCAGGAGATCAAGGAACTCTTGCAAATAATGAAGGATCTGGCTGCTGAGGGTAAATCGATCCTGTTCATCACCCATAAGCTAAATGAAATTATGGAGGTAGCTGACAGATGTACAGTCCTGAGGAAGGGTAAGTACATCGGAACCGTTGATGTTGACAGTACAACAAAGGAAGAGCTTTCAAGGATGATGGTTGGCCGTGATATAAGCTTTTCTGTCGATAAGGAGGAAAGCAGGCCTGGAGAGATTATTCTTTCCATCAAGAACATGACTGTGGCATCTAAAACCCATAAGAATAATGCGGTTAGGAATGTATCCTTTGATGTAAGAGCAGGAGAAATTGTATGTCTTGCGGGAATTGATGGTAATGGTCAGTCTGAATTTGTGTATGGTCTGACAGGACTTGAAAAGCTGGTATCAGGAAGCATCTCACTGAAAGGCAAGGATATATCAAAGGCATCCATCAGAGAGAGGTCCGCATCAGGAATGAGTCATATACCTGAAGACAGACACAAGCATGGACTTGTACTTGACTATAAACTTGAGGAAAACCTAATACTTCAAAGGTATTGGCAGCCAAAATTTCAGAAGAATCAATTCATAAGATTCGATGAAATGAGAAACTATGCTGAGGATCTTATTGAGAGATTTGATATCAGAAGTAGCCAGGGGCCAACAACACTGGCAAGAAGCATGTCAGGTGGAAACCAGCAGAAGGCCATCATTGCTAGGGAGATTGACAAGAAGCACGAGCTTCTTGTTGCTGTACAGCCAACAAGGGGACTTGATGTAGGTGCAATCGAGTACATTCACAGTCAGCTTGTTGAAAGCAGGGATGCTGGCAAGGCAGTTCTATTGATATCTCTGGAGCTTGACGAGGTTATGAACGTCAGTGATAGGATACTTGTCATATATGAAGGTGAAATAGTAGGGGAGCTGGATCCTAAGGAAACAACTACGCAGGAGCTTGGTTTGTATATGGCGGGAGCCAAGAGAAACACTGAAAAGGAGACTGGACATGCAGGGGAATAACAATTCAGATAAACCAAAATACAACTTTAAGAGAATAACATCCCATCCAGGCTTCAAGTCTCTAGGAGCAGCATTCATGGCAGTTTTTCTGGGTTTGGTGGTTGGATTTGCAATAATGCTGATAGCAAGTCCTGGTAACGCAATCTCTGGATTTAGGTTTGTGCTTTTGGGAGGTCTGAGAAGACTTGGAGATGTGCTCTACTTTGCAACACCTATCCTTATGACTGGACTGGCTGTTGGATTCGCCTTTAAGATGGGTCTATTCAACATAGGAGCATCAGGGCAGTATACAATGGGAATGTTTTTCGCCCTGTATGTTGCATTCATGTGGGATCTACCTGGCAGCACCCATTGGATGGTTGCAATACTGGCAGGATTTCTAGGTGGAATGGTCTGGGGTTTCATTCCAGGAATATTCAAGGCTCTTCTAAATGTAAATGAAGTAATAACTTCAATTATGTTCAACTACATCGGTATGTATCTGGTGGATATGTGGATTCAGAACAACTCCATAATGTACAATTCATCCATGACAAGAACTAGATATATTGATGCTGGAGTTCAGATACCCGCACTTGGTGTAGCAGGATCAAATGTCAACTTTGGTATTGTCATGGCAGTCCTTATAGCCATAATCCTATACATTGTACTTGAAAAGACAACCTTTGGCTATGAGCTGAAGGCAACCGGACATAACAAGCATGCAGCTGAGTACGCTGGTATGCAGGGTAAGAGAAACATTATCCTTACAATGGTAATAGCCGGAGGTATGGCAGGTCTGGGTGGAGCTTTTGCAATACTGGCACCATCAGCGATAGCAGGTAGCAGCATGACCTACGAACCCATAAACATAATAGCAGCAAATGGTTTTACTGGGATAGCAGTTGCTCTTCTTGGTAATGCGCATCCACTTGGAACAATACTATCAGCAACATTTATTTCATATATTCAAAGGGGAGGAACCCTGACAAGTCTTGTGGGATTTAAACCGGAAATTATTGATATAGTTGTTGCGGTAATAATTTACTTCTCTGCATTTGCCATGATAATGAACTCAGCGATAGGGAGATTCATCAAGGCTAGACTCGGAAAAGAAGAGGATAAGCCACTTCTGGAGATTGGAGAGGAGCCTGTTGAGGAAGCGGAGCCACAGAATGAACAAGAAACCGAAAAGGAGGCAGAATAATGGATGTTGTATATTATTTGATTCAAAACATGCTTCCTGTAGGAATACCACTTCTTTTAGTTGCCCTTGGAGGTATGTTCAGTGAAAGAAGTGGTGTAATAAACATTGCTCTTGAGGGTATAATGCTATTCGGTGCTTTTTTTGGAGCTTTGTTTGTGTTAAACGTTCAAGATTCGTCAATGGGAGCTCAGACAATTCTTCTGTTGGGAATGCTGGTTGCTGGAATCTCAGGACTCATCTATTCATTGCTGCTTTCATTTGCATCCATCAACATGAAGGCAAACCAGGTAATTGTAGGAACTGCTCTTAATATGCTAATACCCGCTGTGATACTTCTTTTTTCAAAGATGTTTTTCAACAGTGACGGAATTACTACAAGTAAGAGCTTCTATATTAGAGAGATCCCTGTATTGGGGCAGATACCGCTACTGGGAGAGATGTTCTTCCAAAGGACCTACCTTACTGTAATAATTGGATTTATTATCCTAGCCATAGCAGTTGTACTTCTATACAAGACTCGCTTTGGACTTAGGCTTAGAGCCTGTGGCGAGCATCCCCATGCAGCAGATTCAGTAGGAATTAACGTATATAAGATGAGATATGCAGGCGTTAGCTTATCGGGTATACTTGCTGGTATTGGAGGCTTCTTCTATGCAGTTGGCGTAATGGACGGTAATGTCAGCGGTCACACAGGAGTTGCAGGTTTTGGATTCCTTGCCTTGGCAGTAATGATATTTGGACAATGGAAGCCAATCAGGATAATGTTTGCGGCAATGTTCTTTGCATTCCTAAGAACACTGGCATATTCAGTTTCACTTATACCATTCCTCTTTGATCTTGGTATAGACCAGACATATTACAAGATATTGCCTTATCTTGCAACAATGGTGGTTCTAGCTCTAACATCCAAAAACTCAAGGGCACCCAAGGCCGAAGGTATTCCTTACGACAAATCGCAAAGGTGAAGATGTTCATTTATTAATAAAAATCCCTGGTTAAGCGCCAGGGATTTTATTATGTTTTCTTTTACCTTGAATGGGCAGTGATGTATAATAATCATATACAAGATAAGAGAAGGGATGGAGAAGATGATATTGATTGCGGGAGTCTATCCAAGACAGAAAAAGCTTGAATACAACGAAGGCCCTGAGGTATGTAAAGGCTGTGGAAGATATGGAAGGTACCAGGTCTATATGGAATACAATACTTTTAGTCTATTTTTCATACCAATAATAAAGTGGAAGAAAAGGTACTTTGTGGTCACAACCTGCTGCGGAGAAAGAGCTCAGCTGGATCCGGAGGTTGGAGAGAGAATAGAGCGAGGGGAGAGCATTCG
>JANKMX010000071.1:12852-14606 GCA_024649995.1 Gudongella sp. | reverse complement strand
TGATACTTCCTCAGTGTCAGCATCCATGAATACGAAGAAATTGTGTCTTAGCAGCTCCATCTGGAGTATTGCCTCTTCCGATGACATTGGCTTCAGTCCGAATCTCTTTCTTCTTACCAGCTTAGGTTTGTCCTCCTCCTCTTCCTTGGTCAGTGAAGGCACATTATCGAATCTTATGGTGTCATTGTTTCTGTACCTTTTTTGAAGTTTTGTCTTGTGCTTTCTTACCTGTCTCTCCAGGATATCAACAGTCTTGTCTATTGATGCGTACATATCATCACTGGATTCCTCTGCCCTTAGGATTGTGCCGGGAAGGTTTATGGTAACTTCTATGATCTTCCTGTTCTTTTCAGTGCTGAATGTAACGTTTCCTGAGATATCAGATTGAAAATACTTTTCAAGCTTGCTCAGTTTCTTTTCCGTTACGTCCCTTAGTGCGTCAGTTACCTCCATGTTTTTTCCAGTATAGTTCATTTTCATAAACCCAGCTCCTTTCATGTAGTATAATCTCTTATACTATTTGTATCTATTATACCCTCAGAGAACTGGTGACTAAACACTGTTTTCCTGTCAGTATTTTCCATGTTGGCTGTTGACAGGTTTGCGGGCTTGTGGATAGTTTTGATCACTTTCTGTGGATAAGTTGACAAGCCTCTGTGGATATTGTGGGCAACTCTGTGGAAAACGCAACATAACCGGGTTTATTTTGTGGATTACCCTCTTGATAATTCCAAGGCAATAGGTTAGAGTATAATGATAGAATATATTGAAGGAGAATAAGCATGGATCTAAAGAAATACAGGATCGGGATGCGGACCATAAAAACTGCAATCGCAGTGTCCATAGGACTCTTTATTGCCGAAGTTTTTAATTTGCAAAGCCCACTGTTCGTAGGCATAGGCGCCATACACGCCATGCAGGCTACGGTTTCCGAATCATTCGAGACCGGAAAGAACCGCATATTGGGAACTGTTGTCGGTGGTCTTATTGCGCTTATATTTGCATTGTACCTGCCAAGAAACCAGATTTTCATGGGTATCGGTATAATCCTGGTCATTCATATCCTTAATCTGGTTGGTTGGAAGAAGGCGATTTCTCTTTCAGCCATAGTATTCATTGCGGTTTCCCTGAACCACGATTTTGAGATGATTCCCTATGCAGTAAGCAGGGTTCTTGATACATTTGTTGGGATTGCAATCGGGGTTCTTGTGAATTACTTTGTGGCTGCACCCAGCAGCAACAAGATGTTTGAAAAATATGCGGAGAGGATGATCCTTGAGGCCAAGGACTATACCTATAAACTTGTTGTCGGCAAGCAAAAGGTGGACCTTAAGGACTTCAAGTCAGAGCTTGCCAAGATTGAAAAGGCATTTGATCTCATTCAAAGCGAAACAAAAATAAAGATTGTGAAGGACAAGGATTTACCAGGATCGGAGATTACCCTAGGAATCATATATGATATTTACAGTGACCTGTCAGCCCTTCAGATGATGCAGCACATTGCCATCATCAGCCCGGACAATATTGACCTTCTGGAGAGGCTCTACTCCTTCACACCAATATGGGAAAAGAAGGCCATTATTGGAGAAAAGGACATTATCTTCAATTACCATCTGCAGAGACTGCTAAAGAATATTATCTACATGCTGGATAATGATAACTAATCAACAAAAAACCACCCTCGGGTGGTTTTTTGTTGGATAGAAATATTAAAGTCCCTTGTCGTCAATATTTTCAAGAAAATCCTTTACAGG
>JANKMX010000071.1:0-12842 GCA_024649995.1 Gudongella sp. | reverse complement strand
AGAGCGTACTTAACGGTTCCATCACTGAAGGGATCCTTCAGATTTGCCAGTGCTACGAGCTCTGTAAAGGCCAAGCTTCCACCCGCTCTGCACAGTTCAAGATAATTCTTCCATGCCTCTTCCCTATCCTCAAGGCTTCTTCTCCAGAACTGGAATGCGCAAACCTGGGCAAGACAATAGTCTATATAGTAGAAGGGGTTTGAGAAAATGTGTCCCTGTCTCATCCAATAGCCTCCGCTTTCAAGGAAATCATTGCCGCTGTAGTCCTTAAAGGGAAGGTACTTCCTTTCAAGGTCTCTCCATGCAGCCTTCCTCTCTATTGGTGTCATCTCTGGATTCTCATAAACCAGGTGCTGAAACTCGTCAACAGTAACTCCATAGGGAAGAAAGCCTACAGCACCCTCCAGATGGCTGTACTTGTACTTATGGACGCCTTCCTCAAAGAAGGTCCCCATCCATGGCCAGGTGAGGAATTCCATGCTCATGGAATGTATTTCACAGGCTTCAAGTGTTGGAAACTTGTATTCAGGTAGCTGGTGTTCCATGCTCATATAGGTTTGGAAGGCATGTCCTGCCTCATGGGTCAGTACGTCTATGTCACCGCTTGTACCGTTGAAGTTTGAGAAGATAAAGGGTGCCTTGTAGTCTGGTATGACCGTACAGTAGCCGCCGCTTCTCTTGCCCTCCTTGGATAGAAGGTCAAGCAGGTCCCTCTGGACCATGAAGTCGAAGAATTCACCCGTTTCATCCGAGAGCTCATTGTACATCTGGATTCCCTTGTCCAGAATCCATTCCGGATCCCCTTTTGGATTTGCGTTTCCACTCAGGAACTGAAGTGGCTCGTCGTAGTAGGTAAGCTCTTTGAGTCCAAGCCGTCTTCTTTGTCTTTCCTTCATCTCACCAACAAGGGGAACCACACTACCAAAAACCTGGTCTCTGAAGTTACGGACCATCCTATGGTCATAATCTGACCTTGACATCCTGTCATAGCCCAGCTGCACAAAGTTCTCGTATCCAAGCTTTTTAGCCATTCTGTCCCTGACCTTCACAAGCTGGTCATAGATTTCTCCTATCTCCTCCTCATTCTCCTGGAAATAGGAGGTGTAGGCTTCGTAAGCCCTTTTCCTCATATCCCTGTCTGGAGATTCCATAAATGGTCGAAGCTGGCTAAGGTTTCTGGTCTTTCCCTCAAACTGGATTGCCGCTGCTGCAACAAGCTTGTCATACCTTGTGGATAGCTTGTTCTCAACAACAAGGTCCTCCATAATCTCCTGGCTGAAGGTCTTTATCTGAAGGTTTGCAAGTCTGAAGAGCTGCTCTCCCCATTTTTGTGAAAGGTCCTCCCTAAAGGTGGACTGAACAAGAGCACTGTAAAAATCAGTGACCATATTTGTGTACCTTGGTGAATTCTCGTCCATAAATTCCTGTTCCTTCTCATAGAACTTGTCCCTTGTGTCAATTGAATGTCTTATGCTTACCAGTGTATACATGGTCTCAAAGCTGTTTCTGATCTCAGTTATACTTCCTATCACCTTGCTTTGGTCTTCCGATGTCTCTGCTTCTCTAAAGCTTTCAATAAGCCTCCCGATCTCCCTTTCCATATTGTCCAGGTCAGGTCGTACATATTTGTAATCTCCAAATTTCATAAATACACCTCCGTTATTTATACTAATAACAATATATCAGAATTCCAGCTATATTTGCCAGTGAATGTTTTCATCTCCACAAGTTGCCATTTGATCATTTCTGTAAATATTTCAGAATTGTTTTGAATTCACCCCTTTTATTGTATATGTCATTCTCTTAGGGTATAATGTCTTAAGTATTATTAAGGGGGATATTATGAATACAAAGGAATATGAAAAGCTTCAGCTCCTTGAAAGCAAGGCGACTGAGAAGCTTATAAAATATATCAACAAGCAGGATGAAATCAAGTACATCTATGAAAGGATGCTGGGACTCTACCCATTTTTGCAGGAGGAGAGCGCAAAGCTGCCCTTCAATATCTGGCTATGCTGTGATTACAGGGACAAGGAGGGCATGACCTTTGGGGAAAGGCTGATTCTTGAGGATAACTCCCTTTCAGGGGATGAGATTGAAATTCTAAGGGAAAAATCGGCATCCTACGTTTCCCTATTCCAGATTGTGGACTTTCAGGAGCCATATGTGCTAGTAAGGGATGTCTTGACCCAGGAGGACCACAGATTGCTGGAGCCTCAGGTCTCATACGTCCTGAAGGCGGGGGACTATCTTCTATCCAGGCTTGGTACAATACTTGGGAACAGCAGAATGATTGGAGAGGTAAGCTTTGTTCCAAAGTCAGTCATCCACTCATTCATACGAATACTAATAAGGGACTTCAACAAGCTTGACCAGAAAATGAGGTCAGAAGGTCCAAAAAAATACCTTAAAAACGATGCCCTAAAGATCTATGACCTTTTTTACCAAAGCGCATATAAGTATTTTGATCCCGAAAATGAGGATCTGATTCCAATCTACCAGGAGCTGGACGAATTTGAGGAATATCTTTCAACCAAGAAGAACTCCTCACAGATTGAAAAGCATCTCTCAAATATGATTGAGCTATATGAGTACTATCTAAGTGAGGAAGGCTACAGCTTCAAGGACCTTGACAAGATTTCTGTCAAGGACATGCTTGGGGATGCCATATATGAAAAGTTTATCACCTCTGGCCTGGTGTTCAACAGCTATATAAGCACCCTTAAGGTCTATTTGGGCTACAGGTCCAGAATTTCCGGCAAGTATCAGAGTTCTTATGAAGAGATTCTCCAAATCAGCAAGGATCGATTCCATTATCTGAAGGAGATAATCAGAAGAAATTCCCTTGCCCAAGGAGACCCACTTCTATCTCTCCAGCTTAGGGAAGAGGAATCGGATGCCGTAAAAAGCTACCTGAACGATTTTGACAGGTTCCTTCTTTACGTATTTGACTATCCAATGGACCTTACCGAAAAAAAACACCACATCAAAAAGGTGGATCAAGATAATATAACTGATTTCCTTGAGGGGGACTACCCCCTCTATTTCAGTCGACCCGGACAGATGAAGAAGCCAATTGTACATTTCTTCTTCCATATGGGGCTGAGGCTTAAGCTTCTCAAGATAAGGAAAAACTCTCTTTCCGTTACTGCCAATGCCTCCGAGTACCTTGGCATGTCAAGGGAGGACAAGTACACCCTTCACCTTAGAGGCTTCTGGAGTCAGGAAACAATTGGTAATCTTCTAAACATGGATTCAAGAAACTCCAAGCAGATGATGAAGCTTCTCCTGCAGTCAATTGCTAGACTCAAGGAGGGTCCTGCCCTTAGTGAAGACCTGGTTGAGTTTGAAGACTTTGACAAGGATGATCTGTATTTGTTGATAAGATACATGGTATTTATGGGTATACTATCAAATAGGGGCTTTGATGGTATGGTGTGGATCAATTCCACCGGCAGGGTTGTGGCCGGACACCTTGAGGAATGGAGCAAGCCCAGAAAGAACATAGTTATCAATATTGGTCAATATACTAAGGGAAACAAGGAGGAAGGCTATGGAGAATCTAAAGCGGGAGGACTTGACGAGGTTTAAGTTCCTCTCAAAAATAGAAGTTTCACCGGACGGAAGGACCTGTGGATTCGTCCTGCACACTGCAGATGAAGAGGAAAACAAGTACAGTTCAAATATTTACCTGTGGGACGACATTGAAGGTACGAGACAGCTTACAGCTTCTGACTCCGAAGGCTCCTTTATATGGAAGGGGATGGACAGGATACTCTTCCCCTCCCTTAGGGACAAGAGTGATAAGGAGAAGAAGGACAAGGGCTATCCCCTTACCAGCTTCTATGAAATCTCCACAAAGGGTGGAGAGGCAAAAAAGGCCTTCCAGCTTTATCTTGACGTTTCAAAAATTGAACACATCAAGGATGGAAAATACCTGCTGCTTGGCTCCTTTGACAGGAGACTTGGAGATGTCCATGGACTTGACGAGAAAAAGATGGAAGAGAAGATTGAGGCAATCAAGAAGGAAAACGAGTACCAGGTCCTGGACGAAATACCCTACTGGACAGACGGCGGAGACTACACCAACAAAAAGAGAACAAGGTGCTACATATTTGACAGCAGCACGGAGCAGCTGACTCCCATAACTGACGAGTTCACCAATGTTGACAGCGTTTCTCTTAATCCATCAAAGGATAGGGCTCTTCTTGTGACATCATCCTACACAGACAAGATGAGCTCCTGCAATCAACTTTATCAGCTTGACCTTGCCAGTGAGACCTGTGAAAAGATTTCGCCAATATCGGATTTCAACTATTACTATGCTGACTACATAGACGACCGGATTATTTTTGTGGGAACGGACATGCAAGCCTACGGGGTCAATGAAAACCCTCGAATTTTTGTAACAGAGGATGAAGGATTAACCTATGTGCGAATTGCAGAGCCTGACCTATCCCTATGGAGCTCAGTAAACTCAGACTGCAGATATGGTGAAAGCAGAAGCTTCAAGGTTGCCAATGGTCATCTTTATTTCTTGAGCACCAGTGAATACAATTGTCACCTTTACAGGGTCTCCCTTGATGGAAATGTTGAGCAGATGAGTATTCAGGACGGCTCAGTAGATGACTTTGACGTGTTTGATGACAGCATAGTGTTTATTGGGATGAGAGATCTTTACCTTCAGGAGCTGTACAGGCTGGACCATCAGGAACACAGACTGACAAGCTTCAACGATTGGGTTGTTCAGGACAGAAAGCTTTCCACTCCCATGGTGCTTTCCTTCAACAATGGTGAAACAAGCCTCACCGGATGGATCCTGAAGCCTGTTGATTATGACAAGAACAGAAAGTATCCAGGGATTCTTCATATTCACGGAGGTCCAAAGACCGTATTCGGAGGAGTATTCCACCATGAGATGCAGCTTTGGGCAAACCAGGGCTACTTTGTATTCTACTTGAATCCAAGGGGCAGTGACGGCTACGGCAATATCTTCTCTGATATCCGGGGCAAGTACGGACACATAGACTATGAGGATATCATGCAATTTACGGACAAGGTACTGGAGACCTGTCCATCAATAGACCGAGAGAACCTGGGAGTTACAGGTGGCTCATACGGGGGCTACATGACCAACTGGATAATCGGTCACACCAAGAGATTCAAGGCAGCGGTGTCACAAAGGAGCATTTCAAACTGGTTCTCATTTTTTGGCACCTCGGATATAGGATACTATTTTGCAGCTGACCAGGTCGGCGCAACCCCATGGAAGGACTACTCAGCACTTTGGGACAATTCGCCCCTTAAGTATGCTGACCAGGTTGAGACACCCACCCTTTTCATACATTCAGAAAAGGATTACAGATGCTGGATCCCGGAAGGGCTGCAAATGTACACTGCCCTTAAATACCACGGTGTGGATTCAAAAATGGTCATCTTCAAGAACGAAAGCCATGGATTGTCAAGAGGTGGAAGGCCACAGGGCAGAATGCGACGATTAAAGGAGATTACAGATTGGTTCGATAGGCATTTGAAAAAGTAGAAATATCATGGACAGGTGATTTTATGGAAAAGTTTGCAAAAAACAATATAAATAAAATGCCGGTGATGATCCTTGACCAGCTGGCATATAGGTTTTCCGAGAACAATGTACCGGGCACAGGAGCTCAGCTGACATATTTCCTGATCCTATCCCTGTTTCCATTTCTTATGGTTTTGCTTAATGTAATAAGCTACACTCCTTTGGGACGTGAGGATGTAATCATGGACCTTATTCAATATATGCCCACAGACATCCAGGAAATCATCCAGACCTTCCACGATGATGTGGTAAGCTCAAGCTCCCAGAGTTTTTTGTCAATTGCAGCAATAGCAGGGCTTTGGACGGCATCATCAGGTGTAAAGGCTGTCATCAAGGCAATAAACAGAGCATATGATTACACTGAAAACAGGTCCTTTATCAAAATGAAGGGAATGAGTCTTCTCTTTACAGTGGTCCTGATACTTATGATAATTGTTGTTTTCATATCCCTTGTGGCTGGAGAGCTAATAGGAACACTGGTTTCCAATTTCCTTGGTATTGAAGACCTGTTCCTGACCATGTGGAACTACCTGAGGTTCTTAATTCCCCTTCTATTTATGATACTAACCTTTGCACTGCTGTACAAATACAGTCCAAACATAGAGAAAAGACATTCCGTCCCACTTAGGACCACCCTGCCAGGCGCAATCTTTGCAACCATCGGTTGGATTGTACTTTCTCTGTTGTTTTCATTCTATGTATCCAACTTTGGCAATTACGCGGTGACATATGGAAGTCTGGGTGGCGTTATTGTAATGCTTGTTTGGCTTTTCATAAGCAGCATAGTAATAGTCCTGGGAGGGGAGATAAATGCAACCCTTGAATGTCTAAAACGGAATGACTACAAGCCCATCGAAAGCAGAAGCGTATTGATGGGATTCATAAAGAAGGATAAGAACAATGACACAGCCTAGGCTGTGTCATTACATTTTTGTTGAAGTAAGGGTAAGGGCAAATACGCTTTCAGCTCCTGCCTTCATAAGAGTCTCACTGCAGACCTTCAGGGTGCTGCCAGTTGTGAATATGTCATCTATCAGTAGAATCCTCATGCCCTGGATTCTTTCCCTCCTCCTTACCTTGAAGGAATCCAATAGATTCCTTTTCCTTTCATAGGCAGAGAGTGTATTTTGCTCCCTGGTCCATTTGGACTTAACTAGACAGTCCCTTAATATCGGCTTGTCCAGCTTCATAGCCAAGGGCTTTGCAAGCAGGTATGCCTGGTTGTAGCCTCTGATGGCTTCCTTCCTCCAATGCACAGGCACAGGGATTATGATGTCAAAGTCTTTAATTTTGTTCATCTCCATGGTCTTGAGCATATAGGAATGGAAGGTCCTATAAAGATAGCTCCTGTCCTCGAACTTGAACCTGTGTATTGAATCCTTGGTGAAATTATTGTAGAAAAGGGATGAATAGCACCTGTCAATATATGGGCTATCAAGCCGAAACTCCTTGTGTATCTCCTCAATTCTGGATCTGCATTCCATACATAGGGAATGCGTGAGATTATTTGATTCGTCACTGCAGACATAGCAAAATCCGTCCTTGGGAAAAAGCAGCCTGTCAATCAATGAAGGTTCCTCCCTCCGATTCCATCTTCAGTAGAAGGTGTAGGTATTCCCTGATTTTCCTACCAAGGGAGGAATACCTTTCCGTTATTAGGTTGTTTCTTATCATCTGATTCAGGTACCTGTGATGTCCAACCAGGACCACAAGGTCCCTTGCCCTTGTGATTGCAGTGTACAGAAGATTTCTGGTCAGGAGCATTGGGGGTCCCGAAAATACAGGTATGACAACACATGGAAACTCACTTCCCTGGGATTTGTGGATTGTGGTGGCATAGGCCAGCCTAAGCTCATCCAGCTGATTGAAGGAATACTCAACCTCCCTGTCATCATCAAATATGATCGTCATGGTTCCCTCATCATTGTCAATTTGACTCACATAGCCAAAATCTCCGTTGAATACCCCTTCTCCTTCCTCAGTCTTATAGCCACCTTTATTGATAGTCCAGGCAGCCTTGTAGTTGTTCCTTATCTGCATGACCTTGTCGCCCTCCCTGAAGAGGTCTTCACCCATGGACTTTTCACTTTTCTTCTTTGAGGGTGGGTTCATTGCCTCCTGAAGCGCCTTGTTGAGGGCTGCCACTCCTGTATCTCCCTTTCTCATTGGAGAGAGAACCTGAATGTCCCTTATGGGGTCAAGGCCGTAGAAATCCGGTAGCCTCTGAAGACAGAGCTGGACTATTGTATCCCTCACTTCAGCCCCCGTGTCCTTGTAGACAAAGAAGAAATCCTTGTCCTTTTCATTGAGGAGGGGCTTTTCTCCCCTGTTCACCAGGTGGGCGTTGACAATTATCATGCTTTCCTCACCCTGACGAAAAATCTCATCAAGCCTTACAACCTTGATAACTCCCGAATCAATTATATCCCTGAGTACGTTCCCTGCTCCCACAGATGGCAGCTGGTCCACATCGCCAACAAGAACAAGTCTTGTACCCGGCTTTATGGCCTTAAGCAGCTGATTCATAAGGAGGATGTCCACCATGGACATCTCATCCACAATTACAACATCCGCGTCCAGGGGCTCCTCCTCGTTCTTGTTGAATTGAAGATTCTCATCCTGGAAGGAAATCTCAAGAAGCCTGTGGATAGTCCTTGCCTCCCTGCCGGTGGTCTCGGTTATTCTCTTGGCTGCCCTACCCGTTGGGGCTGACAGTAGTATCTCCTTACCCTCTGCCTCCATCAGGGCAATTATGGCATTTATTATTGTTGTTTTTCCCGTTCCCGGACCACCTGTTATGACAGTGACTCCATTGCTGAGAACGCTTTTCACAGCTTCCCTTTGCCTCTTTCCAAATATGAAATCCTGCCCACTTTCCAGATTATCCAGGGCCTTTTCCGCATCTCCTACAATCTCATCCTGCTCAACAAGGCTAAGCTCAACAAGTACCTTGGCTACACTGTTTTCAGCCATATGGTAGGGCATGTAGTAAACTATCCTATCCCCCCCATCCTGGACCATGTGAAAGCTCTTTCCAAGGACCAATGCAGTCAGGGGATCATCAAGATCCTCCTTGCCAATCTGCAGAAGGGCTGCTGCCTTTTCAAGGAGCTCTTCCTGGGGCAGATAGCAGTGACCCTCTCCTGCAGCCCTTGTCAGGACATACTTAAGTCCAGCCTGAAGCCTGTGAGGCGAGCTC
Organism: Gudongella sp.; assembly: GCA_024649995.1. Classification (GTDB taxonomy): domain Bacteria; phylum Bacillota; class Clostridia; order Tissierellales; family Tissierellaceae; genus Gudongella. Next base: position 4,062 of record JANKMX010000071.1, on the reverse strand, counting down.
TTCTCAAGGCCAACCTTTTCAGCTATTTCATCCGCTGTCCTAAAGCCCATTCCATGTATGTCCTCAGCTATCCTGTAGGGGTTCTCCCTTATTACCTTCAAGGTTTCATTGCCGTATTCTCTGTAGATTTTCATGCTTTGATTGGGGCTGATATTGAATTCCTGCAGGGCAACCATAACCTCCCTGACCTCCCTTTGCTCATCAAAGGACTCCATTATCACCTTGAGCTTCTTCTTGCCTATCCCCTCAATCTCAAGCAGCCTTTCAGGATAGTACTGAATTATATCAAGGGATTTCTCCCCAAACCTGTCTACGATTCTCTTTGCGGTTTTTGGTCCGATATGTGGAATCAGTCCTGAACCCAAATAATTCTCAATCCCCTTGGTTGTTGTGGGCATGATTGTCTCCATGGACTGAAACTGGAACTGCTCCCCAAATTTGTTGTGATATATCCATTCTCCCTTGAGAAGGACTGCCTGGTCAGTTTGAATGTATGGAACCTGACCCACAAAGGTTATGCTTCCATCGGAGGTGTATAGCCTTCCTACGGTATAGCCATTGGATTCGTTCCTGTATATTATGTCTTCAACAATTCCCTGAATCTCCACATTCTCACCCCATCTCTCTTCATTATTTCCATTATAGCAAGAAATCCCGTCAATATACAATAATGTATACTGACGGGATCTGATTATCTTAGAGCTTTCCTCAGCTCCTCTACCTTGTCCGTCTTTTCCCAATTCAATTCAACATCTGTCCTTCCCATATGGCCGTAGGCGGCAATCTGTCTGTAGATTGGCTTTCTAAGGTCCAAATCCCTTATGATTGCAGCAGGTCTAAGGTCAAAGTGCTTCTTGACAAGCTCTGTTATCTCTTCATCACTTATCTTTCCTGTTCCAAAGGTATCGACAAATATGGAAAGTGGATGCGCAACTCCGATTGCATAGGCAAGTCCAACCTCACACTTGTCAGCCAGTCCAGCTGCCACAATGTTCTTGGCAACATATCTTGATGCATAGGCTCCTGATCTGTCCACCTTGGTTGCATCCTTACCGGAGAAAGCACCTCCTCCGTGTCTTGCGTAGCCACCGTAGGTGTCAACGATGATCTTTCTTCCTGTAAGTCCCGCATCCCCCATAGGTCCGCCTACAACAAACCTACCTGTTGGATTAACATATATCTTGGTGTTCTCATCCATCATATCCGCAGGGATTATTTCATTGATAACATACTTCTCAATATCCTCCCTGATCTGCTCCAATGAAACCACTGGGCTGTGCTGGGTTGACACTACGACATTCTCTATTCTCACTGGCTTGTCGTCGTGATACTCCACGGTAACCTGTGTCTTGCCATCTGGTCTAAGGTAGTTCAGTGTGTCGTCCTTCCTTACCTCTGAAAGCCTTCTTGAAAGCTTGTGTGCAAGAGAAATTGGAAGGGGCATCAATTCATCGGTTTCATTACAGGCAAATCCAAACATCATGCCCTGGTCTCCGGCACCGATTCTGTCCAGCTCATCCTCGCTCATTTCCTTCTGCTCAAGTGCCTTGTCAACTCCTAGGGCAATGTCGGGGGACTGTTCGTTTATGGATGTAAGCACTGCACAGGTGTCTGCATCAAAGCCATATTTTGCCCTGACATAGCCTATATCAGCTATTGTCTTTCTAACAATCTTTGGAATATCTGCATAGCAGGTTGTTGTGATCTCACCTGAGACAAGCACCATTCCTGTTGTTACCATTGTTTCGCATGCAACTCTAGCTTCAGGGTCCTGCTCAAGGATTGCGTCCAATATTGCATCTGAAATCTGATCGCATACTTTATCAGGATGTCCTTCTGTTACGGACTCTGAGGTAAATAACCATTTTTTCATCTTTTTCCTCCTTAAAATTAAAAAACCTTGTCATCAAGACAAGGTGAGTTCGCACTACACCTCATCTTCCAGAATTTCATTCTGTAGGATTTAGCACCTGCCATAACAGGTTGCCGGGTTTCATAGGGCCTATCCCTCCACCACTCTTGATAAGGTAATCAAGATATTCTTTTTCACTAAAAAAAATGATAGCACAAGAGGGTATGGTAGTCAAATGTTTTTTGTGTTATTTTTACCTCAAACCTTGTTGACTTTGCACCTTGTCCTCTATATAATGTTATATACAGCTTCGGATTCAAGGTGAAATTATTTTAGAAAAAGCTCTTGCATTTTAATCTATTTTGCCTTATAATAAAGAAGTTGACAAAAAACGTCGGGGTGTAGCGCAGTTTGGTAGCGCACGTGGTTTGGGACCATGGGGCCGGGGGTTCAAATCCTCTCACCCCGACCAAGAGAAAGCCGTGTAATCGTAATGATTACACGGTTTTTATTTTTTTGATAATCTACCCAGGGGGACGTTCCCTCTGGGTAGATTACGTGCTATAATATAAGCATTAAATTACTATAGGAATGGAGGATGATTATGCCACGTACTTCAAGAGTGAGAAGCAAAACAGGGATTTACCACATAATGCTCAGGGGAATAAACAGACAAACAATCTTTGAGGATAGTGAGGACGCCCAAAAATTTTTGTATACCCTTGGAGATATAAAAAAAATAAGTGGTTATGAGCTTTATGCCTATTGCCTTATGACCAACCACATTCATCTTCTTGTAAAAGAAGGGCATGAGGATTTTGGTAAATCCATGAAAAGAATCGGAGCCAAGTATGTATATTGGTACAATCTGAAGTATGAAAGGACAGGTCATCTTTTCCAAGATCGCTTCAAGAGTGAAGCGATCGAGAATGAAGAGTATCTTCTATCGGCAATGAGGTATATACATCATAATCCCGTTACTGCAGGTATGGTGAATGACCCTAGTAATTATCCTTGGAGCAGCTACTCGGCATATCTCAATCCCAATAAATTGGTGGATACCGACTTTGTGCTCAATAATTTTAGTCCAGACAATAAAAAAGCTGTATTGGCCTTTGAAAAGTTCCACAGAGACTATCCCAGCCATACATTCTTGGATATGGAGGGTGATAAAAAAAGATTGAGAGATGATGAGGCTAGCAATATCATTATAAATTTATGTGGTGTGAGATCAACAAAAGATGTAAAAAGCTTTGATAAAGTAACAAGAGACCAATATTTGGTTAAGTTTAAGGAAAGTGGATTATCCGATAGGCAGATTTCAAGACTTACGGGTATAGGCAGAGTAGTAATAAGAAATGCGACGTAAAAATCTACCCAAGGGGACCGTCCCCCTGGGTAGATTTTGAATCTATTCACTTTCCTTTGTACAGACCTGAATAATTTGGTATAATGAGGCTTAAGAGTACCATTGGGCAATTGGGAAGAAATACTGCGGGAAATATTGATTGCTGGTATTTTTTCTATGGGTTTTGGGTAAAAAGCCTAATGAGGACATTACTAGAAAAGGGGGATTCAACAATGAGTAAGTATCTGATAATGTATAGACACGGAATTGCAGAGGAAAAAGAGTCTGCTGAAGATGATGACCTGAGATCACTATCTCCTCGTGGAAAAATTCTACTGAAGAAAAGTGTTTCAGGCTTTAAGACAATGATTGATAACTATGAGAGTTTAAAAATCTTTTCAAGCCCTACGGTCAGAGCAAAGGAAACCGCTGAAATGCTGGCTGAGGAGTTGGGTCTGGATGAACCAACATACTTGGAGTTTCTTGCAACAGGAAGCGGTGTAAGTAGACTTAGGGAGCTTGTTGATGAGATAAAGCCTGGTGAAGCCGCAATAGTTGTTGGACAGCAGCCCTATCTATCATTATGGAGTCAGGAAATTTCAGGAACCTTCCTACGATTCAAGAAGGGTACGGCAGCCTGCTTCAGATTCCCTGATGAAGAGGTTGGGGAGAGCAAGGTTGAATTGAGATGGTATCTGCAGACTCGTGACTTTGTAAAGATTGACGACAAATAGAAAACAGCTATATTTTAAATAATGATCAAACCCCTGAATTCCTAGGATTTCAGGGGTTTAAACTTTTTTGATTGAGACTGTAAATAATTTTGTGTATACGATACCTCTGGATTGAGATAAAATAAAAT
>JANKMX010000070.1 GCA_024649995.1 Gudongella sp. | reverse complement strand
TGCCAAATATGGATGGTTTTCAGGTCATTGACAAGATCAGGGCAAGTGGAAGACTAAAGAATTTCAGGATAATTGTTCTCACAAACCACGACGAAATGGAAAATGAGGTCAAGGGCCTTATTTTGGGTGCTGTGGATTATATCAGAAAGCCTATACATATGGAGTCCCTGAAACTGAGGATTGACATCCACATAGAGCAGCTTAGGATTATCCGTGAGATGGAAAACAGCCTCAGGGAGAAAAGCGTTACATTTGATACCCTTTTTCAACAGGCACCAATTGGGATTACCATATCCTATGGAAGCAAGCACAACGAGAATATGGAGAATGCCCTTATCAACTCCACCTTTGAGAATATAACCGGAAGATCCAAGGAGGACCTGGTCAGATTAGGCTGGGGTGACATAACACACCCTGATGACCTGAGGGATGAGCTGCCAAAGTATCAGCTGCTGCTAGCCGGGAAGATTGATGGATATTCCATGGACAAAAGGTATATAAAATCTGACGGGTCAACCGTATGGGTACATATTGTGGTTTCCAGACTATATGAGACCAATGATTTGGAGTTCAACCACATATGCCTTATTCAGGATATTTCCTTGAGAAAGAATATCGAGCTTGCCTTGGAGGAGAGTGAAAGGGCCAAGTCTGTTTTACTTTCCCATCTTCCTGGAATGGCCTACAGAAGTGATTATGATCCAAGCTGGACAATGAGATTTGTTTCAGGGGGCTGTGAGAAGCTAACCGGCTACAAGCCTGAGGACATAAAGGACAACTCCAAGTTGGAGTTTGCTGAACTAATTACAGAAGCATACAGGAAACCACTTAGGGATAAGTGGGCCCAGGTGATAGCGGATAAAGGAAAATTTGAGTACGAGTATGAGATAATAACCTCTGAGGGAGAGAAGAAGTGGGTTCTGGAGATGGGAGAGGGGGTCTACAACGAAAATGGTGAAGTGGAGGCCCTTGAGGGCATAATCCTTGATATCTCCCAAAGAAAGAAGATGGAGAACAGCTTCAAGTATCAAAGTGAGCATGATGAAATCACAGGGCTTTATAATCTAAGATACCTGGAAAGGCTTCTGGTAGAGGAGCTTAGTGCTGACAATGGTTTAAAAAAGGCTGTTGTTGGAATAAATCTCAGCTCCATACAATCTGTTACAAAAGCCTATGGGTTCCACTACGCCCATGATCTTTCAAGAAGGGTAGCTGAAGCATTGAGGCTGATGGCTATGGAAGGTAATAGAATTTTATTCAATGCATACAGTACCAACTTCATATACTACCTAAAGGATTACATCAGCAAGGATGACCTGATTGATTTTTGTGAGGAGATTTCCGAGAGACTGAGCTCAGTCCTTGCCATAGAAAGGATCACCGGTGGTATTGGCATTGTAGAAATCGACGATTACAACAAGGAGGATATTGAGAAGATACTGAGAAACGTACTGGTCGCCTCCGAACAGGCCATAAATTCATTTGAGAAGGATTTCGCATTTAGGTTCTACACCAAGGGCCTGGAGGAGAAGCTTATAAGGGAGGAGCATATAAAGCATAGGATGGTCAGAATTGTCGAAGACGGAGGAAATCCGGAATTTTATCTTAACTTCCAGCCGATAATCGATCTGAGGACCAACAGAATAATCAATTTTGAAGCATTGGCTAGGCTTTCCTGTGAAGATTGTGGATTTGTTTCACCTTTGGAGTTCATACCCATAGCCGAGAAGACCAAGCTGATTATTCCCCTTGGTGAAATAATAATAATTGAATCCTTCAGGTTCCTTGAGGCTCTGAGAAGAAATGGATTTGACCATATTGGGGTATCAATCAACATATCAGTTATACAGCTTCTCAGAAAGGGTTTTGTGGCTGGAGTTATGGAAATTATGAAGCATATGGAGATTGACCCAGGTCTGGTTACTTTTGAAATAACAGAGTCGGTGTTTGGGATGAATAATGGTGATCTGAATGAGATTTTGGAAGAATTGAGTGAGATTGGAATCAGGATTGCAATTGATGATTTCGGTACGGGATACTCCTCCCTGGCCAGGGAAAGGGAGCTTAGTGTAAGCTGCCTTAAGATTGACAAGTCCTTTATAGATAAGCTAATGATCCTTAAGATTGAGGAGACAATAACAAGCGATATAGTGTCCATGGCCCATAAGCTGGGGCATTATGTTGTGGCAGAAGGGGTTGAACACAAGGAGCAAGTGGAGTACCTGAAGGATTGTGGATGCGACATGGTTCAGGGATATTTCATAAGCAAGCCCATGGATGGGAATTCCGCAATAGAATTCATAGGTAAGTATGAAGGGTAACTTAAGCATACTGATAACTTTTCCTGGTAACTCTGTAAAGTGATGGGTATAATACTCTTAAGGGTATTATAAGGAGGTTGTGCCATGGATTTGTCAAAGGATGTCTTGCTTAAGGAAATTCAGGATTTGCGGGATGAAAACAAGAGGTTGAAAAGGCAGATTGAGGAGCTTAACACAAGAGACCGACTGACAGGACTACTAAACAGAGGTTCACTATATGAAAGACTTGAGTATGAGGCTGTCCGAACCGCCAGGGGCCAGTCCTATTTGAGCCTGCTCCTTATAAGGATATCTGATTTCAAGGGTCTTGTTGAGGAGCACGGCAGGGATACAATGGATGTTCTTGTAAAGCTTATGTCTCAAGCAATAACAGAAACTGTAAGATCAGTTGATATTGTCGGTAGATATGAGGATGGTGGGTTTTTGTTGCTGCTTCCAGATATCCAACCAAACAAGGGAACGGTTGTTTCCGAGAGACTTAAGAAGGCAATTGACAAGCAGATCAGCCCCATGGGCATAAGAATAAAATACAGCATAGGAGTCAAGCTTTACAGGGATGAGCCAATCAATGAGCTTCTAACAGAAATAGAAAGGCTTGCCACCAGCTCAGAGGTTGAGGGAGTCGGCAGGGTCCATAAATAAGTTTTCAAATATAAGAGACCGGGATATGGTTGATATCCCGGTCCTTGATATTTTTTGATTAATTTATAAACATTTGTGTCCAGTAGATTCTTCCGTTGTCATTGTAGATTCCTATTCCTATGTTGCCGAAATTTCTGTTCATGATGTTGGCCCTATGGCCAGGTGATTCCATCCATGCCTTTACAACAGCCTCTGGAGTTGGATGACCCATTGCGATATTCTCTCCGGCGTAGCTGTAGCTGATGCCAAACTCCTTCATCATCTCAAATGGGGAGCCGTAGTTGGGGGATGTGTGCGCAAAGTAGTCGTATATTGCCATATCCTTTGATTTCTCATAGGCAACATTTGAAAGCTTAATATGCATCTTAAGTGGTGCCAGTCCTTCCTTGGACCTTTCAACATTTACAAGATCAAGAACCCTCTGCTCATAGTTGGAATCAAGCTGCACCTTGGGTAGAGACCTGTACTGCTCGTACTTGATCCTTAGAAGAACAGTTGCAGCCTCACTTCTTGCAAGGGTTGCATCGCCCCTGAAGGCTCCGTCAACATAGCCTGTAAGAATTCCGCTGGAATAGGAGTTAAGGACCGCTGTCTTTATCTCGGGGTTTCCAAGGGAGGCTACCTGTCTGATATCCTTGATTAGCTGCTCATATTGGGTCAGGTCAGCCTGTGGTCTATAGTTTTGGTAGTCAAGAACATTCGATACTATTCTTGCCATATCATATCGTGTTATGGGTGAATCGGGATTTGACGATGTTTCGCTGCATACAATCCCAAGACTCCTTGCCTTGCTTATGTATCCGTCTGCCCAGTGGGTCCCTTTTGAGGGGATATCCTTGTAGCCAAGTATGGACATTGTAGACTTTATGAATTCCGCTTTTGTCATTGTGTTCTTAGGTCTGAAGGTATTGTCAGGGTATCCCTGGATGGCACCTTCCCTCACCAGCAAATATACATTGTCATGGAACCAGTCTGTGGAGTTAATGTCCCCAAAAGAGGCCGCCTCGGATGTAAATGGTTGTATAATTATCATTAAGGCCAAAATCAGGCCAAGAATCTTTTTCATCATATATCACACTCCTGAAATCATTTTATCATAAAGCATATGAAATGCATGCTTTCTTTTGTCCAAACAAAAAACAAATACAATCGAAGGCTCGTAAAGCATCTCTTCTATAAACTCTCCTTTCGGTAGCTGGCTGCCTTCTTAGGCCCTGTAGCTTTGCGTCCCTGCCTCTCGGTAGGTTTGCCTTTACGTTTGACAGTATACAAAAGGATTTGCCTTGTGTATTTGTCATACCTGTTTCAATTCTATTCAGTTTTCACCATCATTATATCACTATGGAAAATAAAATCAATTATGTAAACTAAATGTAACAAAAAAGTAACAAAATATTAAGTTGAAAGCAGTTAGTGGAAAAGTGGAAAGGAAAAGATTAGTAGTTAGGGATGCCAGCCAGGGTATAAGACTCTTCGCACTGATCAGAGTGACAAATAATGTCATAAGTGCCCGGCAATAGAAATATCCAAAATCTTTGATTTTGATATATTTCATTGAGAGGGTAGCTGAGTGAAAACGAAGGATCTTGGACCTGATTATATATCTCTGGCAAAAGGGTTTTTAATTGTGAAATGTGAACTGTGAATTGTGAATTATTATGTCATAAGCAATCTTGCTTTGCCATATTACTTATGACATAATAAAGCCATAACACTTTAACGGAGGTTGTTGCCAATGTATTTGAATTGCTTTGATGAAGTCAAAAATATTACCAGAGACCTGGTGAAGATCCCAAGCATTGTAAGACAGGGTGGGGAGAGCGATGTAGCCAAATGGATATATGACTACTACATGGATATGGACTACTTCAAGAAGAACCCCGACCAGGTGGTGTTCCAGGAGACCCTCAACGATGAGGTCCTAAGACACAATGCCATCGCCCTTGTAAAGGGGACAAAGGGAGTGTCAAATAGGACGGTTGTGATGATGGGACATATCGACACAGTAGGGGTGGATGATTTTGGAACCAACTGGAAGGCTGCCTTTGATCCTGACAGGCTGCCGGAGATCCTGAAGGAGATGAATGTTTCGGAGGAGGTTCTGGAGGACATTGAATCCGGAGACTACATGTTTGGTCGTGGGGCCCTTGATATGAAGGCCGGGGTTGCGGGACACATGTACCTTATTAAGTACTTTGCAGAGAATCCAGGGGAGCTTGACGGAAACCTTGTCGCAATAGCCGAATGTGATGAGGAGGACAACTCCCATGGTATAATTTCAGCCCTTAAAATACTCAAGCAGTGGAAAAGAGACCATGGACTTGAATATGTGGCTGCCATAAATGCTGACTATTCGACCCCCTACCACAGGAAGGACCAGAACAGGTACGTTTACTTTGGAACAATCGGCAAGCTCCTTCCATCCTTTTATGTGACGGGAAAGGAAACCCACGTGGGAGACTCCTTTGGAGGATTCAACCCAAACACACTTGTGGCTGAGATCACCAGAAAAATCGACCTTAATCCGGACCTTTGCGATGAGGCCCAGGGAGAGGTGACAGTGCCTCCCACAAGCCTCAAGCAGACGGACACCAAGGTTGGCTATACCGTACAGACACCTCTTGCAGCCTACAGCTACTACAACTTCTTCACCCACAGCATGAGTCCAAGGGACGTCATTCTGAAGATGAAGGACAAGGCAGAGGAGGCCTTTGATGAGGTTTTGGAGAGAATGGACCAATCCTACAGAAAATATTGTGAGATGGGTGGGCATACCTACACCCCCTTCCCATACAGGACCAGGGTCTACACCTGGGAGGAGTTCTACAATGAGCTTCTGACAATTCACGGTGACAAGTTCAAGCTTGCAATAAAAAACTTTGCAGCCGACCTAAACGAGAAGAACCCCTCAATGGACCTTAGGGATTTCTCCGTGGCTGTGATTGAGGAAGCCTGGAAGTGGTCCCAGGACAAGTCTCCAGTTGTGATTATCTACTATTCTTCCCTGTTTTCATCAAGGATAGAGATGACCGGAAAGACAGATAAGGAAAAGGCCCTTCTGGATTCGGTGAAGGGGTCCATAGACCTTGTCCAGGACCACTCTGACAAGCCAATCGTTGTGAAGATGTTCTACCCTTACATCTCTGATTCAAGCTTTATGGCCCTTTCAGACGACCCCCACGAGCTGGTTGCCCTGGAGAGGAACATGCCATCATGGGGCACAAAATACAATCATCCCATTGATGATATCATGGACATAAATGTTCCCGTTGTTAATATCGGGACCTATGGAAAGGACGGACACAAGTTCACTGAGAGGGTTCATATGAGGTACACCTTTGAGAATGTGACGAACATGACCTTTAATACCATAAAGAGTCTTTTGGGATAGTCTATGCGCGGAGAAATCCGCGCATTTTATTATGAAAGCCAATAAATGTGTCAATGAAAACGTTTTAGAAATTATTAAAGAATTCAAAATTCAGCAACATATTTAAATTTTTCTATTGACATCAGATATTCATCCGTGTTATCATCAGAAAAATTCAATAAAAAAATCCTCACCCTTTAAGGTGAGGTAGAGGCGCGGTTTCTATCAGTATCAATATGGAGGACGGAATCCTGTGAAATATTGGGAAAGGAGCGATCGCCGAAGCTCAGACACCAAAGTCTGCTGCTGGGGCTGCACTTAAGAAGTGCAGGACTGTCATCCTGGTACAAAGCTCGGTACCTTGATGTTGTGCTATCTCACATTGAGCAAGAGGGGAGAGGGTAATTTATGGCATTGCCATGTAGAAAATCACCTGACTTACCAGTCAGGTTTTTTGTGTTTTTGACTGGATAAAAATATCTTGAATTTTCACAAAAATCGCACTTTACTTTGCGACAGTACGAGCTTATAATTTTATTATCTTGATAAATTTGGGAGGGATATTATGGCATTTTTAGAAACGTTGGTTGGCTGGCTTTGGGGACTTCCGCTGATAGTCACCATACTGGGAACAGGACTTTATTTCACAATCACCACAGGATTTTTTCAGTTTGCAAAATTTGGACACATTTGGAAGGAAACCTTCGGGAAGCTTTTCAAGAGACACGCCGGCGAGGAGGGTGCCGAGGGTATCCTTTCACCATTTGAAGCCGTTTCATCCGCAATCGGTGGCTCTGTAGGAGTTGGCAACATCGGTGGAGTTGCAACTGCAATCGCAGTTGGTGGACCAGGTGCGGTGTTCTGGATGTGGATAGCAGCACTTGTTGGAATGGTAATAAAGATGGCGGAGGTAACTCTGGCTGTTTACTACAGATCAAAGGATGAAAAGGGCAATCCTTACGGAGGTCCTACCTACTACATGGAGAAGGGCCTTGGTATAGAGAAGGGCTTCAAGGGCTGGCCGGTAATGGCATTTATATTTGGAGCAGGTATCTTCTCGACCTTCTTCCTGACAATGCAGAACTATACGGTTTCAGAGGCAGTGGGGAACACCTTCGGGATTCCACTTCTTGCAGTCTCAATTGCATATATCCTGCTGGTATACCTGATAATAAGCGGTGGAATTCCAAGCCTGGGCAAGTGGGCAGGAAGACTGGTTCCCTTTATGACCACCTTCTATGTAATTGCAGGACTCTTCATAATCATCATGAATATCGGAGAGCTTCCATCAGCCTTTGCACAGATTTTCACAGGCGCAATCAGTGGAACAGCAGCAGTAGGTGGATTCGCCGGAGCTGCCGTAGCCAGGGCTCTTCAGATGGGTATGGCAAGAAGCGTCTACTCAAACGAGGCCGGCTGGGGTACATCACCAATGATCCACTCAACAGCTAGGACAGACCACCCTGTAAGACAGGGACTTTGGGGATCCTTTGAGGTATTCATAGATACCATAATAGTATGTAGCATCACTGCCCTTGTAATAGTAATGACGGGAGCATGGACATCAGGAGAGGCAGGAGCCACCCTGACACTTAGCGCCTTTGAAATGGGAATTGGAACCTTCGGAAGATATATAATAGCCGTATCCGTATTCCTCTTCGGACTTACAACAACAACAGGCTGGTACGCATACTATGAGATTCTCTTGAGACACCTTTTCAGAAAGAATCCAAAGACCAAGGACTCAATACTTAACATCTACAAGTGGACCTATCCGGTACCTGGAATAATCATGGTTCTACTTGCGGTATTCGGTGAGGTTCCAGGAGCTACATTGTGGCTGTTTGCAGACTTTACATCAGCCATACCTACATTTGTAAATGTAATAGCGATACTTATACTAAGTCCGACCTTCATAGCTCTTGTCAAGGACTACAAGGGTAGACACATGGGCGAGGGAGACTACGACAAGAACTTCAAGGTATTCTACGAGGAAGCTAAAAAATAGTATGAAAATACCCTGGGGCAGTTGCTCCAGGGTTAACTATAGAAGGGGGTAAATGATGGACTTGATTTTTTGTAATGGAAAGGTGGCAACCATGGACGGGGAGGGGACAATTTGCCAGGCGGTTGCCATTGAGGGAGACAGAATAAAAGCAATTGGAAGCGATGATGAGATTCTTCAATTGAAGACAGGGGGCACAAGGCTTGTGGACCTTCAGGGAAAGCTTATGGTACCAGGCTTTAACGATTCCCACATGCACCTTCTAAGCTATGGATATTCACTGACAATGGCAGACCTAAACGGCACGGACTCCGTTGAGGACGTGGTTCAAAGGACCAGGGACTTTATGGAGGAGAATCCAGCTGAAAAAGGGAAATGGATCAGAGGAAGGGGTTGGAACCAGGATTATTTTGAAGGGGAAAAAAGGTTTCCCACAAGGTATGACCTGGACAGGGTTTCAACGGACCATCCCGTGTGCGTAACAAGAACCTGTGGTCACGTTCTGACTGTAAACTCAAAGGCCCTGGAGATAATGGGTATAGACAGGAGCTCTCCACAAATTCCAGGAGGACAGTTTGACCTTGATGAGGATGGGGAGCCCAATGGCATTTTCAGGGAGGACGCCATGAGGGTGGTCTATGATTCGATACCATCCCCAGGCCTTGATGAGATCAAGGATATGATCAGGAAGGCCTCAAGGGACCTTAACGGTATGGGAATAACCTCCGTTGGAACTGATGATTTTGAAGCCCTTCCCGGAAGTGATTATGAAAATGTAATTAGGGCCTACAGAGACCTGGTTGAAGCTGGAGAGAGCACCGTCAGGATATATGAGCAGTGTCTTCTGCCAAAAATAGAGAGACTTCAGGAATTTCTGGGAAAGGGGTACAGGACTGGAGTAGGCGATGGTAACTTCAAGATCGGCCCTCTGAAGCTTCTTATTGATGGATCTCTTGGTGCAAGGACAGCTGCGATGGTTGAGGATTATTCCGATGACCCTGGGAACAGGGGAATTGAAACCGCCACCCAGGAATATCTGAACGAACTTGTGCAGACAGCCCACAATGAGAATTGTCAGGTTGCAATACACGGAATTGGTGACAAGGGAATGTATATGGCCTTCCAAGCCATAGAGAGTGCACTGGAGGAGAATCCCAGGAATGACCACAGGCATGGTATCGTCCATGCCCAGATAACGGATATGCCTCTACTTGAGAGGTTCAGGGACCTGGATGCCCTGGCGTATATCCAGCCAATATTCCTTGACTATGATTGGAAGATCGTTAGGGACAGGGTTGGGGAGCAAAGGGAGACCACCTCCTACAACTGGAAGAGGATGGTGGATATGGGAATCCATATCCCATGTGGCTCTGATGCTCCCGTTGAGACATTTGATGTTATGAAGGGAATCTATGAAGCGGTTACAAGAAAGGACCTGCAGGGAAATCCTCAAGGAGGGTGGCTTCCAGACCAGGCACTTACAGTTGAGGAGGCTCTTCATGGCTTTACAAGGGAAGGGGCCTATGCTTCCTTTGAGGAGGAGGAGAAGGGCATGATTTCAGAGGGGTATCTAGCTGATTTGGTGGTCCTTTCTGATGACATTTTCGAAATTGAGCCTGAGAAAATAAAGGATGTAAAGGTTCAGATGACCGTATTTGGAGGAAGGATTCTTCCTTTGTAACAAAAATGTAACCATACTCCCTTTTCCCATGGGTATAAGAAGCAATAGGAGGGGGGAGTGTTTTAAGAATGTTCAAGTCTAACAGGAAACTTATTTCTTTTATGATGGTGCTTGCATTGATACTTGCATCTGGACCTGCAGCCTTCGGAGCTGTCATTGAGAAGCTGGAGGGTCATTGGTCCAAGAATCTTATAAGCGACGAATTCACAAGCCACTATTTTCCATATCTTGCCAAGGAGGATTTCAAGGAGCTGAGTCCCGATGGAAGCATATCAAGGGAGAATTTCGCCCTGTCCCTGGCATCCCTGTTTAGGGACAAGGGATACACAGTGGATGGCATTGCAGTACCTGGAACAATTACAAGAGCTGGAATGGCGGATATGGTTGGTGAGAAGCTGATACAGATTGGAATGGAAGGTGCTCAGGACCATCAGATGCCCTTTGGGGATGTAGCTTCTCTAGGGATTGAAACCCGGAACAATCTGAGGCTTCTCCACAGAGAAGGGATAATAAACGGAGAGAGCAACAGTGTTTTCAATCCACAGAGGAATCTGACACAGGCTGAAGCCATAATTGTTCTCCAGAGAATACAATCAGCCATAGGGGATTGGGAGGATATTGAATTCATCACCCTGGGCATAACCCAGAACTACAGCAACCAGGAGGAAGTTACCACAAGAGTTTCAGAAAATGTTGTGACCCTGGTTGTGACAAAGGAATTTCCAACCCCAGGCTACACCATGAAGGTGGACAGCATAACAAGGGAAACAGACCGATACAGGGTGGACTTTACTATCACTCCACCTGATCCTGGAACAATAGTACCCCAGGTAATAACCTACAAGACCATAACAATTGAAATCGCCAAGGAGGAGCTTGGAGAGCCACCATATGATTTTGCGGTTGAGGGCTTCAGGTAATTCATTCAGAGATAAAATCTACCCAGGGGGACCGTCCCCCTGGGTAGATTTTTTAAGGTTGATTTAGCGCTTTAACAGGGATACAGAATATGGTAAAATCGAGGTATGATAGGAGGGATATCCATGAAAAGTGTAATGACGGGAAATCAGGCTATTGCAAGGGGTTTCTGGGAAGCAGGTGGTCGTTTGGCGGCAAGCTATCCCGGCTCTCCAACGGTTGAAATGCTTGAAAGCCTAAAGGATTATGATGAAATATACAGTGAGTTTTCAGTGAATGAAAAGGTGGCCCTTGAGGTTGCCATGGGGGCTTCCTTTTACGGAGCAAGGGCCATGGCCAGCATGAAGCACGTTGGTGTGAACATCGCTGCAGACCCCCTTATGACTTTCACCCAAACCAAGATAAACGGCGGTTTTGTTCTTGTATCAGGAGATGATCCGGGGATGGCCAGCTCACAGAACGAGCAGGACAACAGGATGTTTGGAAAGTTTGCCAATATGGGGATCCTCTACCCGGGTAACAGCCAAGAGGCAAAGGACTATATGAAGATTGCCCTGGAGATGAGCGAAAACTTCCAGATGCCCATGCTTCTAGACATCACATCAAGGGTCTGTCACAGCAGGAGCATGGTGGATACAGGAACCAGGGTTGAAAAGGAGATTAGTGGCTTTTCACCGGACAGGGAAAAGTACACAATGCTTCCACCCCATACCTTCAAGCCCCAGCATGAAATGAAGGAGAGGATGGAGAAGCTTTCAGAAACTGCCTATGATATACCGATTAATCAGCTCTTTGAAAAGGAGGGGACAGATACCCTGATAGTAACCTCAGGTCTTATGTACTACAATCTTCTAGAGCTGGACCCTGATGTGTCCATCTACAAACTTGGTATGGTCTATCCACTTTCAGAAAGGAGAATGAGGGAGCTTGCGGACAAGTATTCAAAGATAATAGTCCTTGAGGAAATGATGCCCTTTATAGAGAATGAACTGACCCTTTTGGGAATTCCCTGCAGGGGGAAGGATCTCTTCAGCTTTACGGGAGAGCTACATATTGAGGATATAGGAAAGGGACTGGAGAAGGTAGGGATAATTGAAGGATCAGAGGAGTTAGAAGCTCCAAGGGTTCAGACTGTACCGAGGCCTCCCATGTTCTGTGCAGGCTGTCCACACAGACCGGTGTTTGACGTGCTGAAAAAGGCCAAGGTCAGGGTCATAGGTGACATCGGCTGCTACTCCATGGCTGCCCTGGATCAGTGGGATGCCTCGGATATAATGATCTCAATGGGAGCCTCCGTTGGGATCACCAAGGGAATGAACAAGATGATGAGAAGAAACGGGGACCAGGCACCTCTTGTTTCAGTGATAGGGGACGGAACCTTCTTCCACTCCGGTATGACCGGCTTTGTCAATCTCCTTCACCAGATGGATGAGGACGACAACATGACCTTTATCATACTTGAAAACTCAACAACCGCCATGACCGGAGGCCAGCACAACGCCTCCAGCGGCAATTTCACCCAGACCGATGATATGAAGGTGGATGTTGAGGCAATGCTAAGGGCAATAGGCTTTACTAATGTGCGGAAGGTAGACCAGTTTGACTACAAGGCCATGAAGGAGGCCGTCAAGGAGGAGACGGGAAGGAATGGTACATCGGTAATAATCACCACAAGACCCTGTGCCCTGAGATTCAAGATAAGGGAAAAGAACTTCTATGTGGATCCAAAGGTCTGCATCGGCTGCAGAACCTGTGTGAAGACAAACTGTCCCCCAATAAGAATGAAGGAGTATCAGGGGATAGACAAGCTAAAGTCCTTCATAGATCCTGATATGTGCGTAGGCTGTAGTGTGTGTGCCCAGGTATGTCCTGTTGGCGCAATCAAGAGATCCCAATAGGAGGTGGTCGAAAATGAAAAATATCATGGTTGCAGGTGTAGGTGGACAGGGACTTGTCCTTGCCACAAAGATAATGGCGGAAGCGGCATTGAAGGCTGGACTTGATGTAAAGACCAACGATGTTGTGGGTCTCTCCCAGAGAGGTGGAATGGTCTGGGGATCGGCAAGAATCGGAAAGGAGGTCCATTCGCCAAACATACCTGTCGGGGAGGCGGACATACTCCTTGGCATGGAGCCACTGGAGGCCTTGAGATGGAAGGGGCTCCTTAGAAAAGGAGCGATTGTGGTTATAAATGAAAAGCGAACCTACCCGTCATCTGTTCTCCTGGAGCAGGCGGAGTATCCTGAAAAGGAGATAGGGGACCTGGAACAGGATTATGTGGTCATCCGTGTGGATGCGGTTAGGGAGGCCAAGGAGGCTGGCAACATAAAGGCTGCAAATACTGTGGTTCTTGGAATACTGGCAAGACATATGGATATTGACAGGGAGGTCTGGGAGGAGGTCCTTCTTGAAAACGTACCTCCAAAGGCAATGGATGCAAATATTAAAGCCTTCAATATTGGGTATGAGTACCAATAGAACCAGAGCATTGATGGTTCCCATTGATTAAATTTTCTGATATAATTAAGGTTAATTATTTTTTGAGAAAAAGGAGGGGAAGAAATGATCAGTTTACAGGAGAAGGGTGCCTTGCTCAAGGAGTCTGAAAGAAAGCTAGCTGTAGCTTCAACCCATGAGAAGAATCTGGCTCTTAGGGAGGTTGCCCATTCAATAGACCAGAGCAGGGAGGAGATCCTAAAAGCCAATGCACTGGATGTTGAAAATGCAAGGAAGTCAGGTATGAAGGAGGGACTGGTGGACAGGCTTCTGCTTGACCACGGAAGGATTGATGGAATCATTGAAAGTCTTTATACGGTGATCAAGCTTCCCGATCCAATATGGAAATCCGACAGGGTATGGACCCTGGAAAACGGACTTACAATATCCAAGATGACTGTGCCTTTGGGTGTAATTGGAATAGTATACGAGTCAAGGCCAAATGTTACAGTGGATGCCTTTGGTCTGGCTCTGAAATCAGGAAATGCAATACTTCTGAGGGGAAGCTCCACTGCCATCCACTCCAATGTTGCCCTTGTGAAGGCAATCAAGGAGGGCCTCAAGAAGACGGAGATTCCTGAGGGTGTGGTCGAGTTCATCGATGACACCGACAGGGACCTGGTGCTTCAGATGCTAAGGAGCAATGACTTCCTTGACCTTGTCATTCCAAGAGGAAGCGGAGCATTGATTGATTTTGTAGTGAAGAATGCCACGGTGCCAACCCTTCAGACCGGGGAGGGCAATTGCCATGTATATATTGATGAGACTGGAAACCTCCATGATGGAGTGAAGATTGTTGTCAATGCAAAGACCCAGAGGGTTGGAGTCTGCAATGCCTGTGAAACACTATTGGTGAACAGGAAGGTTGCCAAGGAGTTTTTGCCAATGGTTTACGAGGCTCTCAAGGAGAAGGTAGAGCTTAGGGCTGATGAAGAGACAAGGGAGATTATTCCTGCCAAGGCTGCAACCGAGCAGGACTGGGCAACGGAGTTCCTTGACTTCATACTTGCCATCAAGGTGGTTGAGGATGTTGACGAGGCCATTGCGCATATAAACAAATACGGAACAATGCATTCGGAATCCATAATTACCGAAACTCTGGGCAATGCCCTGAAGTTCCAGCGACAGGTAGATGCATCAACGGTGTATGTGAATGCATCCACCAGGTTCACCGATGGTGGAGAATTCGGATTCGGAGCTGAAATGGGAATAAGCACACAGAAGACCCACGCCAGGGGACCTGTTGGACTTGAGCAGCTTGTTACCCACAAATACCTTGTTATGGGACAGGGACAAACCAGAAAGTAGGGATAAGATGGACGATATGATGATAAGAAATGCAAGCAAGATTGTGATTAAGGTGGGGTCAAGCACCATCACCAGCCAGGATGGAACAATAGACAAGGAATTTCTTGATAATTTCATCCTCCAGGTCAAGACCCTTAT
>JANKMX010000006.1:40594-61907 GCA_024649995.1 Gudongella sp. | reverse complement strand
CTTGTAGGTCTTTGGATTTATACTATGTTCCTTCAGCTTTCTGTACATGGCTGACTTACTGAGCCCAATCATATCTCCAGCATTGATTACGTGCCCGTTTGCCTTTTTTAGGGCCCTTTCAATTATATCCCTTTCCTGGTCCTTTATGGATAGGCTTCCATAGGTATCCTCCTGGGCCTCGTAAGTATAGATATCATCTGGAAGCAGGTCTTCACCAATGACATTTCCGTCGCAGAGATGATAGGCTCTGTGGATGGTATTCTCAAGCTCCCGTACATTCCCCTTCCAATCAAGACCTTCCATGCTCTTGAGGAATCCTCCTGATATCTTCTTGTCTGTCCTGTGTGCCAGGTTAAGCCGTTGGACAAAATGCTCCGCAAGGATGGCCGCATCTTCTCCCCTTTCCCTTAATGGTGGAACCTTGACGTTGAATACATTGAGCCTGTAGTAGAGGTCCTCCCTGAAGGTCTTCCTCCTTGTTTCCTCAAAGAGGTCTCTGTTGGTTGCTACAATCATTCTAACATCCAATTTTTTGGACGTCTTTCCTCCAACCCTTGTTACCGTGAAATCATCAAGAACCCTTAAAAGCTTAGCCTGAAGGTCCAAGGGAAGCTCTCCTATTTCATCCAGGAACAGGGTGCCTCCGTTGGCAAGCTCGAACTTGCCGATTTTTCCCTCTCTTACAGCCCCTGTAAATGCACCCTTTTCGTAGCCGAAAAGCTCGCTTTCAACCAGGTCCTTGGGTATTGATGCACAATTGATTGCCACAAAGGGTCCGTCTCGCCTGCTGCTGTGGTTATGTATGGCGTGGGCAAACAGCTCCTTGCCAGTGCCACTTTCACCCTCCAACAGTACGCAGCCTCTTGTTTTTGCAAATTTCTGCGCCTCCCTTATTGCTCTGATCATTTTGGGGTTTTGTGTAAGAATATTGTCAAAGGTGTAAATTGCCTTGTTTCCAGACACCACATTAACCGTCTGGTGGACATCCTTCATTTCCCTGAAAAGAATGGCCATTCCCTTCTTTCCTCTCTCTATTTCTATGGGGGCAATCTTGACATTACAGGGAATTTTCTTATTCTGAACAGTGAAGTCCCAATCAACCCTTTTAGAAAATGCATCGCTTTCCCTGAAAATGTGTTCTCCAAGGAGTTCCCTTATGTCCCTTCCATTCAATTGACCATCCCGTATTTCCAGAATCCTGTCTCCAGCCTTGTTTATTCTCTGTATGCTGAAGTTCTCATCCACTATCATCATTCCATCGGACATTGATTCAATTGTGGTATCAAGTATCGCAAAGGACTTCTTGAGGGAAAGCTGGTTCTGAATAGAGTAGGCTGCCGCCACCACAATCCCAAGGGTGTGTTTGTGTGCACCAAGACAATAGCCAGACATGTCCAATACTCCTATGATATCTCCATCATCTCCCCTGATAGGTGCTGCCGAGCAGGTCCAGGGATGGTGCTCAATGCAGAAATGCTCCGCTCCTATTGTCTGTATTGGGGTTTTCTCAACAAGGCAGGTCCCGATTGCATTGGTTCCAACCTCATTTTCAACCCAGCTGGATCCGGGGCAGAAATTTAGGCTCTTTGCTTCATCCTCAACGCTCTTTTCCCCTATGACATGAAGAATTACACCATTCCTGTCCGTGAGCACAAGAACAAACCCTGTCCCCAGAACAAGGCTGTTCAAGTTTTCCATAATAGGCTTAGCAACATCAATAAGCTCCCTGTTGGCTTTCATGATCTGATCGAATTCAGCCTCCTGAAGCCTTCTTCCAGTCCCACCGTAGGGATCCACTCCAGCTTCTCTGCATCTCCTCCAGGAGCTTCTTATCATTGGAGAAACACCTTCGTGGACTTCTCCATAATGTATGTAGCTCTCCCAATGGGATTTTATTTCCTCAAGAAAGTCCCATGTCATTGTATCAACCTCCCTAGATGGGATACCACCATACATATGGCTCTTCCCAGTCAACAACTCCAAGCAGCATATCGTTTCTCCTATCCCTCTTGTAGTGGTTCAATACCTTCAAAACAACAGGGTGCGAAACCCTTTCAAGAGCTTCATCCATATTCATCCAATGCAACACTCCTTCATGGTTTGGGACCACATAGGGTGCCGACACATCTCCAAAGAATATGTGATTTACAACTATTTCATAGTCGTCAGCTTTGTTGTAGATAATATATTTCAGGTCCAGCTTCTGTATCTTAGAGCTATCAAGACCTGTTTCCTCAAATATCTCCCTGTATGCAGCTCTATAGGGATCATTTATTTCCTCTGGCTCCATATGCCCACCAACTCCAAACCAAACGCCTGGAGCAATTTCCTTATCCTGACTTCGTTGCAGCAACAATACCTGGTCATTCCACATCAGGAATGCTGTGACTATATTTCTGAACTTAAGCATATCCACCCCTCCTCCATTAACATATACCCTTTTTTCGATGCATCAATACATAATATCGATACAGCGGAAAAGCTATAAATTAAAAAATAACCCCGCAGAAGCAGGGCTATTCCTATGGTTTAATATAACTCCTCTCTTCTGTGCTTCAGGAGAGGAAGCTCGTTTCTAATTTTGTCTACTCTATCCGTATCAATTGCAACATGGAGTATTCCCTCTTCAGTCTCAAGCTCTGAAATCAGGTCACCCCACGGTCCAGCTGCCAGAGAATGGCCATAGGCCGTATAGGAGCTGTCCGAATTTCTAGACTGTGAACACAGCAGCATATAGACCTGATTGTCAAGGGCTCTTGCCCTGGCAGAAAGATGCCAATGGGCAGGTCCGGTTATCATATTGAAGGCCGCCGGCACAAGAACTGCCTGGGCTCCCTCAAGGGCGAGCTTTCTTGTAAACTCAGGGAATCTTATATCGTAGCAGATAATAAGTCCCACCTTTAATCCGTCCACATTGAACAATGTGGATTCCTGTCCCGGAGAAAGTACATCCGATTCCCTGAAGGTTATTCCTCCCTTTACGTCAATGTCGAAAAGATGGGCCTTTCTGTGCTTGCCTATGAGCTCACCCTTAGGAGAAAATACATAGGACGTGTTGTAGATGGAATTACCCTCCCTTTCGGGAATTGAGCCTCCAGCAATGTACACATCCAGTTCAATCGCCTTTCTCTTTAGAAATTCCGTTGTTTCACCCGGGTATTCTTCAGCGTATCCAGGAAAAAAGGAGTTATCGTAGGGTACATTGAACATTTCAGGAAGCACAAGTAATCTGGCACCTTGAGAAGCTGCCTGACCTAGCATCCTATCCGCAGTCCTTAGGTTATTGTCCTTACCCTCCACAACCTTCATCTGAATCAGTGCAGCTTGAAGCTTCATTCAATCACTCCTCTAAATTATCTCCGCAGTCTCAAGGATTTTTTCAAGCTTCTCCTTTTCATCATCCTTAAGCTGCAGAAGTGGCTTTCTTACAAGTCCTCCAGCAAAGCCAAGCCTGTCGCAGACATATTTAAGTCCTGCGATTCCAAAGCTTCCCGTAACAGCTGAATTTACAGGGAACACCCTTTCATACAGGTCTCTGGAATCCTCCATCCTTCCTTCATCATAGAGCCTTTGAATGTCTATGCATTCCTGTGGGCAACAGTTTGCAAGTGCCTGTACGGTCCCCTCAACTCCCAGTGCCAAGGCCGGGAACCAGGATGATACCGTACCAACCATGAGGTTGAATTCCTTCATATCTACTTCCCTCTTGTAGTCCACCAGCTGGGGGATGCTTCCTGAGCTATCCTTCATACCGATTATGTTGGGATGTCTTGAAAGTATGCCCACAGCCCTTGGCGATATGTTTACGTGTGTATACTTTGTAACATTGTATATGAGTATGGGAATTTCAGACTTTTCAGCAACCTCAGTGTAGTATCCAATCAAAGCCTCGTCATTCATCTTTCCGCCGTAATAGAAGGGCGTCACTATCAGTGCACAGTCTGCTCCAAGAGCTGCAGCCTTGTTTGTAAGATTGATTGTTTCCCTTGTTGACTCCATGCCGGTCCCCACCATTACAAGCTTGCCTTCAGCCCTGTTCTCCACGGTCAGCCTGATCAGCTCCAGCTTCTCCTCTTCGTTTAGAAAGACTGTTTCGCTGTTTGAGCCAAGTACCAAATAGCCTACAAGGTCAAACTGATTCCATTTCTTCATGTTGTGTACATGCTTCCCATAATCCACCATATCATTCTCATCAAAGGGTGTAATCATTGGAGGTATTACTCCCTTTATCTTTATAAAGCCCATTTATATCTCCCCTTTACCTAGTAATGTGTAGATTATATCACTTTATAGCAATTATTTACAGTGGATTACCCTTGGATATTTTTTCAGGGAATACTGGGTATATATGTATTGATCAGGAAAGGGAGGGATACCATGGACAGATATATGAAAGAAGCAATTAAAGAGGCCGAAATTGGAATTGAGAGAAGGCACGGCGGACCCTTTGGAGCAGTTGTTGTAAGGGATGGTAAGATTATTGGAAGAGGCCATAATACGGTGGTCCATACACATGACCCCACATCTCATGGAGAGATTGTAGCCATAAGGGAGGCCAGCAAGGCAATCGAAAGCTTTGACCTGTCCGATTGTGAGCTTTACACCACCAGTGAACCCTGCCCAATGTGCTATTCGGCAATCCACTGGTCGAGAATTCCTGTTGTATATTACGGTGCAACAAAGGAGGATGCAGCAAAAATCGGATTCGATGACCAGCTCCTATATGACATTCTCCCAAGGCAGGAAAAATTCGAAAAAATCAAGCTGGTTCAGATTGACAGGGAAGAATGTCTTGAGGTCTTTGAAAAATATGAAGAGGATGAAGAAAGGCAGCTTTATTGATTTCATAAGGGCACCCAAAAGGTGCCCTTTCCAAACGCCAGGAAGGTTAAATGTCAACCTTGTTAAGCTTTTCCAGAAGCTCACCCATGTCCAAACCATACATATTTGAAAACTCCTCTACTGTCTCGAACAGGTGGCTACACATTACACACTTGCCAATGATTTCATCATAGGGCTTAAATATCTCCTCTGTCTGGGGATAATCAGATACAATATCCAGGATTTTGTCCTCTTTTCGTATCATAATACTCACTCTCCCTTCCATACTATCTCAAAAACTACAATTACTCCATTCAATTATATCTAATCTCTACAGCTTTTGAAAGGAAGAACCATGAGAGTGAACCTGGATCGACATCCCAGGTAAGCCTTATATTTTAAGAATCATCCTATAAGGATTTCCAGGTCATCAAAACAATGGTATAACAAAAAAAGACATACCCCCATCGAGGTATGTCTTGATTTCACTTATAGTTCATCAACTGTAAGATCCAAAGTTTCTTCCTTTGGTGGCATTATCAGGGAGAAGATTACGAATACCACCAATGCACAGACCAAGCCTGGTATAACGGCTTGCTGCTCCCATCCAAAGAATTTAAGGCCTGGGATGTAATTCTTTTCAAACACCAGGGAAACAACACTTCCAACAATCAAAGCTGCTATGGTTCCAGCTGCGGAAGCCTTTTTCCAATAATGACCAAGTACATATGGGAAGAATGCTCCAGCAGCTCTCAAGGTAAATGAGAACATCAAAAGATTGATTATGTTGGTCGCATTCATGGCAACAAACAAGCTGAACACCCCAACCAGAACCATGGATATCCTGGTTACGACCATAACTTCATTATCACTTGCCTTAGGCTTAAAATACTGCTTGTAGATATCGTTGCTGAAGATGGACCCAGCTCCCAGCATGTCCGAGTCTGCACTGGACATGGTTGCAGAGATTATCCCACTGAAAAGGAATCCAACTATGATGGCAGGCATTGTCAAGGTGGCTAGAACCGGTAAGGAGTAACGGGCTCCCTGCTCCAGTATCCTCTCTGATGTAACTATGTTCATGTTTACAAGAGACAACATGATGATTCCAAGAATAGTAGGAATGAACGCATATATTCCATTTACCAATGCCGCTAGGACAGATCCCTGCATGGCAGCCTTTGGATCCCTTGCTGAGTAGTATCTTGCAACAGCCTCCTGTCCTACCGTAAATGTGGCAACATACATTATTATCAAGGCAATGATTGCTTTCGGTCCACCGATACCGGAGAAAAGATCCCACGTCTCTGGAGGAACATTTGCAACTACATTGTCCCAGCCACCAGCAAATCTGATGGAGAATGGAATGGCTATAAACATACCTAGAACTATCAGTCCAACCTGAACAAAGTCAGTGATGGCAACACTCCACATCCCGCCCATAACGGCATATATTGTAACAATGACAGCAACGGTGATAAGTGATGCTTGCCAGTTTATTCCAAGCATTACTGCAAGAACTGTGGCAGAAGCCATAAACTGTCCTGCAGTCAAACCTATCAGGGGAAGGATCATTGTAATGGAAGTGAACAAACCTGCAGTCCTTCCATACCTTCTTCTGAAGTATTCCGGTACTGTTTTAACCTCGCTGGCTCTGAACTTGGGAGCAATGAAGGTAAGAATGACAAAGGCCAAACCCATCGCCAATATGTACCAAGCCGCACTTAATCCCCATTGGGAAGAACCTAGATTACTTGCTTTTTCCACAACCCCTAAAGAGCTGCCTCCACCAATTTCAGTGGCAGCCAAGGTTCCCGCCATAAGGATTGGACCCATACTACGGCCTGCTACCATGAAATCCGCTGAATTGGATATCCTTTTGGAAGACCAATAACCTATACCCAGCATACCCAACATGTAGATGATTACGATAATAGTTACAGTTGTTTGCATTAAGTAACACCTCACCTTTTTTATTTGTAGAGCCTTGAAGTCGTACTTTCAAGTCCTCATAACCAAGTCCTTGGATTCCAAGCTCTGGAAAGCTTGGAATCCTCCAGACAACGGACCCTTATCCTATAACTCGTTCATGTCCTCTTTTCTCAAGATACATAAGCATTTCCTGGGGATTCTTGACCTTGCTCAAGAATATCATTGCAGCAATGACATAAGGCTTGTAGCTGGCCTCCTTATACAAAGGTACTCTGTATCTGTCAAATACAGAAGCAGCTACTTCACCTTCCTTACAGCTTACGCCGGATATGTCTGCTGGCAGGCAGTGCATGTAGAGGGCACTTCCATCCTTGGTAGTGCTCATCAGCTCCTCTGTGCACTCCCAGTCCTTATGATTGGCATTTTGAGCCAAGAGCTCTTTTTCAAGTTCCTTGATCCCTTCGAAATCACCGTCCCCGTATAGCTCGGTACGTTTCTCCATAGCTGTAAAGGGAGCCCAGCTCTTGGGATAAACAATATCTGCATTTTCAAAGGCTTCAGCCATGCTATTGGTTCTAGTGAAGCTTCCACCTGACTCTTCAGCATTCTTTACAGCTATTTCCTCAACTTCCCCCATGACTTCGTAGCCTTCTGGATGCGCCAAAACAACCTCCATTCCCATTCGTGTCATCAAGCCTATTATCCCCTGGGGAACTGAAAGTGGTTTTCCATAGGAGGGAGAGTATGCCCAGGTCATTGCAATCTTCTTTCCCTTGAGATTTTCCACCCCACCAAAATGATTGATGATATGGAGCATGTCAGCCATGCTTTGCGTAGGATGATCTATGTCACATTGTAGGTTGACCAGGGTAGGCCTCTGTTCCAGGATACCATCCTTGTTCCCCTGCTGGACCGCTTCTGAAACCTCACGCATGTAGGCATTTCCCTTTCCGATATACATATCGTCACGTATTCCAATAATGTCAGCCATGAAAGATACCATGTTTGCAGTTTCCCGAACGGTTTCACCATGTGCTATCTGGGATTTTCCCTCATCAAGATCCTGCACTTCAAGTCCAAGCATGTTGCAGGCAGATGCATAGCTGAAACGGGTACGGGTGGAATTGTCCCTGAACAGTGATATCCCCAGACCGCTGTCAAAAATTCTCGTTGAGATGTTGTTTTCCCTAAGATGTCTCAAGGCATCCGCCACAGTAAAAACCGCATCCAGCTCATCCCTGCTCTTCTCCCATGTCAATAGGAAATCCGAATTGTACATGTCTTTAAACTCAAGTTCATTCAATTTATCTATATAATGATTCAAGGTCATTTATATTACCCCTTTTCCTTATTTTTTGAAATTCATAAGACTTACTTGCAATACATGCTGGGCACCGCAGCATAGACTGCAGCACATTTAACCAGGTCGGCCTTCCAGGTTTTCTCGTTTGGAGCGTGTGCCTGTGCTTCAGCTCCTGGTCCAAAGCCAATGCAGGGGATTCCGTAGCGTCCCATGATTGAAACTCCATTTGTGGAGAATGTCCATTTGTCTACAAGTGGTTTCCCATACATTCCCTCATAGGCTTCCACCATCGCGTCAGTTGCAGCATGGTCCTCAGGAATCACCCATGTTGGGAAGTAGCAATCAGTGGGATACACCAGCCCTGTGTAGCTTGGTCTATCGTATTTGTACATTGTCACTTCTGCATTGTATTTTTTCACGGAAGGTAAGTCTCTGATTTCTTCCAAGGCTTTTTGATATGTTTCACCGTCAGTCAGTCGACGGTCGATTGATATTGCACACATGTCAGCGACAGCACATCTTGATGGTGAATTGAAGAATACCTCCGATACTGCCAAAGTGCCCTTTCCCAGGAAGGGGTCATCATGAAGGTGATTGTTCAGCTCCCTTACCTCCTGCAATATGTCAGACATTTTATAGATTGCATTTTCTCCCCGTTCCGGTGCAGATCCATGACATGAAATACCCTTGACCTCGACACGAATCTCCATCCTGCCTCTTTGTCCCCTGTATATGTTTCCATCAGTAGGCTCAGTTATCACAACAAATTCAGGTTTAACCCTGTCTTCATTGATGATGTATTGCCAGCATAAACCGTCACAATCCTCTTCCTGTACTGTTCCTGTCACCAAAACAGTGTATTTGTCGTTTAGCAGGTCCAGATCCTTCATTATCCTTGCTCCATAAACAGCTGATACAATTCCTCCCAGCTGGTCTGAGGTTCCACGACCTCCTATCTCAGTATCTGTCTCATAGCCTTCATAGGGATCAAAGGACCAGTTGGACAACTCTCCAAGACCCACAGTATCGATATGGGCATCATAGGCAATCAGCTTCTCTCCATTTCCCATATATCCCAAAACATTTCCCATGGGATCCACTTCCACCTTGTCAAAATCCAAGCTCTCCATTTCCTCTACAATACGTTTGATTACTTCCTTTTCCTCACAGCTTTCTCCAGGAATAGCCACCAAATCCCTTAAAAATCTGGTCATCCTTCCTTCGTAAGCTTCTGCTGCCAGTTTGATCCCCTCAAAATTCATACCCTAGCTCCTTTCTATGTTTATTGACAACAAGCTATAGAAACAATGCCTCCGCTTCTTCGATGTCATATGTTTTCACTTCAACACCTGCTCTTACTGCGTCAGTATCCTTAAGTCCATTTCCTGTGACCACAATGCATACTGAATCGGTGCTTTTCAATTCACCGGCTTGGATCATTTTCCTGACTCCTGCATAGGGTGCTGCTCCTGCTGGCTCTGAAAAAATGCCCGTAGACCTTGACATTTCCTTTATACTATCGATAATTTCATCATCCCCAACGGAAATGAAGTATCCTCCAGTTGACTCAACGTATTTGCAGGCCTTAATAACATCCCGCGGATTCCCTACAGAGATGCTATCCGCTACGGAATTTGCCTGTTCGATTATGGCCGTATATGGCTTGCCTTCGTCAAATACATGTTTGATTGTAGCTGCCTTTTCTGATTGAACACCTATGACAACTGGAATGCTGTCCACCAGACCCAAATTGTAAAATTCCCTAAAACCCTTGCATATGCCGCTGATGACTGTACCGTCTCCAACACCTACAAAGCAGTAATCCGGCACCTTATAATCATTCTGAATCAGAATCTCATAGGCTCCGGTTTTTTTCCCTTCAAGCAAATATGGATTTATTGCAGAATTTCTGCAATACCAGCCATTTTTTCTTCCAACTCTTAAGGAAAGACTAAAAACTTCATCATAGGTTGAGTTTATTGGGATAACTTCCGCACCTGCAACCAATAGCTGTGTAAGTTTCCCTTTTGGAATTGTACTGGGGACAAAAATTACTGTTTTCAGTTTCGTTCCCGCTGCAGTGAGAGCAAGAGAGGATGCCGCATTCCCTGTGGAAGCACAATAGATTGTATCAGCACCACATTCAATGGCTTTGTTTACTGCAATAATGCTTGCACGATCCTTGTATGAGCTGGAGAAGCTAATACCGTCAAACTTGATCATCAGTTCATCAAAGCCAAGGAGTCCTTTGAACTTGTAGAGAGGTGTCCCACCGATTGATTGGTCTATGGGGGTATTTGATGTGGCTGGAATCAGATCCTTGAACTGAAATATACTCCCCTTGGGCTCAAATTTTTTTTCGATCTTCATATTTTCATAATCATAGATAACCTCAAGTGTTCCATATAAGTCTCCACATTTGTCACATGTATATCTTGTTTCACTTGGCTCATATTCTTCACCACAGGTTATACATCTTAATAAGTAGCTCATTTCAACCTCCTGTCAATCTTAAGGTTATATTTCCAAGGCTTTTGCTTTTTCGTTGAAGGATATGATAAGATCATCCAGCTCTTTTGCCTTTTCGGGGATTGATGTCCAATAATCTTCATCGTACCACTGTGCCATGATTTCATCATAGGTCTTGCCCTGTTGCTCCACCCATGTATAATATTTCAAATTGTGGATTGCCTTTCTGTCATAATATCCAAGCTCCTTGAAATAGCTGATGTCAACCCCCATGAAATATCTGGCAAAAACTTCATGGGCATCGAATGCCGTAAACTCACCACGCTCATCATTAAGTTCTTCCAGCCTACTCTTATACATCTCCATTGAATCAGTGAGTATTGTAACAATGACATCATTTTCTGTAAGCTCAAAATACTTTGCGTACTTTATGGCACCAATTATGTTGGCTGCACCAGATATTCCCACCCAGGACAATTTATCTATGGTCTCATCATCTACCCCTTTTTCCTTTAGGAGCTCAATGCCTTTGGTCTCATTGAACATTCTGATCCAGTTCATTGAAGCCTCATCATCAATGGCAATTGCAACATCAGTGTTCTTGACATTGTGAATCCAGGGAATATGCTTGTCTCCAATACCTTCAATCCTATGGTCCCCAAAGCCATTGTTGAATATTGTAGGACACTGCTGTGCCTCTGAAGCTGCAATCCTGCTGGCAGGATATTTCTTTTTCAGGTAGTCGCCTGCAGCTATGGTCCCACCTGAGCCTGTACAGCTTATAAGTCCATGATAGTTACCCTTTACCTTATTTAAAACACTTTCAATGGCAGCCCCGGTTATTTCATGGTGCCATAGGTAATTCCCGAATTCCTCAAACTGGTTAAAAATCATGAGATCTTCACCAGAATTCCTCAATTCCCAGCATTTATCGAAAATTTCCTTAACATTGCTTTCTGTTCCCTTAGTTTTTATGGTCTCACCTGCCACACTTTCAAGCCATTCAAAACGTTCCTTACTCATACCTTCAGGCAAGATGGCTATGGACTCACAGGACAACAATGCAGAATCATATGCACCACCACGACAGTAGTTTCCCGTGGAAGGCCATACTGCCTTTGTGGAGGTCGGATCGAATTGACCGGTCACCAGACGGGGTACTAGACATGCAAAGGCTGCACCGACCTTATGGGACCCGGTTGGGATCCACTTACCACTGATAGCAATTATTTTTGCTTTTACTCCTGAAATTTCACTTGGGATTTCTAGATAATTAACATCTGAAAACCCACCTCCAGATTGCTTTGGCTCATTATGCCAGCTTATTCTGAAAAGATTTAATGGATCCAAATCCCACAGGTCGACATCCTTTAGCTTTTCCTTGATTTCATCTGGGATAAGATCAGGATTTTTCATTTGAGCAAATGTTGGGATTATGAAGTTTTGTTTTTTTGCTTGCACCAAAGCATTTAGCAGTTTTTCTTCATTTACCGTTAGATCAATTTGATTAAAATCTTTTTTCATTACACCCTCCTAGTTAACGTTTGTCTTAGATAAAGATAAATGGTTTGTTGATACACCCATTAGATAAAGCAATAAGTGTGCCAATTGATACCCCACCCTTCTATAATCGGAAAACATTTTCATGAAATATACCTTGAACTCCAATATATCAACAATCATTTTCACACAAAAAAATGCATCTATAAGCAAGACTTATAAATGCATTCATAATTTACTTGATTTTTTTACATATATTGGTTCTCAATTTTAAAATTGATTTCTCATATTGAGAATTATTGATCTAAATGCTCTCTCAGTTTACGGTAATAGGTGGCCAGGCTTATACCCAAGCTATCTGCTGCCTTCTTCTTCCCTTCCGTACTGTGTCCAAAAATTATTGATGCTTTTTCAACCTCTCTTTTTTCAAGCTCCTTCAGAGTGATCACATCATCATTGTAATAATAATCATTCACTTCACTGTCTTTTTTGGAAATGTCTTCAAAGAAATCCAACGGCAAGGTTTTGTTGTCCAGTATTCCATCAGCCTCCATCATATTCACCATAAACTCAATGGTATTCTCCAACTCACGGACATTTCCCTTCCAGTAGTGACTCTCAAGTAAATTCATTGTACTACTTGGAATATAGGTATATTCCTTTTCCAACAGAAGCACGTATTTCTTTATGAAGAATTTTACCAGTTCTTTAATGTCCTGAGGCCTTTCCCTAAGGGGTTGAATACTTATCGGAATGACATTTAGCCTGTAGTATAAATCCTCCCTGAATTTTTTCTGATGCATCATCTCCTTCAGATCCTTGTTTGTTGCTGCAATCACCCTTACATCTATTGGTATAACTTGGTTTGATCCAATTCTGGTTATCGACTTCTCCTGCAATACCCGCAAGAGTTTTCCCTGTAAATAAATGGGCATGTCCCCTATCTCATCTAGAAATATTATCCCATGGTTTGCCAGCTCAAATTTACCTATTCTTCCTTTTGGATCAGCACCACTGAATGCACCCTTGACATAACCAAACAGCTCACTTTCAAGTAATGACTCAGGTATGGCTGCACAGTTCACTGCAACAAATTTCTGATTTCTTCTCTCGCTTTCACGCCATATGGCAGTTGCCACCATTTCCTTTCCAGTACCGCTTTCACCTGTGATCAACACTGTAGACTTTGAACCAGCGACTTTTCTAATGTTGTATTTAAGTTCAGTTGTAGCAGCGCTTCCACCAATTATGTTTTTTGTTTCCAGTGTCTTTAGAGTTGATGTCACTTCATAAAGATCCGCCTGGACCTGCTTCATGTTCTTGAAGATAAAAATATTATTATATCGGTCGCTCTTGATCTCAAGGGGATAAATAACCCCGATGGCATAAATATCCTTGTTTTCAAGAGTGAGCTTGTATTCCAAGGTGTCGTTGATTAGGTCTCCCGTACTTGTAATTTTGATTTTCTTACCCTCGACATCGGATATTCCCAAATATTTTCTTGCACTTTGATTTCCAGACATTATTACATTGTCTTTGCTTATCAACAGGACACCCTGATCCATGAAATTTATGACACTGTCAAGTACACTGATTGTAGTGTAACTGATTTCCCTTTCTTTGGCTTCCTTTGCCTTTGCGGCAATGAAGTAGGCAATCTGTTTAATGAACTCTATATATAGACTTTCGTTCTTTACAATAATTTCCTTTTGCTCCAGGGTGCTTCCCACCAATCCGATTATTCCAATAATCTCCTCATCTGATTTTATGGGCATTGATACCTCAATTGTTTCCTTGCAATTGCTCCTATTGGGACAGCCCCTGCATAGGGAATCCTCCCCTGGACAATATATTATTTGTGATTCCCCAGTATTGAGAATATGCTTGTATACATGCCCCTCATCCGACATGTCAATATTTACACCGCTGGCATAAATCCCGGTTCCTGCAATACGAAAGAGAGTATTGTCAACTACCTCCACATCAACACCTGATACCTGGGAAATTACATTTGCATATTCCTGAACTATGCTTTGAATCTTGTTTAGGTCAAACCCCATCTTATCACCCTCTTCAGAACTTTTTAAGCCACATTAATAATTATAGCACAAATTGGTGCTATATTTATTAATCAATTCCTCTCCCCCTTGTATTATAGGTTGGCCTTAGCTCCTCCTTGAATATAATGTTGTGTGAATAATTCCACTGCCCCTGTTCTCCGACTTCTTCAATGTAATGCTTTCCACCTTGATGGGCATTCCCTGTACCATTTCAGCATACCTGGAGGGGTTGAAGTCATCAGCAACCCTGACATCCCTTCCAATTGTAATATGTGGTGTGTACTCCCTTTTTTCAAGCTCGAATCCCAGGTCCAAGAGCTCATTATGCAGATCCTTCTGGAGTTTTAGGAGCCTTTCACTCCTTTCCAGACCAACCCAGTAAATCTTGCCGTATCTCTTCTGGAACCAGCCCAGCCCAGACATATGTAGCTTAAATTGTCTGAGATCAACCCTATCCATGGCCTGGATAACATCCTCCAGCCTTTCATCCTCAACCTCACCCAGAAAGTTAAGTGTAAGGTGCATGTGCTCCCTCTTTGCAAACCTTCCCTTGATGGACTCCCCCTCAAGGGTCTTTTTCAGCCCTTCAACCGC
This sequence comes from Gudongella sp., assembly GCA_024649995.1. Lineage (GTDB taxonomy): Bacteria > Bacillota > Clostridia > Tissierellales > Tissierellaceae > Gudongella. The sequence goes on along the minus strand of JANKMX010000006.1, from coordinate 47,228 downwards.
ATTCAATTGATTTTCTCCAAGGTCTATGCAAATAAAAAGTCTCATTTCAAACCTCCGAATCCAAGTGACCGGATAGGCCTTAAGCCTATCCGGTCTTCTCCTCTATTTAATATTGTATTGTTCCTTGACCATTTCCAAAAGCCCCGCCTTTTCCAAAAGCTCAACAGGAGCCAAGAATGTCACTGTGGCTGTTCCCGGATACCTGCCGATTTCCAGCCCACCGTTTATGGTGGTTCTGTTCTTGACCTCTGGGACAGTGATCCCCAGTACTGATGCAGCCCTTTCCAGACCATTGTCTATGGCAATATTGAGGTTTTCGCCTGTTCCCACAAAGGAAATTGGTGCTGTCTCCTCGTATTGGCTCATTCCCAAGTGGTCCCCAAGGATCATTGCCTTGCTTTTTTCAGCTTCGGTAATGGGCTTGGCTAGATGAGGCAGGTCCTCCTCCAAAGGCAATATTATCGGACCATCAAGCGTCAAACCCTTCAGTAGCTTGACCTTCAGGGTGACAACTGCGGATACATCAGTGGTGTGTCCTGCAATTTCACCATCACCCTGCATTCCGTGAACATCTCCTACATATACACCCCCGCCTTCAACCTTAACCGGACATATTACAACTGCTCCCTCCCGAACCCTGTTGATGTCCATATGACCGTCGGTCTTGCTCCTTTGAAGGGTTTCATTGTCAATGGCATACTCATGGGGAGCTCCAATAAGGAAGGACCCAAAGTCTCCAGCATTATGTGAATCGGGCATTGCCACAGATGGTGTTGTACCAAGCTGGCCAATGAAAGGTCTCATCCGTGATATGCTACCGGTAATGTCATGGGGCGCAAAGGTCACTATTGGATTCTGGATTGAAGCATCCGGAATTGCCATGACCTCCTTTGCCTTCTTTGCCATCTCTTCAGCCTTTTCCTTTGTCAAGGTAAGCCCCACTGTCTTCTCCTCGTTGAAGGCCATTGTATATCCATGGGTGAATTTAAAGGGTGCAATTTCAGCTCCACAGTGTGCACACCTAACTGATGCATCCCCTATTCCCTCAAGAACAGTGTCCGGATGCTTTGCTCCACAATGGGGACATTTACCTGCTACAAATGGATCTCCATCAAAGTTTTCAGGAATTGTGAACTCATTTCCCGAGGCCACAACCGATGATGTGACATCAACGGATTTTATATAGATTGCTATGGCATCACCCACCTGGGCTCCCTCTACAAATACTGGCTTTGTAACCTCATGACCTCCTCTAAGTGCCGGTGTTATCATGGGACCCCAGCATCCGGGAGCCGTGTTTGCAATTATTGTTCCTCCATCCCTTACAGGACCCAGCATGGGCTCATTTGGGTCTAGAACACCATTGGTCAACTCATTTACCATAATAGTCTGCTTCGCCATAATCATTACCTCCTCATATCATCAGCTATCAACCATCCATAATCTATATACCCTTCATTCAAAAAATTCCAAATGTTTATTCAAGTATCCTTCCCAGTGGTATACTATAGTTAAGACTAATCCAGCGAGGTGTACTATGTTCGACTACCTGCTTTTCATATTCTATCTGTCAGCAATCATATTACTTGAAGTCTTAATCAGAAGAAGGCTAAAGGATGATTCTTTTCTTGGTGGAATTGGACTTCCCCTGATTTTTTCAATTCCCTTTGCATCTGGATTGTTTCTCCTTTCCACAAGCCTTAACAGTGGATTCAATCAATGGATTTCATTTTTCCTAACATTGATTCTATGCATTCTCTTCGCTTCACAGCTGGTATACTATTGCATATTCAGAACATTCTACATAGTATATTCGGCGGGAAATGCAGGAGATGCCATGGAATTTGCAGGAATCGCCATAAGTACAATCCGAGATAATCTCGCTCAGTTTCTGACCATGTTTATCCCCTTTGCCGCCTTTATAATTTTATCCAGTTTGGGAGCTCCCAGATTCAGCTCCACACCTTGGGAAAAGGCCGTGGTTGCTTTGATGGGGTTTGTTTTTCACATTCTTGGATTATACCTTGTCAAAAAAGGAGACAGGTCAGTCAATTCAGCCTACAACCTTTACTACAATATACATCAACCAGAATTCTCAGTGGAGAATATGGGAGTGATGACCTATATGAGATTGGACCTGAAGAGACAGCTTTTCGGCTGGTCGCCAAAACATTTGCCCTATGAGGAAGATATCAAGAGATATGAGAAGGCCAGTGGCAATGACCGAGCTTCTGAAATCAACCAGGAACTCTGCAATATGCTGCCTCTTGATTTTATGAAGCTTGCCGAAAATGAAGCTGATGAAAAAGTGAAACAGCTTCATAGATATTTTTCTATTATCAGACCCTCAAAAAAGAATGATTATACCGGTCTGTTCAAGGACCATAATCTTATACTGATTACAGCGGAAAGCTTCTCACATATGGCCATTAGGGGGGATGTGACCCCGACCCTTTACAGGATGGTCCATGAGGGATTTAATTTCAAAAGCTTCTACACCCCCATATGGGGTGTTAGCACAACAGATGGGGAATACGTGGCAACAGCTGGACTGCTTCCAAAGCCTGGGGATTGGAGCTATCCAAGGTCAAAGGACAACTACATGCCATTTGCAATGGGCAATCAGCTAAGAAAAAGGGGCTATCTGACAAAGGCTTACCACAACCATTCCTATGACTATTATGAGAGACACCTTACCCATCAGAACATGGGATATGAATACAAGGGACTGGGGAATGGCCTGGATGTAGGAAACACCTGGCCAGAATCTGACCTGGAAATGATGGAAAAGACAATTCCTGAGTATATTGATCATGAAAAATTCCATGCTTACTATATGTCAGTAAGCGGTCATATGATTTATAGGTTCGATAAGAATAGCATGGCAGAAAAAAACAGACAGCTGGTTAAACAACTGCCCTATTCCGATAGTGTTAAGGCCTACCTTGCAGGACAGATTGAATTGGATAGAGCCTTGGAGTATCTGTTGAAAAGACTTGAGGATGAGGGAATAGCCGAAAAGACACTGATTGCAATAAGCTCAGACCATTACCCCTATGGGCTTACACTGGAGGAACAGGAGGAGCTCAAGGGCGGAAAAATCGAAAGGAATTTCGAGCTATACAGAAACGCATTCATTCTTTATTCAAGGGGAATGGATCCTATGACGATTGATACCCCCACCTGTAGTCTGGATATACTCCCAACCCTTTCAAATCTTATGGGGCTGGAATTCGATTCAAGGCTGATGATGGGAAGGGATGCATTCTCGGATAAGCCTCCACTTGTGACCTTTTCCAACAGAAGCTTCATTACAGATAGGGGAAGGTTCAATTCGATCACTGGGGATTTCATACCATTTGGAGATTTTATGGATGCTGGAGACAAGGAGAAGGAGAGCTACATAAAGTCTGTATCTGAGCTTATAGATGCAAGGTTCCTCTATTCTTCCTGGATGCTGGAATCGGACTATTACAGAAAGGTGCTGGGTGGAGTCTAATCCACCAGCACCTTTATTTGTTTACTACATTTATTGGATTTCCGTCAATAAATTCATTCAGATTCTCCACAGCCACATCCATCAGCCTTTTTCTGGATTCCTTTGGAGCCCAGGCTATGTGTGGTGTGATTATACAATTATCAGCCTTCAAAAGAGGATTGTCAGGATCGATCGGCTCGGAGGATACAACATCCAGGGCAGCGCCTGCGATTCGTCCATTGTTCAATGCCTCAGCAAGATCCTCCTCAACTATCAAGGGTCCTCTTGAAGTGTTTATTATCATGGCATTTTTCTTCATCCTATTGATGGATTCCTTGTTTATCATCCCTTCTGTAGAGTCAAACAATGGAACATGAAGACTGATCACATCGGAGGTCGCGAGAATTTCATCCAAGCTTGCAAAGCTGAGACTTTCAGTCTCAAGCTCCGGCTTTGGAGTGCTAGCCATGGCAAGTACTTTCATTCCAAATGCCTGGGCGATCTTCCCCACTTCACTGCCAATCCTTCCGTAGCCTATGATCCCCATTGTCTTGCCTGCAAGCTCCACAAGTGGATATTTCCAGAAGGACCAGTCTGGGTTTTCAACCCATTCTCCCTTATGGACTGCCCTGCTGTGCTCTCCAACATGGTGGCACAGCTCCAGAAGAAGTGCAAAGGTCATTTGAGCAACCGCCGTGGTTCCGTAGGTTGGTACGTTTGTCACAAGGATGCCCCTCTCCTTTGCAGCTTCAACATCCACAATGTTGTAGCCTGTGGCAAGGACACCCACATACTTCAGCCTTGGCAGCCTCTCTATCATCTCCCGTGTAAGCAGGGTTTTATTTAGAAGGATTGCATCGGCATCCTTGCCCCTTTCAACCACAAGATCCTCTCCACCTGGCTTATAGGCTGTCCTGTCGTATACGGTAAGGTCCCCGAATTGGGATATGCCCTCCCAGGACAGGTCACCGGGGTTTAATGTGTATCCATCAAGTACAACGATTTTCAATTGCAACACCGCCTTTCGTTTAATTCGAAATTAAAATTATTACTTGTCTTCGGAAAGAATAATGACACTATCTTTAATTATTAGCCCTCTGATGTTTCCAAGTTACATCGCGACTTTGGAAAGCATCAATGAACGAGCGAACATATGCAAAGATTAGATGGATTTTTCACTCGAAGTGAGAAAATCGCATTGACTTGTATGTCTGAGCGTAGCGAGTTTGCAAGTCAATTTTCGAAACGAGTGTGCAAAATCTCTAATCTTGAATCCGAGAGTGAGTCATTGTGATTCCCAAAATAATAATACTAACTTCTATGCCCTTCGGTATTTGCCCACAATTCTAGATTCAAGTCCGATTATAATATAGCGCTCGTTTTCTCTGTTGATTCCTATGCCGCTTCGCTTGGAGGAATCAATGCACTCTGAAATCCTCTCTGGATTTTAAAGTCGTTCTTTCATATGAATTGCTTGCCAAAACACCTTCAGGGCTTCAATAAACCACCATTCTTACCACAATTTAAACGCTTCACAATATATTCTAACTACTTAAATCTTACTTCTTAAAGATTAACTAAATCCCTATTCTTTTACCTTTCCACTAACTACTATCCTAACATTCTTCCCCAAGTTTCCTGTTCCTTAAATACAAGCCAAAATCCGTTGAAATCATGACCAGGTTCAGCATATAGAGAAAAATCACGTGGTCATAGTGATAAAAAATCTTATTCAGTATTCCAAATACATATCCACTCATTAGGACCAAAAGAAAAATCGGGCTCTTACCCTTAACTGACCTGGATGTGTATGACTTGTAGATTGAAAATGGCCAAGCCGCACCAAAGCACAACAGCATCAGAATTTCAAAAACACTCATAAAGACCTCCCAAACTAATTGACATGCTACCATTAACTTAATATTATCAGATTCCTCCTTGCTTTTACAGTGCAATGTGCATTATTTTACTGCTTGAGGTTGTTAAGCACACCCTATTCGGGTATCATAAAGGAAATACCCAAAGGGCGGTGATTCAATGAAAATAAAATCAATCGGATTCCCAAGGATGAACAAGGAGGAAAGCGAGAGGAGGGATTTTGTACCCTTGCTTTTCAGATTGCTTCAATTAAATCAGGACGTGGAGATACTTATGGAGGAGGACTACGGTATTGGTATGGGCTTTGGTATAAACGACTATCTGCTGGTCAATGACAGAATCAAGATACTTCCACGAAGAGAGGTATTTGATGCTGATATGGTGGTTGTTCTGAGAACCCCTGAGGAGGATGAGCTTAAGTGGATGAAGCCTGGTTCTGTTCTTTTTTCCATGCTACATTACGATACCCGGGAAAGCAGAAACAACCTTCTGCAAGACCTTTCCCTGATGCCCTTCTCCATGGATGGAATAGAGGATGATTGGAACAAGAGAATGGTTGTGAACTATAGTGGAACCTCCTATTCTGGAGTTAATGTTGCATTCAATGAACTGAAAAGGAAAACAAATGACTTTGAAATGCCTGGTGACAGACCATTATATGCAGGTGTCCTAGGCTTCGGCTCAGTTGGTCTCGAGGCTGCAAAGGCCCTTAAGCACTATAGTGACAGCTACTTTCTAAACAACAGGTCAAGGACTCCTGGAATGATAATAAACCTGTATCCAAGAAGCATCACAGAGAACCCTGTAATACTTAAGGAAGAATTAAAGAAAATGGATATCCTAGTTGATGCAAGCAGAAGAAGAGACCCCTCCCAGTACATAATAAATAATGGCTGGCTGGAGAATATGCCTCTTCATGGTATTATACTGGACCTTTCTGCAGACCCCTACAACACTGATATATCACCAATCCAGGTTAAGGGAATCGAAGGCATCCCTACAGGAACCCTGGACCAGCTGGTATTTGAACCAAATGACTCTGCATATGACCATATTCCTGAAGGAGTTGACACCACCCACAGAAGAACTGTTGTAAGCTGCAATGCATGGCCTGGAGTGGATCCAATTGGCTGTATGATCCTTTACAGCAAGCAGCTTATATACTTCTTGAGGAAGCTGATTTCCAAGGATCCCGAAAAGCTTTCCATACAATCGGATGATCCATATGAAAGGGCTCTGGTTAGGGCGTCCCTCCCATATTTTCTTGAAAACCACAAT
>JANKMX010000006.1:33979-40582 GCA_024649995.1 Gudongella sp. | reverse complement strand
AAAGCTGACCCTTTGGGCCAGCTTTTTTCTTGATCAATATTCAACTTTACTCCAATGTAATTAAAACAGAATATGAAGTATTGGTGCGGCTATAAGAATGGAAATTACAACCCTCTCAACCCAGATGATAAGGTAATCCTTGATGGTCAAAGGAATTTCTGTAGCTATGATGCAAGGTATTGAAGCTGAGAAGAAAAGTATTTCAGACACACTTACAATACCCACAAGGAACTTTGTTATAAATGGAGCTTCAGTTACCAAGAGGGCAGGTAGGAACATCTCAGCTATGCTCAGGGCCATTGCCTTGGCTGCCAGAAGTGGCTCCGGTATCTGTGCCAGCATTGTAAATGGATAGAAGATGTATCCGATTATATCAAACACCGGTGTATGGGCTGCCAAAACCACACCCAGGACTCCTACAGACATCAACAAGGGTCCTATTGAAAGGGCAAGCATAATGCCTTTCTTCAAGGTGTCCCACACGCTTTCTGCAACAGTAGGTGCCTTCTCCATTGCATCCATACCCTCTTCATATGCCCTTCTAAGCCTGTTCCCTTTTTGAACCGGCTCTGGACTACCATCCATATTGTTGAAATATGTGTCAGGCTTTTTGTTCAAAGGATAGATTCTAGATGTAATTGCAGTTACTATAAAGGTTATTACCAGAGTAAGCCAAAAGTACAACAACCAATACTCCATCAAGCCAAGGGTTTTGGCAACAATAACCATAAAGGTTGCTGAAACCGTTGAAAATCCAGTTGCAATGATTGCTGCCTGCTTTCCTGTGTACTTGCCTTCCGTATAAACCTGATTTGTTATAAGCAGTCCCAGTGAGTAGCTCCCAACAAAGGATGCAACAGCGTCAATTGCTGATCTTCCTGGTGTCTTCCAAATGGGATTCATTACAGGCTGCATAAACACTCCTATAAACTCCATCAAGCCATAGTTGACCAGGAATGCAAGGAATATGGCTCCTACGGGAACTATCGTTGTTACCGGTACAACAATCTTGCCGTAAATAAAGGGTATAATGTCTGGTGCATGTAAGAATGCTGGCCCGAATCCGAAAATGGCCATGGCAATAAGTACTATCCCTGCAAGCTTGAAAATTGAGAAAACCATGTCAGAAGTGCTCTTCTTCCAGTCCTTCCTGATAAAGGGCAGTAGTCCTCCTATGGTTACGATCAATCCCGAATAGACAGGTCCCCAACCAGGTATGGTTTGGATGTAGCTTACGATGTGATCCAAGGGAATTGTGCTCTTCTCATTGATTGTAATGGGAATGAAAAACATGAATATTCCCACCAGGGCAAAACCTATAAATTTTGCAATCTTTGTGCCGTCATAATGCTTCTCCACTTTATCACGCTCCTATTTATTTTTTAAGGGAGTCGCCGTTCGACTCCCTTATTAACTTACTTGTACTTCTTCTCTACAAGTTTCTTTACAAGGCTGTCATCTGCAACATATGGCAGGGTGATATGGTCTGTTTCCCTGTTGTTTTTGTTGAACTCGATTATGGTATCAAGTGAATTGTCATTTCTAGCCCAGGCTCTTCTTGCAACCCCGCTGATAACATCCCAGGGCATTGCCAGACTAAGGATAGTGTCCACCCTTTCTGAGCCGTCAAGAACCATTCCAAAGCCGCCGTTGATTGATTTACCGATACCTACACCACCACCGTTGTGAAGGGCGATAAGGCTCATTCCCCTTGCAGCATTTCCAGCAAAGCAATGGGTCGCCATATCTGCCATTATATTACTTCCATCCTTGATGTTGGCAGTCTCCCTAAATGGTGAGTCTGTACCTGATACATCGTGGTGGTCTCTACCAAGCATGATTGGTCCAACCTCTCCGTTTCTGACCATTTCATTGAACTTCAATGCAATCTGGGTTCTTCCAACCTCATCCTGGTAGAGAATTCTCGCCTGGGTTCCAACAACAAGCTTGTTCTTTTCCGCGTCCCTGATCCAGTTGTAGTTGTCTCTGTCCTGTCCCCTTCTGTCTGGATCTATGCAATCCATTGCAGCCTTGTCTGTCTTGATCAGGTCCTCATGCTTGCCGCTCAGGCAGACCCATCTGAATGGTCCATAGCCATAGTCGAAGAGCATAGGTCCCATTATGTCCTCAACATAGGACGGGAAGATAAATCCATCTGTATCGTCAATACCATTTGCAGATATTTCCTTTACACCTGCATCGTAGATTGCCTTCATAAAGCTGTTTCCATAATCAAAGAAGTAGGTTCCCTTGTCAACAAGCTTCTGGATAAGGCTGAAGTGATGCTTAAGGCTCTTGTCAACCTCCTTGATAAAGCTCTTCTTGTCCTCAAGAAGCATCTTGGTTCTTTCCTCAAAGGAAAGTCCCTGTGGGCAATAGCCTCCATCATAGGCTGCATGGCATGAGGTCTGGTCTGAAAGTAGCTCAATGTGTATATCCTTTTCAAGTGCGTATTCGAGAAGGTCAATTATGTTTCCGTGGTATGCGATTGCAGTTGCCTTTTTCTCCTCCATTGCCTTGTGGGCAGATTTGAACAACTCTCCAAGGTCATCGAAGTACTCGTCTATCCAGCCCTGCTCAAGTCTTGTGTTGATTCTTGAAATGTCTACCTCTGCAATTATTCCAACTCCTCCGGCAATCTTGGCTGCCTTGCCCTGAGCCCCACTCATTCCACCCAGACCGGAGCTTACAAACATGTGGCCTGCAAGGTCCTTGTCATCAGGTATTCCAAGCTTAAGTCTTCCGGCATTTAGGATTGTATTGTAGGTCCCATGGACTATCCCCTGAGGCCCGATGTACATCCATCCGCCTGCGGTCATCTGACCATAGTTTGCAACACCCATTGCCTGGGCCTTGATCCAGTGCTCCTGATCGTCAAAGGCTCCAATCATCAATGCATTTGTGATTATTACCCTTGGACTGTTCTTGTGTGACTTGAACAGTCCCAGTGGATGACCTGATTGAAGTACAAGTGTCTGGTCGTCTGTCAGCTCCTCAAGATACTTCATGGTCAGCCTGTACTGCATCCAGTTCTGGAATACCTGTCCTGTCTCTCCATAGGTAACCAGCTCATATGGATAAAGCGCCACATCAAAGGAAAGGTTGTTGTCTATCATAACCTGAAAGGCCTTACCCTCTATGCACTTACCCTTGTACTCATCAATTGGCTTTCCATAGATTATTTCACTTGGTCTGAAGCGGTAGCCATAGATCCTTCCCATTGTAAGAAGCTCCTCCAGGAACTCCGGAGCCAGCTCCTCGTGAAGCTCCTCGGGAACATATCGAAGTGCATTCTTCAGGGCAACCTCTGTTTCCTTCTGTGTCAATGTGAATTCCCTTTTTGGCGCCCTTCTGATGAATTTGCTGAACTCTGGATATTCCGGTAGATAATTGTCCAGCTTGATTTCCATTGCCTCACCGATGCTTTTGTTGTTCCACATATTACATCCTCCTTTATTTTTCAAATACAACTTTTCCACCCTTGATCACCCTGTCAGTATGATTTATTCCAAAATGGTAAATCATGTAATCCAGGTTTGGAGCGTCAAAAATTGCTATATCCGCATTTTTCCCAATTTCAAGTGATCCTGTATGATCTGAGATTCCAAGTGCAGCCGCTGCGTTCAAGGTCACAGCCGTTATCACCTCTTCCGGTAGCATCTTGAGGTCATGGGATGCCAGTGTCATCATCAGCTGAAGGTTTTCACTTGGGCAGCTTCCTGGATTGTAATCCGTGGAAACTGCAACAGGTACCCCCGCAGCTATCATATCTCTGGCCCTTGCACCATCCTTCTTAAGGTTGAAGCTTGTTCCAGGTAGCAAGACTGCTATTGTACCAGCCCTTGCCATATCCTCAATACCCTGGTCACTGGCCCCAATCAGGTGCTCAGCAGATATGCAGCCAGTTTCTGCAGCCAGCTCCGCACCTCCAAGGGATACGATCTCATCTGCATGAATTTTTGGTATCAGGCCATTCTCCTTTGCTGCAAGAATAATTCTTCTGGACTGGTCTACAGTGAAGACTCCCTCCTCGCAGAATACATCACAGAACTTGGTCAGCTTGTTGTCCGCTATGTGAGGAATCATTTCATTTACCAGCATGTCAACAAACACATCCGGATTGTCCTTGTACTGGGCTGGTACCGCATGTGCTCCCATGAAGGTTGGGAGAATGTCCACAGGGTGATCCTGATTCAGCCTGTTGGCAACCTCAATCTGCTTAAGCTCAGTCTCGAAGCTTCCTATTCCATAGCCTGACTTGGCCTCAACTGTTGTGACTCCAAAGCCCAGCATTGTGTCCAGGCTCTTCCATGCCTTATTGTATAGCTCTTCTGGTGTAGCCTTTTCTGTAGCCTTAGTGGTGGAATGGATACCTCCTCCCGCTGCGAGTATCTCAAGATATCCCTTGCCCTCAAGCTTCATGGACAGCTCATTCTCTCTGCTTCCACCATGGACCAGATGTGTGTGACAGTCAATTAGCCCTGGAGTTACGGTTTTTCCCGTTCCATCTATGACCACGGTGTTCTTGTCAATTTCAATTCCCTCAGGCAGGCTTCCCTCACCAACAAATATGATTTTTCCGTCCTTCACTGCAACTGTGCCGTTTTCAATTATTCCAGCCTTACCCTGAGCCTCTCCCGTTCTTGGCTTTTCTCCTCCCCTCACGGTCACCAGGGTCTTTATGTTATTTATAACCAATGATGCCTTCATATACTTCCTCCTTTCAATATGCTCATTAAATATCCACCATAATATTATTGCAAATTCCGTGCCATGTTACTCCACCTCTACATATGGCTAAAACAGTGGTTCCTGGATCTACGAAAAACAATAACCGGCGGTGAGTGTTTTATTTTCAAACACCTACCGCCGTTTTTCTGGTTTTTACATGTTTCATTTTCAATCACTTTGTTTTATTTTAAAACATCATTGTTCCAGATCTCTTTCTATATCATATTTCCTCATTCTGTATATAAGGCTCTGCCTTGTGATTCCAAGGGCTTTGGCAGTCCTGGTAACATTCCAGAGGTTTTTTTCCAGAGCCTGTTTGATCAGTCTTTTTTCAAGTCCATCCAGGCTAGCCTGTAGATTTTCTGTGAAAATTTCTCTTTCCTGAATCCCTGAATCACTCCACTTCATAGCTTCAAGAATATAATCAGGTGTATTTTCAAGCCTTAGGACCTTTTCATCCTCTCCACTTCTTACCATGGTATTCTCTATAAAGTGCTCAAGCTCCCTTATGTTGCCTGGCCAGGGGTAGCTTTTCATCATGTTTTTCAGATCCTCTCCGATGCTTGAGATGACCTTTTCCATTACCAGATTGTACCTCTTGATATAGTGATGACTGATATGGAATATATCATCATCCCTATCTCTAAGGGGAGGAATGTAGAGATTGTAGCCGGCTATCCTGTAGAAAAGATCCAGTCTAAGCCTGCCAGCATCGATAAGCTTGTAGGGATCCGTATTCATTGCACTTATGACCCTACATTTAATGGGGTAGCTTTCCTTTCCTCCAACCCTTCTGGTATTTCTTTCCTGAAGGACCCGAAGGAGCTTGGTCTGCATATTGATTGGCATGGAATCTATCTCGTCAAGAAAAAGTGTCCCTTCACCGGCCTCCTCGAAAAGTCCCGGGGAATCTACGGCTCCGGTGTAGGCTCCCTTGACAGCTCCAAAGAGTATGCTCTCAAGAAGGTTTTCCGGTATTGCAGAACAGTTTATTCCTATGAAGGGATGAGCCTTCCTTTTACTGAAGTTATGGATGCTCTGTGCAAACACCTCTTTTCCAGTTCCCGTATCACCCACCAGGAGTATGCTGTTGTCAAGCCAGGCGATTGCCTGAGCCTCACGTATAACCTTCCTTATGGCCTGGCTTGATCCGATGATATCCGAGAAGGTAAACCTTGTGCCATTGAGAAAGGCCCCCTCCCTTTCCTCCAGGCCGTAGGACTCCCTTTTAAGCTCCATAATCTGGGATAGAAGATTCTGTAGCTTTGTCTCATCCTTGCTGATTGAAAACACTCCAATTGTCCTCTCTCCATCCTTTATGGGTATGGTGGAATAGGACTTGTATACAGGCTTTCCCTCATTGTAGGCATGGGCAGCGTACTTGTTTATAATTGGCTTTCCAGTTTTAAAAACCTCCATATGCTCAGACTTGTCCTTGTCGCTGTAGCCGTAGGCATCCCAAATATACCTGCCCAGCATATCCTCTGCCCTTCTTTTCTCCAGGTCTTCCATGGACTTGTTGTAGACCTTGACCCGCCCCTCCTTATCGCTAAGGAGCACTCCGTCGTAGAGATTCTCTATAACCTGAAGAAGGCTGTCCGCCCTTACATTTGGGTCCCTGTAATCTCCAAACTCCTTAAATACAATAATGAAATACGATTCAACATTAAAAGCCCGTGCCAGATAATCCCTTCCATCCAGCTCAAGCTCCACTTCTTTTCCCTCAGGAGTCTGTTTAAACTCTCCATTATAAAGTCCAATCACTTCCTCGATAGATTTTTGCCCAATCGAAGCAAGCCCTTCCAGAGAAGAGCTAACCCATAATATATTCCCTTCCTTGTCGGCAATTGCCGAAAGTGGCGCAAACCTTTC
>JANKMX010000006.1:18367-33969 GCA_024649995.1 Gudongella sp. | reverse complement strand
CTTTCCAAAACAATTCCTAAAGCACTTAATTCCATCAAAACCCTCCGGTAACCTTAAACTATTCTATTGCTCAACACTCCTATCTGGGGAATCTCACATTGGATTTCGTCTCCCCTTCTCATGAATCTTGGTGGACTGAAGCCCATTCCAACCCCTGCAGGGGTTCCCGTTGCTATTATATCTCCCGGCTCAAGGGTTATTCCCCTTGAGAAGTCCGAAACCAATGTTGCAATATCATTTATAAGCATCCTTGTATTGGAGCTTTGTCTCACCTCTCCATTCACCCTTGAGATAACATCAACCTCCATGGGAAATGGAAGCTGGGATTTGTGGAGTATTGCAGGTCCCATAACTGAATAGCAATCAAGGCTTTTTCCCTTGTACCACTGTATATGGTCTCTTTGTAGTCTTCTGGATGACAGGTCATTGAAAATCGAATAGCCGAAGATGAAGTCCTCAACCCTTTCCTTGGGGATGTCCCGTCCTCTCTTACCGATTACCACAGCCAGCTCCACCTCGTAGTCAAACTCATCATCCAGTTCAAACTCACCCCTGATCTCCTCATCCGGTCCCACTATCCTTGTTGTCCTCTTTGAAAAGTATACGGGCTCGGTAACCTTGTCAAGGTTGCCATCCTTGATGGCCGATTGTGATTCCTTCAAGTGATCTGCGTAATTTACGCCAACACAGATTATGTCGTGGATAGGCTTGGTGATTGGTGATAAAATAACTATCTCATCAAGTGAAAGGACTTTTATGGACTCCTCCTCCAGGGTTTTCTCAACCTTCCTTAAATGGTCCTCACCAGCATTTTCAATAAAATCAACAATGGAAGCGAATCTTCCAACCCCAAAAATCCTGTCCAGGCTGTATACGGATTTTTCGTCCTTTGATAGCACTCCTGGATATTCCTTGTCTCTATGCCTATAGGTAACAAATTTCATCAAAGCACCCCCAGAATTTTATATATAGTCCCATTATACTACTAATCATACCTAAAAAAGGGTGTAAAAATCTACACCCCTTGCTTTTCCATAAAGAACATGGAAAGTCCACCAAGACCCACATGGGTTCCAACCGCAACTCCCATCTGCATGATATGGATATCCCCATTAAAATCCGTGTCCTGTCTCATTTTGTCCCTCAGAGCATTTGCTATGTGGATATCGGAGGTGTAGCCGATGATGATGAAATTGGTCTGGTCTCTATCCACCCTTTCTAAAAATTCGTTCACATAGTATCTCAGGACCTTGTTCCAGCCCCTTTCCTTTGCTACTATTGCTCCCTTGCTTTTTTTCATTGTCATAATGGGTTTGACCCTCAACAGCTTTCCAATGAATGCGCTGGCATTTGTAAGCCTCCCGCTTTTTATAAGGTTATTCAGGTCATCAACGCATAAGAAATGCTTAACCCTTTTCTTGTTGTCCTCATTGAACTGAACAAGCTGGTCAAAATCATAGCCCTCCTGAAGAAGCTGGGCTGACTTCATTATAAGCCAACCACTTCCATGGCTCATGGACAGTGAATCCACCACATGGATTCTGATATCCGAGTCAGGGTTCCTGTCGTAAAAGTATTCCTTTGCAATCTCAGCTGATTGGTAGGATCCACTTGTACCACTTGACATGCAAATGATCAGGAACTGGTCGTAGCCCTCTTCCATGGCCTTGTCGATGATGGATAGGTATTCCTCCGGGCTTGGCATGGAGGTGCTTGGAAGCTCCTGCAATGTTGGCAGCAGCTCATAAAACCTGTCAGGGGTTATATCCACCTTGTCCCTGTAGGTTTTATCCCCTATTTCAACGTTAAGGGGTGCAACACCAATATTGTACTTCTCGATAATCTCCTGTGAAAGGTCACAGGTTGAATCAGCCATAATTTTTATCAATTTTTCCACTCCTTATTCCTGGAAGTACATGAGATAATCCCCATAGCCATTCTCCTCCATCTCTTCCAGATATATAAATTCCAATGCTCCACTGTTTATACAGTACCTGAGACCTCCCTCTTCCCTTGGTCCGTCCGTAAACACATGGCCAAGATGGGTATCCCCAGATCTGCTTCTTACCTCAATTCTATCCATTCCCATGGTGTCATCTCCATGAAGGGTCACTACATTCCAATCAATCGGCCTGGTGAAGCTGGGCCACCCTGAGCCTGAATCAAACTTGTGGATTGACAGGAACATGGGCTCTCCAGTTACAATGTCCACATATAGGCCCTCCTCCTCGTTGTTCCAGAAGGGATTCTGAAAAGCGGTCTCCGTGGCACCCTCCTGGGTTATTCTGTACTGAAGGTCTGTAAGCTTTTCCTCTATCTCTTCCTGGGAAGGCTTGGGATAGTCTGCTGCTCTGATATAAGGCTTTTCCCTGGGAATATTGCTAAGGTCCACATGGCAGTAGCCATTTGGATTCTTGTAGAGATAATCCTGATGGTAGTCTTCACCCAGTACATAATTCTCAAGCCTCTCAACTTCTGTTGCTATGGGCTCTGAATGCTTCGCCTGCTCCATTTCCGTCACTCTGTTGATTATTTTCAGGTCTTCATCATTCACATAGTATATCCCAGTCCTGTACTGCGTACCAACGTCATTGCCCTGCCTGTTGATGCTTGTTGGCTCAATTATACCATAGAAATAGGTCAGGATTTGTTCAAGTTCCAATATTTCGGGGTCATATGCCAAATAAATTGTCTCGGCATGACCGGTTTCCTCTATGGAATAATAGTCCGTATTGTCAGACTCACCATTTGCATAGCCAACATTTGAATAGACAATACCATGAATCCTTTCAAAATAAGCCTCCACACCCCAGAAGCAGCCACCTGCCAGATAGATTTCCTTGTACCGGCTATTGGAATAATCCGGAAGGAGTGTAACTTCACCATCTCCAATCTCCTCCTCAACTGGTATGGCTGAAGGTGCACAGGATGAAAGGACCAGAGTAAAAGCTATCAGCATTAAAATTACCAATCTATTTTTCTTCATAAAAATTCCCCCATTATTTAGTCTAAGGTATTTATACCCAGTCCTAAACATGGAGGATTTCTATCTTATTCTATTTCTCCTCAAGCATAAGCAAAAAGCCCTGCTTTCCTATTGCATTGGCTAAAAGATGTCTCTTGTCGATTGCATTGGCCATCTTTGCGGCCACCTGGTCAGTGAAGCTGTCAACCCTTCTGTTGGCATTTCTCAGATCATAGTAGGTCTGCATCTCCTGGTCATATTCCTTCAGCTCTTCCAAATAGCTGTCATGGGTTTGATAGGTGTTTTCAAACAATCTCAGGCTCATATCCATCCTTGGCTTAAGCTGGGGCTCCTGGTTAGGATAGCCAAAGCCCAATCCCACAACTGGAAATGTCAGCTGGGGAAGATTCAGAATTTCGATTATCCTTTCAGCATCATTCAATATGCTTCCCAGGTAGTTGGCACCAAGTCCAAGGGACTCTATAGCCACTACCATGTTCTGGGCTGCCAGAGCTGAATCTGTGAAGCCCTGGAAGAATTTGTCCATATCCTTTGAATATATTGTGCCAACTCCCTTCTCCTCTGTAATTTTGGCATTCCTGAACTGGTCGACCAGGAATATTAGAAGCTCTGGTGCCCTTGCAATGTACTCCTGCCTGGAGACCTCTGAAATGGCCCTTTTCTTTTCAGGATCAGTAACCCTTACTATGGAATAGGTTTGCATTCCATTTGATGTGGCAGTTCTTTGTGCAACATGTATAAGTGTATCAAAAATCTCCTTGGGAACCGGTTCCTGTGTAAATTCCCTGATTGTCCTATGGGCCAGCTGCGTTTTTATGGTGTCATTAATCACTGTCATCCTTTTACCCCCTTTTTTTCTCTAGTCCACTTATACCCTTACAGCTTATGTCTCTACACAAAAAAGAGTGGTTAACCCCACCGTAATAAATGGAAAAGGAGCCCTTGGGCTCCAAATCATATCTTCATGGCTACTGCATTCTCCATATTGATTTCAAAACGTAATTCATTTCCAGTCTTTGGAATGGTTTCGCCAAGGGTAGCAGAAGGAACATCCATGACCAGGTTCTTTCCCTTCCATTCTATGCTTATCCTTGTCATGCTTCCAAGATACTCCACCCACTGGACCATACCACAATAAGTTCCATCAATTGAAGGGATGAGACCGTCTGGCCTGACCATATAGGTCTTACCATTGTATTCAATGTAATTGCATTCCCCCATGAATTCCGCAACAAATCCATTAACCGGTCTTTCATAAACTTCCCTGGGTGATCCTACCTGTTGGATAATCCCTGAATCCATTATAGCTATCCTGTCCGCTATGGACATGGCTTCCTCCTGATCATGTGTCACATAAATTCCTGTAATGTCTGCTTCTTTCTGAATTCTCCTTATTTCCTGTCTCATTGATATTCTAAGCTTTTCGTCCAGATTGCTCAATGGTTCATCAAAGAGCAGCACATCGGGATTTACAACCAAAGCTCTGGCAAGGGCTACCCTCTGCTGCTGCCCTCCGCTCAACTGGCTGATCCTCCTATCTTCATGGTCCTCAAGTCTTACAGTTGCAAGAATTTCCTTAACTCTCTCATCTCTGTGGTTTTTGGATAATCCCCTGACCCTTAGACCATAGGAAATATTCTCACCAACTGTTAGGTGGGGAAACAGGGCATAGCTTTGAAATACCATTACAGCATTTCTCTTTCTGGGGTCCATATGTGTTACATCCTTATCCCCAAAAAATATCGTCCCTTCTTGAACCTGCATCAAACCCGCCACAAGCCTTAACAGTGTGGTTTTCCCGCATCCTGAAGGACCCAGCAAAGCCACCAGTTCTCCATGCTTGGCTGTTAGTTCAACATTGCTCAGTACTCTATTCTCACCATAATGGTGACTTATATCACTTATTCTGATATCTATGGTTATCACCTGCCTCCACTAGGACTGAAGACCAAAATCCAGATAGATAAGTGTAGCATCATCATGAGTCTTTAGTCGACCAATACTTCTTTTTTCCCTGTCTGACTCTTCCATACCCCTTAACTCCCTGATGACTTCCCTTACTCCACTCTGCTTTATCCTTTCCAAAAGGTTACTTCTGGTGTATTTATAGTTCAAAGGTACAATACCATCTGTGGACAAAAGGCACTTTTCGATTTCATCCGCCTGGAATGTTCTGTATATACCCATATCAATAGCTTCAACACTATGACCAAGAATATAGTATCCACCAGGAACATTCATTTTTTTCCTGTTTCGGATTAAAACATCCAGCTCTTGCTCAGTGAAACCCTTGAAGACCACCTGTTTTTCCCTATGATGATTCCTTCTCATCAGGTCAATTACCTCAGCGTCAAGACCCTTAAGTGCCTGATCCGTGACTATAGAGCATTCACCCTTTCTGCTCTTGACTGATATTTCAACATCACCTAGAACAAATGACTCAAGTATATCTCCATTCTTCCTTAGAATTGCTATCCCTGCAGACAACTGCTCATGTGCTTCCAGGGAATCCAGGTCAACATACCTTCCATATTCCCAGTTAAACTTCCTGACCCCTTCCTTAAGTATTTCCTTGATGGAATAGCTGGTATCATCAAGATGCCCATCCAAATAGTCCCTCCACCATTGGACCATCCAGCTTACATCGTTTCCATCAGGTACAAAGCTCCTATCCGTTAGGGCAGATGCGCCATCGATCACAAAGGCTCCTCTTTTGGTCAGACCATATATATCCTCATTGCTCTTCTTAACTGTGTCTGTGTGAAATTCAATCCTCATGTTCCACCTCATCTATTCAATATTTCCCTGTAGTCTTCTCAACATGGAAGACCCCATTGCGGTCAAAAGGAGCACCAGGGCTCCATAGGCCATTGCCAATCCTATCTCGAACTCAAACATGCTGTTTACCATTGCTATTGATATGGGTCTGTTGGAAGCAGTATACAAAAATGCGGAAATTGTATATTCCCCTAGGCTCCTTATGAAAACAAGAAGAAATCCAGCCCAGACTCCTGGTGAAACAAGTGGGAGCACAACCCTTGTAAAGGTGGTCATCCCTCCGGCGCCTAGATTTGTTGAAGCCTCTGAATACTGGTCCTTCAACCTCTCATATGAAATCGTAACCGACCTTACTGCCATTGGCAACATGCTTACAAAATAAGCCAAGGGCAGCATGATCCACTTGCCCAGAAGCAGTGAGCTGAATCCATTTATCATGTTAATGGCTATTGCACTGGCTGGCAGGGCAAAAGGCAGCATCAACAGAAATTCAAGCAATGGTTTTAGTCGGGTCTTGGTCTTTGTTACGGTATAGGCTGCAGGTATGGCCATTGCCACCGCTGCAAGCGCCGCAATCAAGGCCATTTTAAGACTGTTCATAAATGGTGCCAGGCTTCTGCTTCTTGTGAAAATCCTTATATAGTTGTCAAGTCCGAACTCCTTTGGAAAGATCTCTATCATCCAGGTTCCCGGCTTAACAAAGGATAGAAAAACAATGGTCATTATGGGAAGAAAAATCATAAGTACTATTCCTATTGCAATCAAGGACATAAATCCTCTAGCCATGTTGTTTCTAATCCTCATAGGCTGGATCAGGTGTTCCCTTGTCCCAGTCTGAAAGGATACCTTTCTCTCATAATATCTCCCGATTCCCATATAGCTCATTGCAAACACCGATAGCACAACCACCTGGGCAGCAGCCAGATCCATGTAAAGATTAGCCTTTGCCAAAAGGATCTGGGTTGTCAGAACCTTGAATCCTCCACCAATTATATTCGGAGCAGAGAATGATCCTATTCCGGTCATAAAGGTCAAAATCGCCGAACTGATAAGTGCAGGAGCTATATATGGTACTATTACAGTCCCAAAAACCCTCAGTGGGGAAGCTCCAAGATTTATCGCAGCTTCCACTACTGACCTGTCCAGTTCTTTGACTGCAACTGATACATTCATATAGAAGTATATATATTGGGTATATGCATGAACCATCAAGATTCCAGGAAGTCCCATAAATGTATAGGGTGGACCATCCAGGCCCAATATATTCTCAATTGTCTTTGTTATCATCCCACTTTCACCGTATAGCTGCACAAATGCAAACACAATGATCAATCCAGGCACCACCAAGGGTAACAGCAGAACCCTGTCGAGGAGTTTTCTGAAGGGGAAGTCAAAGTAATGCACGAAAAAAGCAAGAAAGGTACCTATGAATCCACAGATTAGAACGGTCAGAGCACCCATGATCAGGGTGTTCTTGATGGCCACCAACGAACCTCCCGTGCTGAATATATATTCATAGTTTGCCAAGGAAAACCCCTGGTCAGTCTGAAGACTGACCAGCAAGGTACTCATTGACGGATAAAGAACAAATACTCCCAAAACAGCCAGTAGAACCAGCTTGATCAGGTTCCTCATTTAGTTCACATCTTTCCCTGTATCCTTTATTTCAGTATCCCACTTCTGCATCCATTGGGATTGCTTTTCTGAAAGGTCAACCCAATCAACATCCATTGCCTCAAATGTTATTTCATCCATCCACTCCGGAGAAGTTGAAAGAGCTCCCGGATGGGTTGGCATTCTATTGAACTCATTTGCAAGCATACTCTGAACTTCAGCACTTCCAGCAAACTCAACGAATGCTTTTGCAGCCTCTGGATGTGGTGAATTTTTGATTGCAGCTATTCCGTCTGTGATTACAGGATAACCACTCTCCAACTGAATTATCTCAATAGGTAGATTATTATTCAACTTGTTGTCAATTATATCATTAAGGGTTGAAAAGCTTATGCTTGCCTCCTGTCTACCAATTGACTGCATCATTAAAGATCCGCTATCAAAATACTGCTTGGTATTCTTGTCAAGAGCCTTCATGAACTCCCAACCTTCTTCTATTGTGGAATTTCTTTCAAACTGTTGAACAAGTGCTGAATACATGACCCTTGCAGACGATGAAAGCGCATTTCTGAATATAAGCTTTCCTTCATATTTTGAATCTGCCAGGTCGTACCAATCGGATGGAAGATCCTCTTCCTCTACCATTTCAGTATTGTAGAACAATGCTACGGGAGTTTGGATTGTTCCAAACCAGTAATTTTCAGAATCCTTGAACATTGGATCCAAATCATTTGCCCACTCTGGCTCCAGTGGAATGAAGAGATCCTTCTCCTTCAGGTCCATAAATAGGTTTGAAGCTCCGCCAAACATAACATCAGCCTGTGGATTGTCCTTCTCAGCTTCAACCCTTTCAGCCAGCTCCCCTTTAAGGTTGATGTATTCAACCTGAACCCCTGTCTCTTCTTCGAATGCCTCAGCAACCATTTCAATCATATCTTCTCCATGGGTGGAGTATATTACAACCTTGTCCTCCAACTGGGCCACCTCTTCAGCAGCCGGTTCTTCAGCTGGTTCCTCGACCGCCGGCGATTCAGCAGGCTGCTCAGGTTCCTCTGGAGTCGTTGCACATCCAGCAAAGGAAAAAACCATAACCCCTACAATAAGTAATGCAATTAAAGCTTTTCTATTCATATTGCTCATCTCCTTTATTAATGTCCTAATCAATACTATCATTTGGTGATATGTCAATAAAGCGATATTAATTTTTTCTATGGAACAATTTTTTCGATAAGATTTCCTTATGAATGAAAAAACCTGCCCTAGGGCAGGTAATGTGATTTTATTTTTCCTTGTAGTCGATTCTTACCATTATGTCATTCCTTTTTACAAAGGGCAACTGAAAGGGTGGATCGTAGAAGGCGTTATAGTAGTTGGACAATTCCTTATAGCCCTTATCCCTGACAAAATCCTTAAGTCTGGCCTCGTTCTCCTCAAGCCTTCTGCTGGTGGGATTTCCCCTGAACCTTATGGCTGCAAAATAGCCCTCCTCCATGACACTGACACTGAGGAAATCGCTTTTTGGCGTGGGGATATCCTCCTTGTTGAACTTTGATGGCACAACAAAGGACATGGTGGTCCTGTCCTGCTTCTTCTCATCGATGACAGGAACGGTCATACTGATCTTCTCTTCCCTTTCATTTCCCTTGGAAATATATGAAAAAAGACTTGAAAAGCCCTGACTGGAATTCCTATCTCCTGGATTGTCATAGGTCACAATGCTATATGAGGAGTATTTCCTTATCTCAATGTCTCCTATTGTCTCCACCACTTGATAATCTGGACTTTCATAGTATCCCATCCTCTCCGCCTCCTAGGTTTTCTCTTTTTTGAATCTCCTCCACGTAATCATGTACATTCCTATACCTGTCAGCGCTCCTGCAGTATCAATCATAACATCCCTCAACTCCCCGCTTCTGCCCGGGACAAAGGTCTGATGTAGCTCGTCCGAGATAGCATATATAGAGCTGATAAGAAGAGCCAGTATAAAGGCATTCCAGCCACTTCTTCCATTTAAGTAAAATGCATTGACCAGAAGTATCCCTAGTATAAGGTATGCAATGAAGTGTGCATTCTTTCTTACAATGTGGTTTAGCCATTGAACCTGAGGGGATATTTCGGGGAATATTCCCGATAACCGGTCTATGATGAATTCTGTGATTCCGGTACTCAGTTGGTTGGAATCAGCAGCCTGCTGGCTGCTAAGAAAAAATATCAGCCCCATCCAAATGAGTACCAAAAGCCAAGGTGTCCTTCGTTTGAACATCATAATCTCCTTTATTTATCCTGATCCTTCAACCTCTCCAGAAAGCCTATGAGCATATCCCAGTAATCCTCTGTCTCTGCTATGGACAGGTACTCACTGGGTGAATGGGCCTCGTAATATGGAGAACCCAGGGATATAACCGTAGAATCTGGAATGTTCATATTGAATATCCCTGACTCCAGTGTACCTTGACTTGCATGGAACTCGGTATCAGGATATACGTCATTTAGAATCTTCATCAGCTTTTCACTGACGCTATACTCCCAGTGGGGTAAATCCCTTCCAATCTTGTGTGAGATACCCAAAAGCTCACAGAGCCTGACCGCTTTTCTCAGTAGGAAATACTTCTTTCCGGGCAAAAAGCTTCTTATTAGTATTGTAACAAATATTTCATCCTCCCTGGTCTCAATTACACCAATATTGGAGGTTGACTCCATGGCTCCTGGAAACTCCCTGTTCAGTGAGAACAACCCATCAGGAAGGATGGTGAGAAGATCAAGGAGCTTGTCCTGTGTATCACCATCTATCACCTGGTCATAAACCTCCACCTCATATATCAAATCCATCTTCACTCCAGGGTCTCTCCGCTCAAGCTCCTTTTTGACCACAGCAAACTCATCCTCCAATATCCTTGTCACATCCTCCCTGTGAGCGGATGGATATGAAATCACACAGGTTGAATTTCTGGCAAATGCAGAGGACATCCCCTGGCCACCGGTTATGTCAGCCAGTCTGAAGTCTACCCTGTTTTGCATTGCCAGAAGCAGTCTTGTAAGTATTAGGATGGCATTGCCCCTCTCATCCATGGAGTTCATCCCTGAGTGCCCACCCTTGAGACCAGCTATCTTTATCCTGCAGAGCTCTGATTTCTTCCTTACAGGCTCCCTTTTGATGGGAAGGGTCATTTCAAGCTCAAGCTCGCCTGAGCCACAAACCCCAATAGCCTCGGTGTCAAGATTGAGGATAAGCCTGCTCTTGATTTTTGAGTAGTCCAGATTGAAGGCTCCACCCATGTCAGTTTCCTCATCAGTTGTGAACACGGCTTCTATATCAGGGTGCTTAAGGCTATTGTCCTCAAGTATGGACATTATAAAGGCAACCCCTATCCCATCATCTGCTCCCAGGGTTGTTCCATCAGCCATTATTGTGTCACCCTCCCTAATAAGCCTTATTGGATCTTTTTTGAAGTCGTGGCTGGTATAAAGCTCTTTTTCACAAATCATATCCAAATGTGCCTGAAGCATAACGGTTGGCTCGTCCTCATAGCCCTCTGATGCCGGTTTTCTTGCGACCACATTCAGATGGTCATCCTGGTAGACTTCAAGACCAAGTCCCTTAATGAAGGAGAAGACATAGTTGCTTATGCCCTTCTGATTGTCCGGTACCCCTGAGCCCCTTGGAATCACTGAAATATCGGCAAAGTGTTTCCAGAAGGACCTTTCTTCCAGCCCTTGGATTGCATCGTAGTTAATCATCTGTTCATCTCCTTTCATTTAGGTTCCTACTCCTTAAGCTTTTTTCTCTTCCTTCTTGTTATGAATGAATCTATGTCATCAGCTATGGACTTTTTTATGACCTTCCTTGCCTCATCGAACAGCAGATCAATTGTATCCTTAAGGTGTCCCTTGGACGTAGAATCCATAGTCTTCAATGCCTTGATCATAGCATCTGCTGCACCGAACTTCTCATTGTTCAACTCTGCCAGGGACGTAGCCCCTGTCACGGAAAGAACCTTGAACAAGGCATCCACAAATTCCCTCCTCTCATCATGTGACAGCTGGGTGACCCATGACCTTATGGCAGTGTTAATGTTGAGACTTTCCTTGCTGAGACTGTCCACAAGTATGAACTCATTGCCGATTACCTGCCAGATAAAGGGATTATGCTGGGTTATGGCAAGTCCCGTACTCTTCACAACCTCATATTCGGTTCCATGCTCAAGAAGCATCCCCACAATTGAGGATTCAGGCAGGAAGCTGTGTACCCTGTCCGTTATGCTCCTGTAGCCTTCCCTCTGTATAACATCAGAATGAAATCCCGGACCGTCATTGTTGTATATTTCTTCAATCCTTGCCTTGTTCAGTTCATTCATACTTGAAGCCGCATATATTGCCAGATTCCCTCCCTTGGAGTGGCCCCCAAGGACAAAGTCACCTCCAATGGACATGATTGCCCTTTCAGTGTAGGAAACAGCCTCCTTCTGGGACTGAACCTCCTCCATGAAGCTCATCTGAAGGTCCTCCTTCCAGCCCGCAAGGGTATCGTCTGTTCCCCTGAAGGAAATGAAGTTCAGCTTACCGGTGAGCTTCATGGTCACTGCAGCAAACTGCTTGGTGGACTCGGGGTCAACCTGATTTACAAACCAGGTCAGTTTAATGGTCCCAAAGCGTACTGTCTCTGCAGCCTTATGTAGGAGCCCGGGAATCTCGTTCAGAAAGGGAATGTCCTCCAGATGGCTTATGTCCTTCTCCCTTTTGAATATGGTCGCCGCCTCCCTGAGGATTATTGTATCCTTGGAGCCAACTCCAGGGACTATTCCCTCAAAATCATTGTAGCTTATAAGGGACAGGATAAGGCTGTCCACCTCGTTTAAGGGGTCTCTCTCAAAGCTCAGGTCTCCCCTCCAATCCAGATAATCCATTATGTTATTCATCCTCCATGCACCTTCCATCCTTGACACTTGTTTTCAAAAGATTGTCAATTATATTTTTCATTCCCTCAGTATGAGTGCCACTCCAATATATTTTGCCACAGGAGTCACATCTCTTGAATATCTCATTTGTTTCTGCCACTCCCTCTGGGAGAATTCCAAGAATTTTCTCCTTTTCCATCTGTTTAAGCTTACCATTGCAGACCATGCACCTTGAGAGGGGCTCCATCCTTTCAATAAGGCAAAACTTCTCCACAGTCTCCCTAAGCTGTTCCAGTGGATCCCTTGACCTTACAAGATATGGGTAGGGAACATTCTTGCGCATCAGAAGCTCCCTGTCAAGGGATAAAAGTATCCTACCCTCTGCTTCAGACTTGTCAGCCAACCAAAAATCCTCTCCATCCACCTCATATAGGGTATCAAAACCAAGCATCCTCAGATATTTCGCAAGCTTACCCAAATGTACGTCCAAAATGAATTTGGCTTCCTGTGGATACTCCATCAATGTTTTGGATACTGACCTCACATCAATTGATCTGAAAACAGGATAGACGGATACCCTTTCTCCCCCATAAAGCTTTCTGTCAAAATCCTCAATCTCATCATCAACAAGAAGCATGCCAACCTCTCCATGTGGGATTCCAAGGGATTCAACCAGGTCCTTTACTGAATGGGTTGAGTTAAGACGCAGTGAAATTTCCCTTTCAGTGAATCTTTTCCACTTGATCCCATTTAAATCCCCGTATATTCTAAAAACAACCTCTCTCATTGAATTACCCCCAAAAAGTTCTTCTCTTTCATTATACCCCGTAATTGTACTCCTAGTGACATATCCCATGTTTTTGTTTGGGCATACCCTGATTGGGTATATTATTTCTGTTAGATCAGTACAGCTTTACTCTCTTGCACTTTGAAAGGAGAAATATGGATGTCTAGAAAACTATCAAGTAATTTAAGAAGACAACATAGGATATGGGAACAGACACAGGAAAAGAGAAGAAAACTATTGAGAAGATCCGCCGCTTCAACAATGGCAGCAGCAATGATTGCAGCCAAGCTTATGGCTCCTGTTTCGGTTGCAGAGGCAAACTCAACCTACAGCGGTGAAGTTGGACCTGAAACTCAGCTTGCATCTGTTGTTGATGAAAATTCAGATGAGACAGCCGAGGATTCAAGTGATGAGTCTATTGACGATTATACTGATGAAACAAGTGACGATACATCTGATGGAACTCAGGACGATACTTCTGATGAATACTCAGATGAAGCAAGTGATGAAAATACTGACGGAATCTCAGACTATTCAGGCTATGATTTTTCTGATGAATACTCAGATGGATTTTCAGATGAATGGGATTCAGATGAGAGAATCTTTGAATTGAGGGATGACAGAAGCAACCTAA
Organism: Gudongella sp.; assembly: GCA_024649995.1. Taxonomy (GTDB): domain Bacteria; phylum Bacillota; class Clostridia; order Tissierellales; family Tissierellaceae; genus Gudongella. Next base: position 20,275 of record JANKMX010000006.1, on the reverse strand, counting down.
CCCTCCTAAGGGTAGGAAAGGAATTCTACTTTGTAAATGATGAAAGAGCAAGACTGGATGCACCTCCACTTGTTGAGGAAGACAGGACAATACTTCCGGTCAGGTTTATCGCCCAGGCAATGGGCTCCCAGGTGCTATGGGACCAGGAGGACCGTCGGGTAACAATTGTCAAGGGTGAGGACATTATTGAGCTTTGGATTGACAGTAATCTTGCAAGGGTCAATGGAACCTTCAAGCTAATAGATCCCGATAACGACAGCATTCGTGCAAGGATTGTTCCAGAAACAGGCAGGACAATGGTGCCAGTCAGGTTTGTTGCTGAGACCCTTGGTGCAGAAGTGTTCTGGGATGAAGAGACCAAGACAATTTCATTGAGGTACTAGGATAATTAGGGATGTCTTCAGCTTGAAGACATCCCTTTAACATGCTCAATGAGTCTATAATTGTTATCTGTCCTGAAGAAATGTTCAAAGCACATCTTGGCCACCTTGGGTGTGAAAATCCCGGCCTTGACCTGGGGCCACTTGCTCGCCTGATTGTAGAAAACAGTCTGGTTTGTCCAGGGCTTAAGGTCAAATCTACAAATAAAGCTGTCGTAACCAAGGGCCGCCAGGGCTGCAATCCTGTGCTGGCCTTCGCTTGCTATGAATCTGTAGTCATTCTTGCGTATCAGAAGATAGCCGGTAATATATCCATCAACAAAAAAATCAGGATTGTAGCCTTCCTCCTTCAGTACCTCATATGCACCAATCAGCCTTTTAAATTCGGCCTGACCAAATTCCTGGGTATTTGGTCCAATATTGTGATTCCCACCCTTTCTGGTTTCAAATCTCTTTTTCCTAAGGGGAGGGTTTGCAGGTTTTCTCCATGGATCATACAACCACCCATGATCCATTGGAAAGCATTCAACTCCCTCCTCCCAAAGGTAATTGTCCCTTCTATTCAGTGGCTTAAAGGAATCATAATATTCCTTCAAAGGGGATTCCTCATAGGCTAGTTCCCTATTCTTTTCATACTCCTTAAGAGTCTCCACAAAATAATGTCCCTCATCTGTGTATAAAAATCCATTGTTATCCCTGCATTTGTCTGTTTGCACCCTGAATATTACGGAATTGCTCTGTAATACCTCCAAGCCCTCAGGAATCATGGTCTTTTCAGGCTCAAAGCTTTCCTTTGAAGATAATAACAGGAGCTTGAACTCCTTGTCTGATGTGGCTAGGGTCCTGCTTATCAATATCTTTCGGTTGAAATCATCTGCATTCAACTCCAGCTTGTCGGGAAGCAGCATAAAAATATCAATATCAGGCTCCATGAGATATTTCCCTAAATATCCCTTCTCCTTGCAGTAATCCCCAACAATCCAAATGAGCCTGTCTACAGTTTTTATGTCCTCACTTCCCAATACCAATGGAGATGGCTCCCTCTTAAGATATTCTCTCCTATATACAGGAAAGTTCGAAAAAACACTTCTTTCCCACTCATCCTCATCCATGGCCAAACCAATGGAATCGTAGCCCCGCTGTGTCATGAAATTTAGAAGATACCCCCCTGTGTTTTCAAGGTATGCCATCCGTCCCATGTTTAGGTCAACATTGCCCTCTATGACATCCATAAACTCCCCATATAGGTATGGAAAGGAGTAGCTGAAGGTCCTTTCCTCATTATTGCACTTAATCCTTATTCTATAGCCCTTGCCATCCTTTCTGGTGCTTGAATAGCTCTTTATGTTTCTCAAGGCCTTTTTTGCCAATTCTAGATTCTCTTCATCTCTGATTTTCACATACTCCAAAAAAGCAGAAATATTTCTGTCTTCTTCCAGTAGCTTTTCAGCTTCCTCCATAAAGTCACCCCCTGACAAATAAAGTATACCCATTCACCGCTGCAGTAAAAGGCCCCTGACAGATTTAT
>JANKMX010000006.1:0-18357 GCA_024649995.1 Gudongella sp. | reverse complement strand
AGCGCTCTTTGTTTTTATCAATACTTTACGACCTCTATTCCCTTGGATTTGAAAATTTTCCTTATTTCATTGATTGAGCTCTTATCTGGAGCCTTGAATTCACGGGATGGAAGCTCCAATTGAAGGTCCCTGTACTTCTCATCCCCAAAGGAATGGTATGGCAGCAGCTCCACTTTGGGCTTCTTAATATGTTTTGATATAAAATCCGCTGTATGGGAAATATTCTCTTGGTCGGTATTAACCCCTTCAATCAATGGAATCCTGATTACAATTTGGTAGTCCATTTCACCAAATTTCCTTATGTTTTCAAGGATCAGGGCGTTGTCCATTCCGGTGAATTTCCTGTGGGCTTGGCCATTGAACAGCTTAAGGTCAATAAATATAAGACTCATCCTATCCATGACCCTTTTCACTGCCTGAAAGTCAAAATATCCACAGGTTTCAATGGCCATGTCGATAGCCTTGTCATAAAGAAGCATTGACATTTCATCAAGGATTTCAAGCTGCATGGTAGCCTCACCACCGGAAAATGTCACTCCTCCCCCTGAAAATCTGTAAAATATTCTCTGTCTTTCGATTATCTCCATAATCTCATCCAGCCAATACTCCCTTACAAGACTACCCCGGCCCCTACTGTTTGCAGGACTTCCTTGGCTTTCAGGATTTGAGCACCACTGACATCTCAACGGGCAACCAGCCATAAAGATCAGGGTCCTTATCCCATTGCCATCGTTCACAGACATGTTTTGAGGTTCCATAAAGTATCCCTTCATTAGAATCCCTCATGGGCTGTTCTTGCAATTATGGCATCCTGCATCTCTCTGGACAGGTTCACAAATTGTGTGCTGTAGCCTGCAACCCTTACCAGTAGGTCCTTGTATTTTCCAGGCTCTTCCTGGGCCCTTCTCAAAACCTCCGTTGATATTGTATTGAACTGGACGTGGAATGCTCCCAGGGAAAAGAATGATTGTATCATGGCCCCCAGATTGCTTCTTCCCCTTTTTGTATCCACCAGGGATTGGTTTAGTCTAAGATTGAGAAGGGTCCCACCGGAATGGATATCCTGATTAAGCTTTGCAGCAGACCTCATTGCAGCAAGTGGTGTGCTTCTGTCTGTACCTGCAAAGGGTGATACTCCCTCTGATAGTGGTTCTCCGGATTTTCTCCCGCATGGAGTGGCGCCTATAACCTTGCCGGTGGGCAGATAATTTGATATTCCCATAAAGGCGGTGTTGAATGGATTACCATTTATGTCCCTATAACCATGTCCTATCCTGTAGTAATGGTTTGCCATTCTAACGGCAATTTCATCCACATACTCAATATCATTCCCGTACTTGGGCACATTAAGTGCCAGCTCCCTCAGCTCTTCATAGCCCTCCCAGTTTGCAGCAATGGCCCTTGAAAGCTCTTCCATTGTGGTTTCCTTATCCTCAAAGACAAGCTTTTTTATTGCTGCAAGTGAGTTTGAAGTAACCGCCAGTCCTATCCCGGTCAAAACCGGACCGATATTATACTTTGCTCCTCCGTTTACAAGGTCCACTCCATCCTCTATGCAATCCTCCATACAGGAGCTTAAAAATGGTCTTGGAACCATTTCCCTGTGGAGTCTCTGAGCAGTCAGGGTAGCTATGACCGAATGCTCAATAAGCTTATCGAATTCCCTGTAGAATGCATCCTCCACTTCCTTGTAGGACTTATACTCCTCCGGAGATTGTTCAGTTATTCCCATCCTTCTGCCATGAACCCTGCTAATTCCCCTATTTAGTGCAAATTCCAATGCTGCAGTGAAGTTGATGTTAACCGCCGAGGTCCATTCTCCAGTCTTTCTGAAATGGGGGACAACACAACCGCAATTGTTCCAATCCCTGGCATCTTCTGGTTCATATCCAGCATTGAGAAGCATCTGATAACCAGCATTGTCACTATGGATTGCAGGAAAGCCAGTTCCCTTGCTGACAAGTTCGGTAACAGCCTCCATAAATTCATCAGGACAATCCTGTTGGATCCTCACACTGAGTCCAGGCTGATGGGTTCTGACACTGTCTGTCGCTTTAAGGCACATTAATGACAGCTCATTGGTTGCATCCCTGCCCTCTCTTGTCTTTCCCCCGAGGGTTAGATTCTGGAATTGGTTGTAGCCAGCAAAGAATCCAGCAGTATTTGCAGAAATTGTCCACACCCATTCCGACAGCTTTATCCAAAGGGCTTCAATCAGCTCCTGGATCTTTTCATCAGCAAGACCCTTGCTTTTGTCAGAAACATAGTATGGATACATGAATTGATCAAATCTACCTATGTTAAGAGCCAGAGGATTTTCCGACAGGATTCCCCCAAGCTGAGTGAACCACACGAACTGTATGGCTTCATGGAATGTTTCCGGTGGAAATTCCGGGATTCTTCTACAGATTCTCTCTATTTCAAGAAGCTCCTCCCTCCTCACTCCATCCTGCTCAGACCTGGCAATCTCTGAAGCCATGTCTGCATACCTGCCGGCCAATTCAATTATTCCCTGGGAGGTTATTATTATGGAGTTATAGAATTCAATTCTTTCAAGGTCAACTGAATTTGAAGGGTTGAGTCCCTCCAGCTTTTCCCTGGCTTCACGGATGATCCCTCCAAAGCCCTTCTTGAACAATACGTCCTGATAATCTGGGGTGATCTCTCCCACCGCCTGCCTCCACTTGGAATCGTTGTCTATTATACCTGTATCCACTGCAACATTGGCAGTTTCCTCCGGCAATCTCGCTAAAAATGCTTCCTCTAGGGATTTTCCCCTCCAGTAGGGGAAAATTTCTTTCCTGACAAACTCCCTTTGCTCATCTGTCATTTCATAGGGATCCTGCCTTCTGCTACTGAAATTGTCCATCTCCCTATCCACCCAGGTCCAGGAGAACTCAGGTGTAAGTATTCCACACTTTCTGAACTCTCCAACCGCCCCAACTATCAATTCACCCTCAAAAATATGAACATCCAGCTTTCTGCAGGTATCCCTGAATGCCTTTGCCCTTCTTATTGGCACCGATTCCCCTTCCGTCATCATGTGTGACTCAGTCCAGATTCTGGCTCTTTCATACGATATGGACGGCTTGGATTCTATGTAATTAAGTCGAGCTTTTTCATTTCTAAATGTAGTCATCACAATCACTCCTTGGTTATGTTTATCATAGTATATTATATATGCTATAGCGTACGCAACCTGAAAAATATTAGAGAGCCCTTCGCTCTCTAGTATTTTATTATATTCTGAAACTCAACAGGCTCCACAAATGGATTGGAGTAGCTATGCTCCCTGTCGGCCTTGAATGAAAATGCTGCCGGCGCCTTGATCTGGTAGCTATCATCATCCACCTGTACTATCAGCCTCCCCTTGGTAACCACAATATACTCCCTGCTTGAGCTCCTATGGGGAGATGACTTGTGGAAGGCACTTGGCAGAAGCTTGATGTAGAAATACTCAAAGCCTGAAACGGGATTGAATGGAAACACGTTGTACAGCATCATCTTGCCCTCGGATTCAAGAACCGGCTCCTGGTCTTCAATATTCACAACACCCAGGTGCTCTTCCTCCTTTGGCTCAAGAAGCTCAGAAAAGGATATCCTCAATCCAGTGGAAATCTTCCAGAGGGTTGCTATTGTTGGATTTGACTCACCCCTTTCAATCTGACCCAGCATAGCCTTACTGACTCCCGTTAGCTCAGATGTTCCCTCCAGAGTCAAGCCCCTTTCTGTCCTAACTTTTTTTAGAACCGTACCAATGTTTGTTGATGGATCTGTCATCTTAATCACCTTTTCTTTATTTAAATGTATTGTCCTATCACTTTCTGAAGCTTATCTCAAATATGGTCAAGTCTACTTACAGAATACAAGGTATCCGTTGAAGAGAGTGTCAAGTAAGGGTATAATCATAGTGTGCCAAAATCCAATTATTACAGGGAGAATAAAATGAACACAGATGGCAACAGTATAAATCTTAACAGCAGGTTGTTAATAATCTTAGTTATAGGGGCAATAATAGCCACGGGAATGATAATTTCCTTTGACATAGTGGAGATAAGTGGAGACTCAATGCAACCGACACTTGCAAGCGGAGATTCAGTACTTGTATGGAGCCTTCCCTACACTCCAGGCTTTCCGGAGGAAAATCTTGACTACGGGGATATAATAGTTATCGCTGCTCCCGATTCCATGGACAATGTCCTAATGATAAAAAGGATCGTAGGCCTTGAAAATGACCTTATTGAAATCATGGAAGGTCAGGTCTACAGAAACGGAGAGCTTCTCCATGAGGATTATGTCCTTGGTATGACCCTACCTCTCAACCTTCAGAAGGAAGAAGAAAGAATGCCGGAATGGGATGCTGAATACGCCTATACGGTTCCCGAAGACCACGTATATCTTCTTGGAGACAACAGGCTTGTTTCATCTGACAGCCGGGAGTACGGTGCCCTTCCATTAACCAGCATCATTGGCAGAATGATTTTCCCCTAAGGTCTTTTCCATGAGGGATTTTCCCAAGGCCTCGATTATCAGCCTGGATTTCCACCAGTTGTCTTTGGAATTATTGATAATCAGATCCGAAATCTCAATCACACCCTTGATCTCATCCCCATGTGATTGGCTTCTCCTCTCAATATCAGGCTCCCCTCTCTCCAGCATCCTATCCACACACTCCTGCAGTGGCGAGGATATCCCAACTATCAGGAGATTGTCAGGAAAGACTTCCCTTAGCCTCCTTGCACCGTTGAAATCAATGACAATTGAAACCACATCTCCATTTGAAATGGCAGCCCTCAAGGGTTCTATTCCGGTTCCATAAAAATATCCCCCGTACTCTGTGCGCTCAAGCAGGTCTCCTTCTTCATACAGCCTGGAAAATTCCTTGTCGCTCAAAAAGAAATAGTCAACTCCATCCCTCTCACCCTTCCTGATCTCTCTGGTCGTGAAGGTGGTAACCTTTCTAAGGTTCATATACTTTGCAAGTGTTGTTTTCCCGGAACCGCTTGGCCCCATAAAAGCCACAATGTTTATCATATCCTATCTCCTATTTGTTTTCGTAAATCCCATAGGTCCCGGTCAATGAATCCCTGAAATATTCATACCTGGGGGTGTTGAAGGTGAACAGTGTAAATATTGCCAAAAGTACTCCTGTAACTATTATACCCAAAATCAGAAAAGCTGATGATTCCCTTGTATTGGCCATGATGTGGTATCTAAGCAACTGTCCTGCAACTGCTCCCATAAGAAAGGTGGTGACATGTACAAAAATGTGTGCTTTTCCCACAATCATCCCATAAAGCTCAATCCCACCAAAGGTCACCAAAAGAAAAGCGACTGACCCTGCCATCAGGGAAAAGAGATAATTGCTCCCACGAAGGCCTAATATGAAATATTCAATTCCCCCAATAATCATCATTGGAAAAAACGCCATCTTCCAATGCTCCCACTTACTTTCGTTCACCGGGCTTATTATCCCCAGTATTGTTATTCCTGTTGCCTTGTACAGTTCATGAAAAGCCAAGCCCATGATAATAAGAAAAACCAATCCGGTGTTCCTTCCTGAAGCCCAATTTACATAGGTCCTCATCTTCCTCATCTCCTTATAGGTTAGCTCCTGAAAATCCAAAAGTCATCATCATTGCTGCAAACCAATCCAAATAAAGGCTTAGAATATGGATTGACTGGGCATCCTTATGTATGAGAACAGCATTCCTCCAACCAGAAAGTACAGTACCAGCCCTACCAGCACCATGACCATTTGAGCCTTGAAAAAGTTGGCCTTGCTGGTCTTTGTTCCACTCCCAAAGGCCCAGACAAAAGGCATCACTATATTGACCAATGGGATTGCCATTATTATTGTGGTGATTATCCACTCGGATACGCTTACAGGATCGTTGTTGCCATAGTCATATCTCGTATCTCCCAAACGAATTCTCCTTTCCATTATGCTCTCAGTTCTTATCCTACCTTGATTATACCACTATCAGAAGCTATATCCAACAATACCCTCACGTAAAAATATTCTAATTAGTGTTTTCATTTTAGGTTTTGGTGGTATAATATAAATGTAGTTAAACGTTTAACCAAGAATGGGATGATGTAATGAAAAAACGACACACCACAATTAAGGACATAGCAAAGGCGGCGGGAGTATCGACTGCCACCGTCTCCATGATATTGAACAAGAAGGACAAGAACATTTCACAGCCCACAAGGGAAAGGGTCCTAAGGATTGCAAAGGACATCAACTATATTCCCAATTCCATGGCAAGGAGTCTTGTAACCAGTCAGACGAAGACCCTGGGTCTTATACTCCCTGACATAGTCAACCCCTTTTTCCCCGAGATAGCCAGAGGTGCTGAGGACAGGGCAAGGGAGGCTGGCTACAGCATAATAATCTGCAACACGGATGATAATGTTGACCAGGAAAACAAATACATCCAAATGCTCACTGAGAAGATGGTGGATGGAATAATCCTTACCCATTCGGCCAACAGGAATGATGAGATGTCTGGCCTTGAAAACAGCAGAATACCAATAATACTCATAGACAGGGATTATGACTCCCCCAATGTTCTTGGCAAGGTCCTTGTGGACAACTCCAGGGCATCAAGGGATGGGGTCAATTACCTCATCGGCAAGGGCTATCGGAGGATCGCATACATTGCAGGTCCCCTAAACACAGGTACTGCAAGGGACAGACTTGAGGGCTACAGGATGGCCCTTGCTGAAAAGGGCATCGATTATGATGAGCGACTTGTCCGGGTAGGAGAATACAGATCCAAATGGGGATATGAGGCTGCTGCCAGTCTCCTGGATGACGGGATGGATTTTGAGGCAATATTCTGCGGTAATGATGCCATCGCAATAGGTGCCATGAAGAGACTCAGGGAAAGAGGAATTGCTGTGCCAGATGACATAGCCATCATGGGCTTTGACGATATATACATCGCCTCCATGGTTGATCCGGAGCTTACAACAATCAAGCAGCCCAATTATTCCATGGGCTATGAGGCGGTTAACATGATGATCGATTCCATTCAGGGAAACAAGATTGGCAAGAGAAACCTTATCCTTGACACGGAGCTTGTGGTGAGGAAATCCAGTTGAGAGGAGCATGAATTATGGTTATAGTGGTTGGTAGTCTAAATATGGACCTTGTGGTGAGGGCTCCTAAAATACCGAGACCTGGAGAGACGGTGCTTGGTTCGGACTTCAAGCAGGTCCCTGGAGGAAAGGGTGCAAATCAGGCTGATGCAGCCGCCAAGCTTGGTGCTGAGACAGCAATGCTTGGAGCGGTCGGAAGGGACTCCATGGGTAGCCAGCTGATCCGTTCACTGGAGAATGATGGTGTGAATGTGGATAAGGTCCTTGTTAAGGACAGCCTCCCCACCGGTGTAGCTGCAATTGTTGTGGAGGATTCGGGAAACAATGCCATAACCGTTGCTCCAGGAGCAAATTCCGGCTTTACCCCAGATGACCTTTCGGATATGGACGATGTATTTAAAAGGGCCAAGGTAATGCTTGTACAGCTAGAGACTCCAATTGAAACCGTTAGGACTGCCCTTAGGATGGCAAAAGAAAACAATGTCACAACCATCCTTAATCCAGCTCCTGCAATTGAGCTTGATGATGAAATATTCTCCCTTGTTGACATCCTGACACCTAACGAGACTGAGCTTGAGCTTTTAAGTGGCATGGATACAAGCAATATTGAGAGGGTTGAGGCCGCTGGAAAGCATCTAATCCAAAAGGGTGTATCCAGGTTGATAGTGACCCTTGGTAGCCAGGGAAGCATTCACATCGGCAATAATTCCATAAGGCTTTATCCTGCATATAATGTCAAGGCTGTGGATACAACAGCTGCAGGCGACAGCTACAACGCAGCCCTGGCGGTATCCATCTCAAAGGGAGAATCCCTGGAGGACTCCATCAAATTCGCAACCAAGGTCGGTGCCATGACCGTTACAAAGCACGGAGCCCAGACCTCCCTTCCTCTTGTTGAGGAGGTCGAGGATTTTGATGCCTGGTATGAAAAAAACAAGGTTGAGGAGAGATAAAAATGAAAAAAGGATTTCTGCTAAATTCAGAAATATCATCAGTAATATCACATATGGGTCATATGGATGAGCTTACAATTGGGGATGCTGGTCTTCCCATTCCTTCTGACACATATAGGATAGACCTTTCAGTATTCGAAGGGGTCCCCTCCTTTCTGGATGTCTTAAGGGGAGTCCTATCAGAGCAAAAGGTGGAGGGAATTGTCCTGGCTGAAGAGATAAAAAAAGCAAGCCCGGATATGCATGCAAGGATCATTAAGCTGGTTGAGGAATTTGAGGACGAGTTTTCCGTCACCTATGTATCCCATGAGGAGTTCAAAAGGAGAACAAGAGAATCAAAGGCGGTTGTAAGAACCGGGGAGTTCACGCCCTATACAAATGTAATCCTGATATCTGGAGTGGTTTTTTAATGGTCAAAAAGGAGGAAATCTCCATGGAAGAAAAAATTGTATCGATGGAAAACATCATAAAGGAATTCTCTGGTGTAAGGGTTCTGGACAATGTTAATTTTAACATCTATAAGGGTAAGATTATGGCCCTTGTGGGAGAAAACGGTGCTGGAAAGTCCACCCTGATGAAAATACTTACAGGAGTTTATTTAAGGACCTCAGGTAAGGTTTTGTTCGATGGAGAGCCTGTGGACTTCAACACCACAAAGGAGTCCCAGGATAAGGGAATTGCCTTCATCCATCAGGAGCTTAACCTTGTCCGTGACCTTTCCATAGGAGAAAACATCTTCCTTGGCAGGGAGCCTGTTGGCCCTGGTGGGAAAATCAAATGGAGAAAGCTGTTTGACGACTCAAGGGAGTGGCTGACGAAGCTTGGTCTGGATGAGGATCCAAGGGAGCTTGTGAAGAACATCAGTGTCGGCAAGCAGCAGATGATTGAAATTGCAAAGGCCCTTTCCCTGGATGCACAGGTCATAATCATGGATGAGCCAACGGGTGCACTCACAATGTCGGAAACAGAAAGGCTCTTTGAGGTTGTAAAGGAATTGAGGGAAGCTGGACACAGCATCGTATACATTTCACACAGGCTAAATGAGATTTTCGAAATCTGTGATCATGTAACGGTCCTAAGGGACGGAACATTGGTTGGAGAGGAGCCCATCGAGAAGCTTGACGAAGACAGGATCATTGAGATGATGGTGGGAAGAAAGCTAAGTGAGCAGTACCCAAGGGTGGATACTGAGATTGGAGAAGTGGTCCTTGAGGTTAAGGGTCTCACAAACAGATTTGTGGAAAATGTTTCCTTTCAGCTGCGAAAAGGTGAAATCCTAGGGGTGGCTGGACTGGTGGGTGCGGGAAGAACGGAGCTGGCAAGGACTATTTACGGTGTCTACCAGCCTGAATCCGGAGAAATACTGGTGAACGGATCACCAGTATCGATCAAAAGCCCCAAGGATGCACTTAAAAATGGCATAGCCTACCTATCTGAGGACAGAAAGGAAAATGGAATTGTACTTGGAATGGATCTTGTTGAGAACGTAACTCTGGCATCACTTGGCAATTATGTCGGCAAGATCGGCAATATTGACAAGTCCAAGGAACGTGAGTCCACTGACCGCTACATCAAGAGCATGTCCATAAAGGCTGCCGGAAGAAATCAGCTGCTTCAATTCCTGAGCGGTGGAAACCAGCAGAAGGTTGCACTGGCGAAAAACCTGGATACAAATCCTGGAATCCTGCTTTTGGATGAACCAACCAGAGGTGTGGATGTTGGCGCAAAGAAGGAAATCTACGAATTGATCAACAAATACAAGCAGGAGGGTATGAGCATACTCATGGTTTCATCGGAGATACCCGAAATACTGGGAATCAGCGACAGGGTAATGATCATGCATGAAGGAAGGGTTAGCGGTACAATCGATATTGCTGAGGCTGACCAGGAAAAAATAATGACCTATGCCGTAGGAAAGGAAGTGAGCTAAATGGGAAAGTTTTCTTTGAAGGGAAGGAACTGGAAGCAGTTCTTATCGGACAATAAACCAGTTGTGGTCCTTCTGATACTGATTATAACAATGTCTTTTCTCAGCGACAGGTTTCTAACCTGGTCAAACATAATCACGGTACTGAGACAAACCTCCATAAATGCTGTTATTGCAACAGGCATGACCTTTGCCATCCTCATTGGTGGAATTGACCTGTCCGTGGGTAGTGTTCTTGCAATAACAGGTGCAATTGCAGCAAGTCTGGTTGCAAGTGGTATGAACATCATTCTGGTAATAATCCTTACACTGCTCATAGGTCTTGTAATCGGACTGTTGAACGGACTCCTCATCAGTAAGGGTAGGCTTCAGCCATTTATTGCAACCCTTGGAACAATGACCCTCTTAAGGGGACTGACCCTGGTATATACCCAGGGAAGACCCATAAGCATATTTGGCTCAGACACCTCAGCAATTTTTTCAAAAATTGGTACAGGATATTTTCTGGGTATACCAATACCCGTATATATAATGCTTGTTGTATTCTTTATTTCCTGGTATACCCTCAATCACCTGAAAATAGGTAGATACACCTATGCACTTGGCTCCAACGAGGAAGCCACAATGTATTCAGGTATAAAGACCGACAACATAAAGCTCTTTGTATATGCTGTAGCAGGTGTATTGGCAGCCCTTGCGGGAATCATAGTTACTGCAAGACTTGGCTCAGCCCAGCCAACCGCCGGATCAGGCTATGAGCTTGATGCAATCGCAGCTGTTGTAATCGGCGGAACGAGCATGGCCGGTGGTATCGGAACCATATTTGGTACTGCCATCGGAGCGATTATCATAGGAATACTTGACAACGCCCTGAATATGCTTCAGGTTTCATCCTACTATCAGGATGTTGCCAAGGGTGTAGTAATACTTATTGCTGTACTTCTTGACAGAAAACAGCGTAAGTCACGTTAAACCGGTTTCGACCCAAGTGGGTTGAGATATATGAAAAGCGATAAGATAAAAAGGGGGAGAAAAAATTGATGAACAAAAAAATGTATTTTGCACTGGCGCTGGCCCTTGTATTGGCAGTAGGGCTTGCAGGATGTGGCACAGGAGGAAGTGACAACGGTGGCGGCGAAGGTGGGTATACTATAGGCCTGGTGGTTTCAACCTTGAACAATCCATTCTTTGTGGACCTTAGAGACGGTGCTCAGGCAAAAGCTGATGAGCTTGGAGCCAGCCTTATAGTTCTTGACTCACAGGATGATGCGGCTACAGAGCTGTCAAATGTTGAAGACCTTGTAAATCAAGGCGTTGACCTTATCATGATCAACCCAACTGACTCAGATGCAGTGGGTAGTGCAGTTGCAGCAGCAAACGGAGCAGGCATTCCAGTTGTAACCCTTGACAGATCAGCGAATTCAGGAGAAGTGGTGGCTCATATAGCTTCCGACAACGTAGCCGGTGGAGAAATGGCTGGTGAATTCATAGTTGAACAGCTAGGTGGAGCAGGCATGGTTGTTGAGCTTGAGGGAATCCCTGGAGCATCAGCGGCAAGAGAAAGAGGCGAAGGCTTCAATGCAGCCCTTGAAGGTACTGACCTTGAGGTGGTTGCAAGACAAACAGCTAACTTTGACAGAGCAGAGGGACTTTCTGTAATGGAGAACATTCTTCAGGCTCAGCCTGAAATCGATGCAGTATTTGCACACAACGATGAAATGGCACTTGGAGCCCTTGAAGCCATCAAGGCATCAGGCAGAGACATTATGATAGTTGGATTTGACGCAACAGACGACGCCGTTGCAGCAGTTGAAGCGGGAGAATTGGCAGCGACTGTACAGCAGCTTCCAAAGGACATCGGTTCAATCGGAGTTGACACAGCAATAAAGGTTCTTAACGGAGAAACAGTGGATGAATATATCCCAGTTGCCCTTGAGCTTGTAACCCAATAATTGCAAACAAGTATTTAAAGCACGGCCTCGGCCGTGCTTTTATCATTTCATGGACTCCCCAATTACTCTCAGGGCGTTTCTGTAGGCAAGCTTTTCAATCTGGCCCTGTGACCAACCATCCTTTTCAAGGGCAGCAAATATCATGGGCATCCTCTCTATGCTGTCAACCTCAAGCTCACCACCAATCCCGTCAAAATCCGAGCCCAGGGCAACAACATCCTCCCCTCCCACATTTTTCATATGGTTAAGATGTCTTACCATAAGTTCGACGGTGCTCCTGTCGGTTGTGGTGTCAGGCTGCAGAAAATGTGGTGCGAAGTTGATTCCTGCCACCCCTCCCTTTTCTCCAAGAATACGGATCATCTGGTCCGTAAGGTTCCTTTTGTGGGGAGAGATCTCCCTGGCATTTGAATGGGATGCCACAAAGGGCTTTTTGCTTATTTTTGCTACATCAAGAAACCCTCCATCAGACAGGTGGGATACATCAATTATCATCCCCAGGTCATTCATATATTGGATGCCCTCCTTCCCAAAGCTCTTCAATCCCTTTTCCATAATGTTCCTGTCATCTGAATTGGGGTATCCAAAGCAGTTCTCAAAATTCCATGTAAGGCTTATAAGCCTTATACCCATGTCGTAGTATGACCTTAGCTTTTCAAGGCTCCCCTGGACGCTACGTCCATCCTCAATGGTCAGTACGGCTGACATCCTTCCCTTTTTTTCATTCTCCACAAGGTCACTATGGCTGCCTGCAAGAGAGATCATATGACTGTTTTCATCAATCTCCCTTTTAAGGGTGTTCACCAGTGTGTCTATGTATTCATCATCCTCAACAACCCTTCCCACATACTCCAGCATCATCTCCTGGGATGGCAGGAAGACGGCAAAAAACTGGGCAAGTGATTCCCCCTCCTTCATTCGTTTGAAATCCACGCTGGTCCTGTCATTCTCCAGGAGTCTTATACTCGAACCCTTCTCCATTGTCTTCATAAGTGTATCGCAATGCAGGTCAATAAATTTCATCCAAAGATCCTCCCTTTCCATATTCCACTAAAAATGTCCCGAAGACTATATACCCTTCGGGACCCCAGCTACCACTCATTTTAAAATTAAAACCTAATTCCCTGATGGAACCGCACCTCCATTTTTGGGCTCAGCCAGCTACTGCCTTCAACTTTACTTGTTACCATCATGGATACCTGAAGGTCTTAAGTAAATCTTCATATAAGGCTTTCAGTACCTCAGATCCTCATCCAGAACCATTCCCTCTGAAACAAGGGTTGCAGGTCCCGTAAGAAATATATCCTCAATCCCGTCCGGATTGAGTAGCACCTGGATTCTTAGGTCCCCTCCAGGCATGTTGATTGTTACCTGGTCTCCTGAAACCATTTCCCTTTTCACCAAAACATAACCAACTGATCCGGCACCGGTTCCACATGCCATTGTAAAATCCTCAACCCCTCTTTCAAAGGTTTTCGCCACCACGCTTCCATCCTGCCTCAGCCAATAGAAGTTTACATTTGCACCCTTTGGAAGGCTTTTATGCCACCTCAAACCCTTACCAATCCTATGGAGCTGATCCTCAGGCATGCTTTCAAAGTCCGGCATATCAAGCACCAGATGGGGAAGTCCGGGACTTCCCAGCTCGACGTATGAGCAATTGAAAGTATCATTTGCCAGCTCCAGCCTTAGTTCCTCCTTATAGGTGGTGGGGCTGTTCAGTCTTACTCTGTAGGTTCGTTCGTCGATCCTCCAGCCTCTTACAACTCCGGATATGGTCTCGACCTTCTGCTTTTCACCGGAAAGACCCTCCTCATAGGCATATCTACAAATGCACCTTGCACCGTTTCCACACATCTCTCCCTCTGTTCCATCGGCATTGTAGAAATGCATTCTGAAATCACCACAGCCTTCTGGATGATCTATGAACATCATCCCATCGGCACCAATGGAGGTTCTCCTTGAACAGAGGATTTTGGCTATATCCGGGAAGCTTTCCTCAGGAAGCTCCTCAAACATGTTATTAATTATTATAAAGTCATTTCCCGCACCATGCATTTTTGTATATTTCATTTTATAGTCTCCTTATTCCATCCAGGACGGTACAATATCATTCCTCAGCATATCCTGGTATGTCTGTCTTTTTACAACCAGATCATCCCTCCCATCCTTTATAAACACCACTGCCGGGATGGGATTCATATTGTAGTTGCTTGCCATCGAATAGCCGTATGCACCTGTGGAGAAAACACAGAAAACATCACCTGGTTCAGGCTCCGATATGGCGATATCACTTATGAGTATGTCCCCTGATTCACAGCATTTTCCACATATGGTAACTTTCTCTTTCAAATCGCCAACCATCTTGTTTGCAATGACTCCAGTGTGTCTGGCCTTGTACAGGGCTGGTCGTATGTTGTCTGTCATTCCCCCGTCCACTGAAACGTATTTTCTTATTCCCTCTATATCCTTGATACTTCCTATGGTGTAAAGCGTTATTCCAGCTTCCCCAACGACACTTCTGCCTGGTTCGATTACAACTGCAGGTCTTTCAAGGCCAAGCTTTTCATAATGACTGATGATCATCTCCATCATGGGATCGATGAAATATGATAGGGGTTTCCTTGATTCATGGGTGTATCTGATTCCGAAGCCTCCCCCAAGATTGATCTCCCTGATCTCATAAGCAAATCTGTTCCTGATTCCGTCCACATGGTCTAGAAGAACATCCAAGGCATTCATATGTGACTGGTTATCAAAAATCTGAGAGCCCACGTGAAAGTGCAGTCCCAAGAACTCCACCCAGGGAGACCTGATTGCATCCTCAACAGCTGGATAGAATACTTGCTCCTCCAATGGAATCCCGAACTTTGAATCCCTTTTCCCCGTAGTTATATATTTGTGGGTTTCGCTGTTTACACCAGGAGTTATCCTGTACATGATTTTTGCCTTGCTTCCGGTGGCCTTGCAGATTTCCTCTATCATCTGAAGCTCCTCCATGCCGTCCACAATGATCCTGCCCACTCCATATTCAATTGCCAGAAGCAGCTCCTCGTAAAGCTTGTTGTTGCCGTTGAATTCTATCCTCTCTCCTGGAAAACCTACGGATATTGCGGCATAAAGCTCCCCACCGGATACCACGTCAAGGCTGAGACCCTCATTCTGTATGAGCTTTAGCATTGCTGATGTACTGAATGCCTTTGCCGCATAGGCAACCCTGGTATTGCTGTATTTGTCCAAGAAATCATTTCTCAGCTCCTCTATCCGATTATGTATATCAGTCAATGAATAAACATATAATGGGGTTCCATATTTCTTTGCCAGACTGACGGTATCACATCCGTCATAATAAAGCCTTCCGTCTCTTTCTTCAAATATCAATTCCAATTTCTCCCTTCACCTGTATTCAAAAAATATAAAAACCTGACAGGTAAGTCAGGTGATTTTCTACATGGCAACGCCATAGGATACCCTCTCCCCTCTGCTCTTATGTGAGATAGCACAACATCAAGGTACCGAGCTATGTACCGGGATGACAGTCCTGCACCTCTTAAGTGCAGACCCAGCAACAGACTTTGGTGTCTGAAGCTTCGGCGATTGCTCCTTTTTCAACACTTCAAGGGATTCCGTCCTCTGTATTGATACTTTTAGTAACCGCGCCTCTACCTCACCCACTGGGATGAGGATTTAATATTAAATTGCTATTGTTGAAGATATTAACACATATGAATCATATGTGTCAACATCAATTTTCCAAATATTACATAAATAAACCCTAGTCACAAATGTTTTTATTTAGACATATCAACCCCACCTTCACTGTGTGACCATGAATCCCGTACAATATCACAAATATCCAGCTCAGCTCTCCATCCAAGCTCATCAAGGGCCCTTGTGGAGTCTGCATATGAAACTGAAATATCCCCTATTCGTCTACCTGTTATTTCATACCGTATATCCACTCCATTGACCTCCTGGAAGGTCTGGATAAGCTCAAGGACAGAAGTCCCCCTTCCGGAGCCAAGGTTGTAGGTGTGAACTCCCTCCTTCTGCTTCTCAAGGGCCAGAACATGACCTCGGGCCACATCCATGACATGTATGTAGTCCCTGATTCCTGTACCGTCTGGAGTGTCGTAGTCCCCTCCGTATATATATAGCTTCCCCGTCTTTTCACTGGCAACTCTTATGATGTGAGACATTAGGTTTCCTCCATCAGGTTGTGCTTCCTCCCATAGTATCCCATCCGGGTGGGCCCCAGCAACATTGAAGTACCTAAGTATTGTAATATCAGGCTTTTTGTATTGGAAATGGGTTGTTTTCAGGAGGTCCTCGCAGCTTGCCTTTGACCTTCCGTAAGGGTTTGGTATTTCACCTATTCCCGAATTCTCAGTTACCGGAGATGCAGCACTGCCATATACGGCTGCTGAGGAACTGAAGATAAACCTTCCTATTCCCTGCTCCGCACATATCCTGATCAGCCTCTCAGTTCCCACAACATTGTTTAAATGGTACCTTTCCGGTTTTTCAATGGATTCCTTCACCGACTTAAGGGCAGCAAAATGGATTACCCCATGAATTTCATGCTCCCTGAAAACCTCCTTAAGAAGAGCTACGTCCAGAATATCCCCTTTGACAAACAGGGCTTTGTTGCCTGTTTGACTGTTGATCCTACCCAGGACTGCAGGGTTTGAGTTTGAAAGATTGTCTAAAATTATTACTTCATAGCCTTTTTGGAGAAGCATCAATGCCGTATGACTTCCGATAAATCCCAGTCCACCCGTTACAAGAACCCTCACTCCATAAACACCTCCTGTCCACTCTAATATTTCACTTGATGTTGTTAAGCTGCATGTAAATCCTAAGGTGGTTCATAATGTCCGTCCTTGAAACGATTCCTACAAGACTGTCCTCCTCCATAACCAAGACCCTACCTATGTTGTTGCTGAATATCTTGCTTACGACATTGGACACTGTCTCATCGGGCGATACCCTCAGGACATCGCCAATCTCAGTTGCAATAGCTCCAACGGTAGTGACACCCCATTCCTCCTTGGGTATCCCTTTTACATTGTCTATGGTGATGATGCCTGTTACATCACCCTCATCCATTACCGGGAATACATTGAACTTGTATCTGAAAAAATATTCATCCACAGCATCACTTACTGATACGCTCCTGTCTATTGAAACAACTTCCCTTGTCATAAACTCACCCACCATGGTCCTGCTGAATATATCGGAGACGATTGTGTTCTGGTAGCTTGATTGTGAGGCCTGGACAACAAAGTATCCGATAAAAAGTATCCAAAGACCATTTATAAGGTTTCCGTAAAACATGTTGGTAAGACCGATGAACATCAGGAAGTATCCGAACCACTGCCCGATGGTGGAAGCTATTCTTGTGGCCTTGTGGAGGTTACCTGTAAAATGCCATATGGCAGCCCGAAGCACTCTTCCTCCGTCAAGGGGAAATGCCGGGAACATGTTGAAAACAGCAAGTACAAGGTTTATTGATGACAGATAGAGAAAAACCACGCTGAAGTATTCAGGCAGCTGGAGGTAGTCAGCTCCGACACCAATGGCTCTGAATACAACCACAAGGACCAGGCTCATAAGGGGTCCTGCAATAGCCACAAGAAACTCCTTCCTTGGACTGTCCGGTTCCTTTTCAAGATCTGCAATTCCGCCAAAAATAAAAAGGGTTATCCTTTTGACACCGACTCCCAGCCTGTTTGCAACAAGTGAGTGGGAAAGCTCATGGGCAATGATGGATAGCAGCATCAATATGGCCACAGACGATCCCAGAATCCAATAGACATCCTGACCCCAGTCAGGGTATCTGGCCGGGAAAAATCCAGTAGCCAAGGTTGCTGAAATAAGCAGGAAGGCCGCCAACCAGCTTATGTTTATTTCAATTCTAATGCCTCTTATGGTTCCAATCAGATATGATCCTTTCACTTTAATCAGCTCCTGTACTCACATTTACTCCCTTATATTCTGATTATACCCGTATCCCTTCTCCGGTATGCCTATCTTCTCAACAATTACCTCTCCAGTGTACTCCACTGCATTTACAAGACCATTCTTTACCCTATGAAATGTTATTGTCCTATCAGCATTAACCGATACTCCCATTACTTCACCGGTATCACCGTTCAGTCCAGATGGGATATCAACTGAAATCACGGGCTTGCCACTCTCATTGATTATCTCAATGGCTTTTCTGTAAAGCCCTGTCACTTCCCTTGAAATTCCTATCCCAAAGATTGCATCAACGATAAGGTCCGAGCCCTGGATGCTCTTTCTAAGATCCTCCAGAACATTCCCTTCAACTATTCTCTTAACTTCAATATTGAGATTTCTGATAACATTTAGATTGATTTTGAAATCCACTGTTCCCCCTTCTGGATCTCCCAGC
>JANKMX010000069.1 GCA_024649995.1 Gudongella sp. | reverse complement strand
CTCGCTTCCTGGTAGTTTATATACACCTGTGTAATATATCTATAAACTGCATACAAAACCTTGCCGGACAAGGTTTATTTAGTCATTATGTTCTTGTAATTATTTCGGGAATATAATTGTGTAAGTGATTCGAGAAATGATCCTTCGAAGATTGTTCAATAAACATTATATCACACAATGGAAGTAATTTGTAGTTACAATATGGTTACCAGGTTGAAATCAGACTGTCCGCCCGCTTTTCCGTAGCCCCGTAAAGGAAGCCCTCCTGGTCCCTTATGATTATCTGTCCTCTGCCAAAGAACGAAGTGTCCTGGCTTTCAACAATCCTGTGTCCTCTTTTTCCCAACGCTTTCCTGATGTCTTCCGAAAAGTCTCTCTCCACTGAAATACCCATGCTGCCGTTCCATTGCCAACGGGGTTCATCCAAGGCACCTTGAGGGTCCATTTCCCTTTCAAGGATATTTACCAATAGTTGGATATGACCCTGGGGCTGCATGTAGCCTCCCATAAGTCCGAAGGGTCCAACAGCCTTCCCGCCCTTTGTCATAAAGGCTGGAATAATTGTATTGTAGGGTCTCTTCCTGCCTTGGAGGAAATTGGCACTCTTATTGTCCATGCTGAAATCAAAGCCCCTGTTGTTAAGGGATATGCCTGTTCCTGGTACTACAAGTCCAGACCCAAAGCCCCTGTAGTTGCTTTGGATAAAGGAAATCATGTTCCCTTCTCCATCTGCGGCAGCAAGGTAGACGGTCCCTCCTCTTGAAGGCAGGCTGGATCCGGATGTTCTTGACAAGTCACCAATGTCTGCTGACCTTAACCTTCCGTACTCTGAACCTAATAGCTCACTCCAGTTGTCCTTGCAGAATTTTGGGTCACCTACCAAGGGAATACCGTCTTCAAATCCCAGCTTCATCGCCTCTATTGATCTATGGATAATCTCAACGGGATCCCTGGAATCTTCAGTGATGTTCTCTAGTATGGATAGTGCCAAAAGTGCTGTTATGCCTTGTCCATTTGGAGGCAGCTCCCATATGTCATAGCCCCTGTAGCTTACACTTAAGGGCTGAACCCATTGAGGACTGAACTCTGCCAAATCCCCCATGGTCATAACTCCACCCGCTGATCTTAAAAAGGAGACCATCCTCTCTGCCAGTTTCCCTCTGTAAAAGTCCTCACCCTCGGAATCCGCAATCATCCTAAAGGTTTTTGCAAGGTCCTTGTTTTTCCAGAGCTCCCCTGGACCTGGTGCCCTCCCATCCAGTGAAAAGGCATTAAACCAGTGAAGGAAATATTCCTCAGAACCCATTTTCCTCTGAAGCTCCAGTGACTTCTCCCAGCTTCCCGATATTACAGGTTGGACAATATGCCCCTCCTGTGCCAGCTCAATGGCAGGCTGGAGAACCTCCCTAAGGGTCAGATTCCCAAATCTATCTAGGATTGCCTTCCAGGATGCAACAGCACCGGGAACCATAACAGGCAATGGACCGAATCTGGGCACTTCCTCTAGACCAAGCCTATGTAAATGTTCACTTGTAAGATTTCTTGGGGAGTATCCGCTACCATTCAAGCCAAATATAGACCCCTCTGTATGAAGTATTGCAAATGCATCCGATCCAAGTCCACAGCCAGTTGGCTCAACCACGACAAGAGCTGCCGCTGCTGCCACCGCTGCATCAAAGGCATTTCCACCGGATTTCATAACCTCAATACCTGCCTGGGAGGCATATGGATTTGTGGTTGCAACCATGCCCTTTTTACTGCAGACCAAGCCGTCTTGGGGATTATCGTTACATTTAATCGGGTCAAATTTCATGGATTTTCTTCCCTTCTACTGATTTGAAAAATAGATACCCCTTGGGATATCTATTTTCCATTCAAGTTTATTTTATTTTAACGGCTTCAGGCCCAAGATCTCCCTTGCCTCTGCAGGTGTTGCAATCTCCCTGCCCAGCTCATTTGCAATCCTCACTACCTTTTCCACCATTTCACCGTTGGATTTTGCAAGAACACCCTTGGAAATGTAGGTATTGTCCTCAAAGCCTACCCTTACATTGCCACCCATTGCAATGGTCATTGCAGCTATGGGGAACTGGTTCCTTCCGATTCCTGCCGCGGTCCAGGTTGATCCCTGTGGTATGCTGTCAACCATAAAGGCAAGGTCTCTTGCTGTGGCTGACATCTGTACCCCAAGAACAAAGTCAAAATGCATTGGAGTCTTTATGAAGCCCTGCTTCTGGAACTTGATTGCATAGTCAATCATGCCCTTGTCAAATACCTCTATCTCAGGCTTGATGTCCCTGTCAATCATTATCTTCCCGAAGTTCTTTATGGTATTCTCAGTGTTCACGAATATCTCATCCCCACCGAAGTTAAGGGTTCCGCAATCAAGGGTGGCCATTTCAGGGAAAAGCTCAGTTGGTTGAAGTCTTTCCTCATCAGTCATTCCAACAGCTCCGCCTGTAGATGGCTGGATGATGACGTCTGGACATCTTCTTCTGACCTCATCCATGCATTCCTTGAACCTCTCCTTGCTTTGGGTTGGAGTTCCGTCATCCTCCCTTACGTGAAGGTGGATGATGCTTGCACCAGCCTTATAGGCTGATTCTGCCTCCCTACCAATTTCCTCAACTGTATATGGTACATTTGGATTGTGTTCCTTTGTAACCTCCGCCCCACAAATTGCAGCGGTTATGATTAGTTTTTCCATTATTCTACCTCCCATGATTTTAATTCACAATTCACAGTTCTCATTTCTCAATTAAAAGATAAAATCCTAGTTACAATTCTCAATTCATACCCTCTCGGTGAATTACAAAGAAATTATAGATTTCAAGTAATTCTACCGCTGGGCACTTCGCAATTCTCAGTTCTCATTTCTCAATTACTCCACGATGACTGATTCCCAGGAAAGCCGAAGGGAATATTTTTGAGGACATTACCTGGCCAAGCGGCCTCGAGCGGTCCGATAAAAATCGTTGCCGAGGCTTTCCAATTGTGAATTGTGCATTGTAAGTGCCCCGCAATAGAAATATCCAAAATTTCAATTTTGATATATTTCATTGACAGGGTAGAACTGTGAATTAGTTCTACTTCCTCTTCTTGTCCTTAGTAACAACACAGGTTCCTTCAGCTCTTGCCACAACTATTGGCTCCTCAAGGAAATCGCATGCTGAATCATTTATGTCAGGTCTTGGAACGATTACCTTCCTGGCTTCAAACTTCATCTTCCTGGAAGTGTTTCCTACCTTTGTTATTTCACCAACCGCTTCTATGTAATCTCCTGCATAGACAGGTGCAGTGAACTCAACCATGTCATATGCAACAAAAAGTCC
Source organism: Gudongella sp. (assembly GCA_024649995.1). Lineage (GTDB taxonomy): Bacteria > Bacillota > Clostridia > Tissierellales > Tissierellaceae > Gudongella. The sequence continues at coordinate 11,885 of JANKMX010000069.1, read as the reverse complement.
TTCATCTCCATCGTGTCTTATAAGCAGTTCAGTGGCAACATCCCCAAACAGACCAAGCATTCTTGCTCCATCCACAAGGTTTCCACCATAATGTGCATCGTGGGCGCTCATTCTCATTCTAATCATTACCTTATCCATTGAAAAATCCCCCTTAATCATTGTTTGTCTCAATTATAACATAGTCCCAATCTTTATTCTATACATAACTAAAGTAAGACTCATTACACAAAATAGGTCCCCCTCTTGCTAAAAAAGCTTTGTTCTAAATAAACAACATGTATGTTCACTTGAAAATATTTTATAATTGGTCAATAATGTCCCTTATTTTCAAAGCAACATAAATAGTCATCCTCTCATCGAAATTATCCAGGTCAACATGTAGGATTTCCTGAATCCTGGATTTTCTGTATACTATGGTTTTAGGGTGGACAAACATGTCGTCCCCTGTCTTAGAGTAGTTGAAGTCATTCATCACTAGATGCCTCAGGGTTTCCAGCAGCTTCCTGTCACTCTCCTCCTCATACTTGAGAAGGTTCCCTAGATGCCTTTCCAAATAGTTCTTAAGGCTTTCCTTAGAATTCCCTTTGACGAACAGGTTATACACCCCAATATCATCGTAATGGTACACCCTGTTTTCCCCCCATATCTTCTTACCGAACCTTCTGGCTTGAATTGCTTCGTCATATGATTTATGAATATCCATTATATCGTCGTAATAAGTTCCAATACCAATACTAACCGTAAAATCATCTATGTGCTGATCTATCTTTTCCTTTATATTTCTAGCTATTCTTAGCATCTCTCTTTTTACATGGTCCTTGTTGTCCTTCTTGAGATTATCTATGGGGTATAGGATTATTATGCTGTCACTTCTGTCCCAGACTATACTGTCCTTTGCTGTGGTAAAAAACGTTGAGAATACAAGCTGAAACAGATTCTTCAATATGCCAAAAACTTTCTCTTTATTATCAAGAAATTTATCCTCGATTACTCTTCCAAAGGAGTCGATGTCTATTACCATAACTACATATTTTCTCCCAAGGTCAAACCCCAGATATTCTCCCCTTTCTAGAATAGCCTTTTTAGACTTGATCTCCCCATCCACTAGTTCGTTGAGGTACTTGTTTACATAGCCTCTTTCCACAAGACTTTCACTAAGTTTTTTCATATATATGATAGCTATTGCATCTACTGCCCTTTCCAGAGCTATTTCTTCCATCTCCTTTGAAGCTTTGCTATGAGTTCTGACTATAAGGTATCCAACAAGTTCCTCATTGACTCTTATGGGCTTTTTAACTACATTCATCCTATCCTTTTCATCATAGTCAAATGAAGTAGTCTCAATATTTGGATTGTCATTACTTACAATTCCACTTTCACATCCCAAAATATTGGAGAGAGCATTTAGGACCTCCTTGTACTCTCCTCCAGATAGTATAAGGTCTGTAAATGTCCTGTGGATACTGAGACCTTTCTTGATATATTTATAATCCTGGTTCACAATTTCTCTTAGAACATCGCTAATTATAATGTCAAACTTCGCATCATGAGGGAGCTTTATTATTGGTAGATTCAATAGGGCTGCAGTTTCCAGAAGTTCTTCAGGAATATCTTTCATAAACCTATCTGTTTTTATGGCCAATGCTGCAAGCTTCTTTTTTGAGAGCGTTTGGATGAATTTCTTCCAGTCCATCTCCACATGTTGAAAGGGATATCCCGTGGTTAGGAGAATCTCGTATTCGGTGATCCAGTCGGCGATATCAGGTACTTCCATTACATTAATATACCTTACCAGACTTTCCTCCTCAATTCTCCCTGCAATAAGTTGGGCCCCCTTAAGAGAATCCAACCTCAATGCCTCTTCCAATGTAAAGTTCTTCATTTACTACACCTCCGTGTATTGGATACCCGTATATTGGATATAGCACTCATCCCAAGCAATAAAAATTGACCCATCACCAAAAAGGCAATGAGTCAATTAACCTAATAGCTGCTTTCAGGGTACTTATCTACCACCCAGTATCTCATAAGGATGTAATATACAACTGATGCTGTAGGCAGTGAGAAAAGCCAGGAGTATTCAAGGAATACCAACCCTATAGATCCCGAGATGACATATGCTATCATAGCTGCAGGATTGAACCCCTTACTGTACTCAAAGAATTTCTCATTTCTGTTGAAGTACTCGAGATTAAGTCTTCCCTTTCTAATCAGATAATAATCAACAATCATTATCCCAGGCAAGGGTGAAAGAAATGCTCCTATAAGAGGAAGATAAGTCAGAAAATGGTCCAACAATAGCCATGGCATTGAAAACATTCCAATAATTCCTGATATTATTACAGATTTGGCAAAATTCACTTTAACAAACAGGCTGCTTATTATGTGTCCTGGAGCATATAGATTGGCTGCAACATTTGTACTCAACTGGGCAAGCAGGATTATCAATAACCCAAGCAACATGAAATTTCCACCTAGTGTACTGCTTATTATATCAACCGGATTGCCGTGGCCAGTGAAAAATCCTCCTATCATTCCTACAGATACAAATATCATCATTCCAAAAGTGATACCAGGAATCTGGCCAATTATACTTACACGATTCCTTTCGAAAAAGCTTCCGTTCTGATTTTCTGTCTTAACATATCTCGTAAAATCTGAAATGTTAATTGCTACAGTTACCCAATAGGACAGATTGGCGGTGACAACTGCCCAAAAGTGCATGGGATTTGAAAGCTTTGCTTCAAGAAAAGAACCAAAATCATTCTGGCTGACCAACACATATATTAGCCAAACTGAAAGCAGACCCAAAGCAGGTGCTGCAGCGTTTTCAAGGTACTTAATCCAGGATATGCCACCAGCGGTTATAGCTATCTGGATTACAGCAAACGATACATACCATAAAAACCAGTTTGAATACCCCCATAGGTACTCCGTGGCAACATCTATTGCCAAAGCTCCGTAGTATGTTTGGATACCAAACCATAATATTCCTGTCATCGCTCTCATTAATGTAGGTATATAACTCCCCTTGTAGCCAAATGGTGCTCTCAAATAGATAGAGAACTTCAAGCCATACTTAACTCCCACATCTCCGTTCAATATCAATACTCCTGCTACAATAAGATTAGCCAACATTATTGCTAAAAGCGCCTGGACATAGCTAATTCTCCCCACAAATGAAGCACCTAGAAGGAATACACCCATCTGAGCTGTCATTCCGAACCAAAGCCAAATAAAGTCACCAATACCAAGGACTCTGTCCTCATTTTTTACTGTAATCGATTCTACAAAGGAACCGGTATTTTCTATATTATTGTTCATTGTCTCACCCCTTCTTTGCTAAAATCCTTCGATTTTTGCCCGTAAAAAGATGGGTACATAAACCCACCTTTTTACAAGGACCTATTATTTCTCTTTCAAATTTTATTTAAGGCCTGCATCTTTTACTGCTTTAATAAATTTCTCTGAATCAGACACGTTTCCAAAGACCCCCCCCTGCATTTTTATAGATTTCAATGCAGCTTCATGATTACCCTGGTCAGTTGCACCCACACCGTCCTTGAGAACTATACACCAATATCCGTAGTCGTTTGCTTCCCTCATGATAGTGTGGACACAGACATCTGTGGTAATCCCTGTTATTACGAGGTGTGTCACTCCCAAATTCTTAAGGACTATGTGCATATTGCTCTGCCCAAACGCTCCTTTGCCTGCCTTGTCAATTACCATCTCTCCCTCTACAGGATAGAGTTCCTCTATAATGTCCCAGTTCGGCTCACCTTTGGTTAGGAGTCTTCCCATTCCATCCTTTGGAACCTCCCCTATACCGACTCCATGGCCAATGATCTTTGACCTTAATACCTTATTATATGGAGCATCCGACAAATCTCTTTCATGACCCTCTCTGGTGTGAATTACTTTTATGTCAGTTCCCCTAACTGCATCCAAGACATTCTTTATTGGCCCTATTGGTGCCTTAGTCAAGCTAAGGTCGTATCCCATTACATCAACATACCCACCATCGCCACAGAAATCGGTTTGCATATCTATCGATATAAAGGCAGTCCTACCTGAGTCCAACTCAATAAATGAGTTCTGTCCAAATTTAGGAGCATCCTCCACCTCAACCTTGAAAAGCTTTCCTTTTGGTTCACCATATTGCCAAGTAGGGAATTCATATGTCTTTGTTTTTTGGAATCTTTCATAGCCCTCTTCGATTTTTTTCAGGAAATCTTCTCTCCCTTTTTCCAGAAACTCCTCATACTTTCTAATTTTCTTAGCCATTTCTACTCCTCCTTTAATTTTTTATTCATCTTGTCCAGGGACTTTTCCCTGAATACTACCTGTTCAAGTATCATAACCAGTATTATCACTAGAATAACCGAGTTGTTAAGCAGAGTACCTGCAATTCTTGGAATGCTTTCAAAGAATTCACCTGGCAGCATTGATGTTCCCAAAGCAAAGAATACTGAAAATCCAACGATGAATATTTCTCGGGTCTGGAATTTTTCGCTTTGGTTCATGGTCTGAGCCCCAAGTCCAATCAAAGTGGAAGCCACCCCAAGTAGCACGGCTCCAGCAACTGGCTCAGGCATCGCAGCCATAAGCCCTCCTACTTTGCCAAAGAAACTCAGTACTATGAAAGTAGAGCTCGCAACTATTATAAGAAATCTGGATGCTACTCTTGTAAGAAGAAGAAAGCCAAGGTTTTCACCATATGCAACATTACTAGGCACTCCGAATATGCTTGCAAAAACACCTTCAATAAGCCCAAATACTGCAAAATACTTTTTCTCCCTTTCAGGCTTGACCTTCATGCCTATGATATTTGTATAACCCTCGACATTGCCATATAAGTTGACCGCTGAAAAAATGTTTACAATTACCATTGTTATGATCAGGTCAAGTGGAGGCATCCCCATTCCAAAGGGGAATAGTTTTGGTATAGAAAACACCGGCATTATCCTAACCAGTTCCCAGTCGAACTTTCCTCCTATCATAAAAATCGCATATCCTGTCACAATGGTTATGAGCACTGGTATTGTTGCAAGCATTCCCTTTCCTTTAATTGATAGCCAACCTGACATCAGAGCAAGAAATATTCCCACATAATATGGCCAACTTGCCTGATAAGATGCTATAAGTCTCATACCAGTGAAACTTGTTACAAGTCCTATAGTCATAATCATAGACCCAAGTACTAAAGGTGTCCATACCTTGCCGATGTAACTGAATACATTCAAGAATCCAAGTATTGCAACAACTATTCCCGCAATTATATATGCATTGAAGGAAAGCAAAGCGTAGCTTTCTCCTCCCACTGCATATGCAGATACAATTGCCAGCGATGGAATTATGTTTGGTCCGGATATCATTGAAAGCCTATGGCCAAAAATCGTTTGCATAAGTGTCGAAACCCCCAAGACAAAAGCTACTCTTGCCATATAGTTCGCCAACACATCTCCCGACAGTCCAAGTCCTACACCTACAATGGCATAACCCCAAACCATAGGGTAGAACATAATCAGAACCCATTGTAGAGAATAGATTAGTGTATCCCTTATAGATTCTGGCCTTTCATCCGGTCCATAAACTAACTGAAGCTTATTATTTGATCCTGCCATTCAATCCCCTCCTTGCTTTTAGACTAATTTCTCCTAATCAATTTCATTTCTTCTTAAATATACCTTATAAGAAACACTATTTGTTTATCTCAAACGGAGAAATTAATTCAATAAATTTCTTTATCTAGATAAATGGATGCTCACTTGGAAAATCTATTGAGCATTTCAATCAATTGAATCTCTTGATTCTTTCTGATATTATGGAGGTATAAATAAGTTAGAGATTTGCTTATGACTGGAATTGTTTTTCTTGAAAATAAGGGGGGCTGACTATGAAGCTAAAAGGTAATGCACTTGTTGCACAGGGCGGAGGACCAACCGCTGTAATAAACCAATCGCTTGTTGGAGTTGTGCTGGAGGCGAGGAAATTTTCACAGGTGGAGAAAATCTACGGGGCACTTCACGGGGTTTCCGGGATAATAAATGAAGAGTTTCTTGACTTGACGCAGGAAACCACCAACAATTTCGAAAGAATTGCCAGAACACCTGGATCAGCATTGCTGTCAACCAGAGACAAGCCGGATGATGAATACTGCAATAAGATATTCAAGGTTTTGGAGGCGCACAATATTAGATTCTTCTTCTATATAGGAGGAAACGACTCTGCTGACACTGTTAGGATAGTAAACCAAAAGGCAATGGAGTCAGGATATGAGCTAAGGGCCATACATATACCAAAGACAATAGACAATGACCTTCTTGTCAATGACCACTGTCCCGGCTATGGTTCTGCTGCGAAATTTGTAGCACAGTCCTTTATCGGTGTTAATCTGGATGTAAATTCATTCGGAGGAGTCTATGTGGGAATCGTGATGGGACGAAATGCCGGATTTCTGACTGCAGCTGCTTCTATGGCTCAAAAATATCCGGATGATGGACCACATCTTATCTACCTGCCTGAAAGACCATTCATTGTTGATAATTTCCTTTCCGACATAAGGGAGGTCTACGACAAATACGGTAGATGTGTCATTGCAGTTTCAGAGGGTATTGTTGACGAGGAGGGAACCCCAATCATCGCAAGCCTCCAGGATGAGGTTGAAAGAGACAGCCACGGGAATATCCAGCTATCAGGAACTGGAGCCCTGGGAGATCTTCTGGCTGATACCATCAAGAAACGACTTGGAATCAAGAGAGTTCGTAGTGATACCTTTGGATATCTCCAAAGATCCTTCATTGGATGTGTCTCGGATGTTGACCAGCAGGAAGCAAGAGAGGTTGGTGAGAAGGCTGCACAGTACGCCCTCTGGAACAATGTTGACGGTTCCGTAACCATCCACAGGACTGGCATTTATTCAGTTGATTACCAGCTGTCACCACTGTCGGATGTGGCCAAGTATACAAAATCCATGCCGGATGAGTATATAAACGAAGCGGGGAACCATGTGACGGAGGCTTTCAAGTATTATCTCCTTCCACTTCTTGGATCGGACATGCCACAGGCTCACAGAATTCGTGCCCCAAGGGTGGATAAAAAGCTGAACAGATAGATCATAGACAAGATTGCAGGAAATACCTGCAATCTTTTTTTGTTTTATTTTAAACATTTTGTAACTACTATTCCTCCCCATTGTGGTAGACTAAAATTGTCAAAATAGGAGGTGTGTCATTCTGGATGAATTTATAAGACTAAACAACGTCAGAAAAATATATCGGATGGGGGATGAAAAGATAAAGGCTCTTGATGATGTTAGCCTTTCAATAGACAAGAGGGAATTTATCTGCCTTATCGGAACCTCAGGATCCGGCAAGAGTACTCTGCTGAATATGATGGCAGGTCTTGAAAAGCCCACCAAGGGTCAAATAATAATCAATGGCCATCATCTGGAGAAGATGAATGAGCGGCAGCTCACCAAGTTCAGGCAGCTTAATGTGGGCTTTGTATTCCAGTCCTACAACCTTATCCCCACCCTGACAGCCCTGGAAAACGTCAGCCTTGTTCTCACCTTCAAGGGTGTCCCAAGGGCTTCCCGTGAGAAGGCTGCAGCCAAAATGCTCAAGAATGTCGGGCTTGGGGACAGACTCCACCACAAGCCCTCCGAGATGAGTGGAGGTCAGCAGCAAAGGGTCAGCATCGCCAGGGCATTTGTCAGTAATCCACGTATTGTGTTTGCAGATGAGCCAACGGGCAACCTGGATACAAGGACCACCTTCGAGGTAATGGACCTTATTACTGGAATGGCCAAGGAGTTTAACCAAACCCTGGTAATAGTTACCCACGATGTTGAAATCTCTGATTATGCACACAGGATTGTCCATCTCAGGGACGGTAATATCGAAAAAATTGAAACCCAAGAAATTCACAAGGAGGAAACAGAATAGATGAAACGGTTATTTAGTGGCCTATTGGCAATGATTATGATATTAATACTTCTACCGGTTGGCTCTTATGCCAACGGTGATCAGCTCTATATCGAACCAAAATTAATAATGGTAAGCCCCAATACCTATACAGTAGAACCAGGGGATGACCTTCGATTGGATATTGAACTCTACAATAGCGGAGAATATGAAGCAGAAAAAATAATCGCCACCTTATCCTCCGATAGAACTGGACTTGTCTTGATTGACGGAAAAAGCTACCAAGAAGAAGACTACATTGAATCGGGAGACAAGGAGACTTTAAAGTTTGATGTAGAAGTAAACAAGAATGCTCCAGACGGTACCTATGATATGGGTCTTGAAGTTGTTTATTATGACTATTATCTCAACAAGGAATTTACTCTGGATAAGACAATCCATATCAGGGTTATCCAGGAGGATACAACACCGGACCTGGTCCTATCAAGGACCGACGTTATGCCAAGCACAACGGTGAACCCAGGAGACCCGGTTGTCATTGGATTTGAGCTTCTGAACAAGGGTGAGGGTCCTGCAAGAAACATTACCATAGGCCTTCCCGAGCTTTCAGAGGATTCCCTTGTTCTTGCCAATGGACTGAGCATCCAGAGGCTTCCTGACATTGCCGGTGGCAGAAAGGGCTATGTATACTTTGAGCTTCAGGCCTCCAATACCATCCGACCTGGAAACCACGAGATGATGGTCCAGCTGACCTACCGTGACGGGGACAACAATCCAGTGGAATCCCAGGAATACTTCTCATTCCAGGCAAGCAAGAACGACGAGAGAGCTTCAAAGCTTGTAATAGAAAACCTTAGCTATCCAACAGGTGCCCTTGGACAGAACAGGGAGGTCAAGGTGACCTTTGATGTCAGAAACCAGGGCCAGTCACCTGCAAGGGATATTGAAATCAAAGCTACAAGCCAGGATGAAAGCGGACTAGTTCCAAAGTCTCTGGGAATAACAAAGACTGAAGAAATTCAGCCTGGAGAAGTTAAATCATACCAGTTCCTCTTTGTCACAACAAGAACCGGTACCACCAGGAACTACCCCATAGAAATAACCGTGGACTATACTGATGAGCTGGTCCATCCAGCGACCAGGGAGACGCTGACCCATATAATAGGAGTTTTTCTTAACGCTCCAGATGAGGATGCCAACCAGTCCACTCCAAAGCTGATAATAGACAGATACAGCTTCTCTCCCACACTGGTCAGTGCAGGAGAAGAATTTCAGATGAATCTGTCCTTCTACAATACCAACAACACAAAAACCGTCAGAAATATCAAAATATACCTGACTGCAGATGAAGAGACTGAGTCTGGCTCAGTGTTCACTCCTGTAAACAGCTCAAATACCTTCTATATTGACAGCATCCCTCCCAAGGGGAAGATCGAAAAGACCATCAGTATGTACACCGTACCGGATGCCAAGGCCAAAACCTATACCCTGACTGCAAACTTTGAGTACGAGGACAATCTTGCCAACCCCTACACTGCAGTGGAGCTGATAGGTGTCCCTGTTGTCCAGCAATCCAAGCTTGACACTGGAGAGGTAGGCTTCTTCCCGGAATCCTACGTGGGACAGTCCACTCCTATCTCAGTTGAATTCTACAATACGGGAAAGGTACCCCTCTATAATATGATGGTCAAGCTGGAGGGTGATTTCCAGACAGAGAACGGACAATACTATGTAGGCAATTTCAACAGCGGCAGCAGCGATTACTTTGAAGGATATGTAATACCAAGCGAACCGGGACAGCTTCAGGGCGAGGTGGTCTTTACATTTGAGGACTCCACAGGTCAAATGAAGGAGGAACGAAAGCCCTTTAGCCTGAACGTAATGGATATGGAGCCCCTGCCCGACTTTCCAATGGAACCCCCAATGGAGGAGCCAGGTCCGGGAGGATCACTTGCCAGGTTTATCATCCCTGGCTTGGCAATCCTGGCAGCGGTAGGCGGCTTTGTTTTCTATCGCAGGAGAAAGGCAAAAAAATTCGATGAGGATCTGGAAATAGATGAATAATCTTGATATCTTTTTTATGGGAATTAAAAATCTGTGGAGAAGAAAGCTGAGAACCTTTCTGACAGTCCTGGGGGTAATCATTGGGGCAAGCTCCATCATAGTGATGCTAAGCCTTGGCTTTGGACTTTCCCAGGCATTCGAGGACCAGATTTCCCAGTGGGGAAGCCTTACAACAATCAATGTGCAGCAGGGGTGGTCAGACCCCTCCATGCCTGGAAACGACGGCAGGGAGGATGTCAAGCTTGATGATACCGCGGTGGTAAGCTTCAAGACCCTTGCCCATGTGGTGGCCGTAAGCCCCACTCTGGAAACCTACGGGTCAATAATCAACGGGCGATATGTTGCAGGAGTTCCCATTAGGGGAATTGATCCCGGTGTAATGGAGGAGTTCGGTTTTGAGATAGGGGAAGGCAGGCTTCTCAGTTCGGGAGATGAATTGACAGTCCTCTTCGGCAGCGACATGGCCCAAAACTTCTATGACCCCAAGGCCAGAGTTTGGAGAGAGCCCAAGGTTGACCTTATGAAGGACAGGATGACCCTGACCCTTGACCCCAACTATGGATGGGACGACCCCAATATCCCACCATCCGAGAAGGTAAACTACAAGGAATACAAGATAAAGACAGCAGGGATCCTTGCCGGAGGTAACTGGGAGCACAGTTATGGGGTCTACATGCCCATCACCGAGGTTCAAAAGCTCATTAAGGAGAAGGAAAAGGCCGAGAATATAAGGCCGGCTCCAGGGCAGATGGACAGCTCCCAGTACCAGAGGATTGACGTTAAGGTGGATGACATGAAGAATGTCAAGGATGTCCAGGATACCATCAAGTCCATGGGCTATGAGGCCTACAGCCTCAACGACCAGCTGGAATCCATGAAGGAAACCGCGGGGATAATCCAGCTTGTCCTTGGAGGTATTGGTGCAATTTCACTCCTTGTAGCAGCCATCGGGATCACAAACACAATGGTTATGAGCATCTATGAAAGAACCCGGGAAATCGGCATCATGAAGGTAATCGGAGCAACCATCAATGACATCAAGAAGCTATTCCTATTTGAATCAGCCCTTATAGGACTTCTTGGCGGAATCATCGGGATAGGTGTAAGCTACCTTCTATCCTTCGGGATAAACCATTTTGGAAGTGCCTTCGGCAATATGTTCGGTACAGGAGGAGAAACCAAGATATCAATAATTCCAATCTGGCTGGTGTTTGCAGCACTTGTTTTTTCAGCCCTGATTGGTATAGTCTCAGGCTACTACCCCGCCAGAAGGGCAATGAACCTTTCTGCAATCGATGCAATTAGGACAGAATAGAAAAGGCTCCCCAGTGGGGAGCTTTCTCCTATTTCAATGAGGCCTCTACAAAGGCTTTGAAAAGTGGATGGGGTCTTGTTGGCCTAGACTTGAACTCCGGATGATACTGGACAGCCACAAAAAATGGATGGTCCTCAAGCTCCACAACCTCCACAAGATCTCCATCTGGTGAAAGGCCTGAGAATCTCATTCCTGCCTTCTTGAGCTGTTCCCTGTAATCCATATTGAACTCATATCTATGTCTATGCCTCTCAGTGATCATATCGCTGCCATAGATTTCCCTGGCTCTTGTCCCTTCACCTAGAATACAAGGGAATGAGCCAAGCCTCAAGGTCCCGCCCAGATCCTTAACACTCTTCTGGTCAGGCATAATGTATATAACAGGATGTTGGGTATTGGGATCCAACTCCGTGCTGTGTGCACCCTCAAGACCTGCCTTGTTTCTTGCAAGCTCAACACAGGCTAGCTGCATCCCTAGGCAAAGGCCAAGGTATGGGATCCTCCTCTCACGTGCGTATCTGATGGCAGAAATCTTACCCTCAATCCCCCTGTGTCCAAAGCCACCAGGCACTATGATT
>JANKMX010000068.1 GCA_024649995.1 Gudongella sp. | reverse complement strand
ACATCAGACGGTTGAGGACTATGACCCCATACTTATGCTTGATTCATTTGACAGCAGAAACCCAAAGGATTACATAGCAGGATTTCCCATGCACCCCCACAGAGGAATAGAGACCATAAGCTATGTCTACAAGGGAAAGATGATGCACAAGGACTCCCTTGGAAATTCCGATACTGTAGGGGATGGGGGAGTGCAATGGATGACAGCGGGCTCCGGGATACTACACGAGGAGAGGTTGCCGGAAAGCGATAGGCTTCTGGGAGTTCAGCTTTGGCTTAACATGCCTGGAGACAGAAAAATGACACCTCCAGCATACCACAGCATAAAGAATTCCCAAATTGAGGAGATTCCCTATGATGGTGGTAAGATAAGGGTTCTTGCAGGAAGCTACAAGGAAGTTGAAGGCTTTAAGTCATCCCACCTACCTCTGGATTACTATGATATCCATATAAATCAGGGAGCGACCATAAGTGTGGACACACCAAGGGATAAAGCCATAATGCTATTCACCCTAATTGGAGAGATAAAGGTTGGGGATGAGAAGGTAAAGGAAAAGACAGCTGTAAGACTTACAGAAGGCGAGAGGGTCATAATATCAAACAATGGAAGAGATATGGCGCAGGTGCTCTTTGTAAGCTCAGATTCCTTGAATGAACCCATAGCTTGGGGCGGCCCAATAGTAATGACCAATCAGGAGGACCTTAGACAGGCCTTCGTAGATTTGAGACAGGGAACTTTCTTGCAGGATGGAATAGATTATAGCGACAAGTAAAAAAGGAGAGTTGCACATGAATATAAGCTTTAATGTTGAGGATGCAGTAAGAAAAAGATACAGTGTGAGAAATTACAGTCATAAGGACGTTGAAACAGAAAAACGGGACAAGATAGAGGCCTTTATTCGTGCTCTTGAAAATCCCTTTGGTAACCGCATCAACTTTCATTATCTTGATGGAAGCGGCATAAAGGATGTAGAGAAACTGGGTACCTATGGAGTTATCAAGGGAGCAAAGCATTATATAGGCACGACAATCAAACTGGCGGATATGGCCCTTGAAGCACTGGGATATGAATTTGAGGTGATGATCCTCTACCTTGCCCATCTTGGTATTGGAACCTGTTGGCTTGGTGGAACCTTCGACAGGAAGGGCTTTGCCGAGGCTATGAAGGTTGATGAAGGGGACCTGTTCCCAGTCATATCACCCTATGGCTATGCTGCCGATAAGAAGCACATCAAGGAAATGGCTATGAGAAAGGTGATAAAGGCAGACCAGAGAAAGCCATGGAAGGAGCTTTTCTTTAAGGACGGTTTTTCAACACCCCTAACTGAGGATGAGGCTGGTGATCTGGCATTCCCCTTGGAGATGATAAGACTTGGACCATCTGCCTCAAACAAGCAGCCTTGGAGAATAGTCCTTATGGATGGAAACCTTCATTTCTACGAGGATAGGGAGCCCGGCTACAGTGACAGATTTCCCTATGACATACAAAGAGTGGATATGGGTATTGCGGCGGCTCACTTCGACCTTTCCGTCAAGGAGAAGGAGATAAAAGGCTATTTTGATAAGGATTCAAATCCTGGCATAACGTTACCTGGGAATATGGAGTATGTTTTTTCATGGATAAGGGATTAGGATTTGTTGTAGAAACCAAGAGGTCATTTCAATCTAATGAGATGGCCTTTACATATTGTGGTTCAAAAAACAGCTGTTTATTGTTATAATTAGCGTAGCACGGTGTCTAGATGAAGTAATGGGATCAATCTAATTTGGAGGCAAAGATGAAATCTTTGATAATATACTGTTCAGATTATAGAGGAAATACTGAAGAGATAGCCAAGGAGATTGCAGAGGAAATCGGCGGAAGACTTGTGAATATTAGGGACCTAAAAGATGAGACTATCCACACTGACAATTATGACCTGATAGGCTTCGGTTCGGGTGTATACCGGGAAAGTATCTCCAACAGCTTATATCGACTTGTAGATGATCTTGACCTTGAGGGGAGGGACACCTTTGTATTTTCAACCAGTGGGGTTGGTATCAAACTATATAACAACAAGCTGATAAAACTCCTTGAGAAGAAGGGAGCAAGTGTTAGGGGAAACTTTGCCTGCAAGGGTAGCTTTACGCCTTCAGAATTTACAGACAAGAAGATATTCAATATATTTGGAAAGAAATCCCAAGGGCATCCAAACAGAAGGGACAGAGAGCGGGCAAAAAGATTCATTTTGGATGTCATAGGAGATCACTAAATACAAATGGAGACTTGGAGGGACAAACAATGATTAATTACATCGAACTGGCCAAAGAGATTAATGAAGAAATAATCCAGAACAGACGAGAGATTCACAAATTTCCTGAAACTGGGTTCGAGCTTGATAGGACTCTTGAATTTATTGAAACACGGCTCAGGGATTATGGGGTTGAACCAATAAGGGTTGGAAGGGCTGGAATATCTGCAACTGTAGGAAGAGAAGGAAAAACTATACTTCTTCGGGCAGATATGGATGCACTTCCCATGAAGGAGGAAACAGACCTTTTATTTAAATCTGAAAATGACTTCTGCCATTCCTGCGGTCATGATGCCCATACTGCAATGCTCCTGGGTGCTGCACGACTACTGAAGGAGAATGAGGATAGTTTAAATGGGACTGTGAAGCTGATGTTCCAGCCTGCAGAGGAGCTTCTGGCTGGAGCAATGGATATGATAGAGGCGGGAATACTAGAGAACCCAAAGGTGGATGCTGCTGTGGCCATGCATATCTATGTGGGCAATGAGCTGTCCAGAACGGGTACAATCTCCTATTCTAGAGGGCCAGCACTTTTTTCAGGAGATGCAATCAAGATTCATGTTAAGGGAAAGAATGCACATGGCAGCACTCCAGATAAGGGAATTGACGCCATAAGCATAGCGGCACATATTGTTATAGCTCTCCAGCAGATTATCGCACGGGAGGTTCCAACCGATGATCAGGCCGTTGTCATTGTTGGCAAGATAAGCGGTGGGGATACGGTAAACACTCTTGCAGGAAATGCGGAGCTTGAGGTGTCGGTCAGGGCAACAACTGAGAAGATGCGTGAATACCTGAAGAAGAGAGTCAAGGAAATATCAGAGAGTGTTGCAGTCACATTTGGCGGCAAGGCGGAGGTTGAGTTTTGGTATGGCATGGGACCACTTTTCAATGATCTTGCCTTGACTGATGAGATTATCGGATATTGCAAAGAAGTGATCGGTGAGGACAACCTGAACCAGATTCCAATAGCGGTGGGAACGGAGGACTTTACATCCATCGCAGCCAAGGTGCCTGGAGTGATGATAAACCTAGGAGTTGGAAGTGTTGAGGAGGGCTACAGCCTATCGATACACAATCCTGGGATGATACTGAATGAGGAGGCACTTCATATTGGAGCAGCGCTTCATGCCCATATTGCCACTAGGTATCTGATTGACAAGTAATAAGAAGAACGTGTGCGTCAATGGACGCACACGTTTTGATTTTCAATATGCTTCCTATTGCTTAACTTCAATTTTTATTACGAATAGGAAGCTTCTGCTTTTTTGAATCGGGAGATTTCCGTTTATGAGTATCATAATGAGCTTCCTTAATGCAACTTCAGATACTTTTTTACTCTTACATTGAATATTGGTATAATTGGTGTAGCAAAGGATAAAGATAAAAGTACATCAGGATATATTAGTGGAGGCTGGAAAAAATGAAAATTGCTGAAAGTAAAAGACTAAGACTTAGGATACTAAGACAGGGTGACCTGGATGACCTACTTAAGATTTGGGGAGATTCTGAGACCATGAGGCATTGTGGTGGACCAGGAACAAGAGACCAGGAGGCCCAATCCCTGGACTACTATATGAAGCTTCAGGAAGAAAGGGGATTTTCACCATATGCGGTGGAGCTTAAGGAAAATGGTCAGCTTATTGGAGTCTGTGGATTCAACCCGCCTTCAGAGGAATGTGACGCAGAGCTAATCTACCATTTCAACAAGCTTTACTGGGGTAGGGGCTATGCAAATGAGGCTGTTGAAAAAACTCTTGAATATGCCAGAACCAACCTTGATATAAGAAGGGTGGATGCCCTTGTTGATATTGAAAATGGGGCATCTGCTGTGATCCTTAGAAAGAATGGATTCCACTACCTAGGAATGAAATGGTGCGATGCTACAAATAAGATGGAAGAACACTATCAGTTGGAGTTTAATGAATGCAAATAGAAAAAAGGGAGAGGATATGATGAAAAAATTTATTGTTGAGAAGGAATTTTGGGAAGTCTTTCCCAATGCGAAGATTGGTATAGTTTTGCTTAAGGGAATAGATAATAGAGTAAAGGATGAGAATGGATATCTTGGAATCCTCAAGGATGCTGAGAAGGAAGCCCTCAAGCATCTACCGGATGATAGCTTCAGCAACAACCAGGTGATAAAGGTGTGGAGGGAGGCCTTCCAAAAATTCAAGACAAAAAAAGGGGCGAGGTCATCAATAGAAGCACTTCTTAAGAGGGCCCACAATGGCAAGGGGATTGGAGGAATAAATCCATTGGTGGATATTTACAATTCAGTATCCCTTAGGTATGCCCTTCCATGTGGAGGAGAGGATATGGATACATTTGAAGGGGACATCAGGCTTACCAAGGCTGTGGGTGATGAAGACTTCATGACACTTGGCTCTGAAAAAAGCGAACCGCCCTATGAAGGTGAGATTGTCTATAAGGATAGTGAGGGCGCAATATGCAGGTGCTGGAACTGGAGGGAATCCGTGAGGACCATGCTAAGGGAGGAGACCGAGAATGCATTCATATGCATAGAATCAGTCGACGCTTCACGGGATGAAGACCTTAAGGCTGCCCTAGACGAGCTGGCATCCCTGGCAAAGGATAATCTGGGTGGAGAGAATGAGATTCATATTGTGGACATGTATAACAATTCAATAGAGATTCAATAGATGCAGCAAGAGCATCCGGGGGTGGCCTGGATGCTATTTGTTTGTTTAAAGAGCAAACAATAAAAAAATGATTGACAATTAAAATAAACATATATAAAATATGTTTATAGATAAGACAAACAAAGGAGGATTAAAATGGAACTGGAAAAATTAAGCATAGAGGAATTGAAGAATGGATATAGATTTGAAAAGGAATCAGGAAGCTACATCTGCAATACCTGCAGCAGGAACTATGAGACTGGAGAGATTTACAAATTTGGTGACAGGCTCTTTGAAGCATCAAAGGCCATAGAAATCCATATGATGGCTGAACATAAGGATAGACTTGAGAACATGCTTTTCGGTGAATCAAAGTACAATACCCTTACGGATAACCAGAAGGATCTCATATGGAAAATATACAGCGGGATGTCGGACAAGGAAATTTCAAAGGAGCTTGGGATATCACCCTCAACAGTAAGAAATCAGAGGTTTACACTCAGGGAAAAAGCCAAGCAGGCCAAGCTATACTTGGCAATATATGAGCAGGCAACTGAAAGGAAGTCACATCCAGAGGACAGGATAATACCTGTTCACAGCTCAGCAACTATGGTGGATGACAGGTATGTAATAACGGAAAAGGAAAGGGACAAGATTTTGAATGCAGAATTTGAAAGTCTTGAACCACTTAAGCTTAAAAGATTTCCAGGAAAGGAAAAAAAGAAAATTGTGATCCTGAGAAAAATAGCTGAGGAGTTTGATCCTGGAGTAAAATACGATGAGCTAGAAATGAATGAGATAATAGGGGAAATCTTTGAGGATTATGCTGTCATTAGAAGATACCTGATAGAGTACGGTTTTATGGACCGAACAAGGGATGGAAAGGAATACTGGCTAAAATAATGAAGAAGAGGTTATGAAAATGGATAGAAGAAGAGAATTGAAAAGAGAGTACAAGGAATCAAAGCCTGATATGGGTGTCTTTGTGATTAGATCCAAATCTACAGGAAGGACATATATAGAGGCCACCCGGAATTTGAAGGGAAGTATAAACAGGGCGAGGTTTACCCTTAATTTCGGAAGTCACCTGCACAGTGAACTTCAGGGTGACTGGAATGAAAAAGGAGAAGCTGATTTTGAAATGGAGATTATTGAGATTCTTGAATACAAGGAGGGTGTGCCGGAGGCAGACTACACAGATGAGCTTGAGCTTTTGAGGGGCATGTGGCAGGAGAGACTTCAGATGGATGGGGTTGAACTATACTAAAAGAATAGAAATGTATTGACAAACAATAATTGATTGAGTATAATCAATTTAAGAAAATTAAATTGTGCACAATCAAAAGGTGATGAAATGGGAAAATATGATTCATTAAAATTGGAAAATCAAGTATGCTTTCCCCTCTATGCCTTATCCAGGGAAGTAATTAAACTGTACAAACCACTTTTGGAGCCCTTTGACCTGACCTACACCCAATATATCACTATGATGGTAATTTGGGAGGAGAAAAAGATTCTCTTCAAGGATCTTGGCAGCAGGCTGTTTCTGGATTCCGGAACCCTTACACCTGTCCTTAAAAAACTGGAGGCCAAGGGCCTTGTTACAAAATACAGAAACAAGGATGATGATAGGGTGGTTACGGTTGAAATCACCCAAAAAGGCATGGAGTTGAAGGAAAAGATTGCAAAGGTGCCCGAGGATATGTACAAAAGCTTCAAGGGCGACAGGGAAAAACTGATGGAGCTTAAGAAACTTCTGGATGACCTTTTGCAGGAGGATTCAAAATAGAGATTTCTCGGGAGAGAAACCTTTATTTTAAGCATAAAGATTGAGCGCAATTAAATTTATACAAATACAAAAAGGAGATGGAATTTATGGCAAGTGTGGATGTGAACAAGAAAGCACCGGATTTTGAAATGAGTGATTTCAGGGGCAATAGCTTCAAACTATCCGACTATCAGGAGAAAAGCAATGTCTTGATAGTACTTAACAGGGGCTTTGTTTGACCCTTTTGCAGAGCGCATATGATGCAGTTGCATCAAGACCAGGAAGAGTTTGAGAAAAGGGAAACTGAAGTTGTGGCAATCGGGCCTGAGAATGCTGAAGCCTTCAGGAAATATTGGGATGAAAACTCCCTTTGGTTCCATGGATTACCTGATGAGAGCCATTCGGTACTTAAGCTTTACGGACAAAAGGTCAACCTGTTTAAGCTTGGGAGAATGCCGGCCCAGATGCTTGTGGACAAGGATGGTATTCTAAGATTTGTCCATTATGGACATTCAATGAAGGACATACCTGAAAACAAGGAGATACTGGAGCTAATAGACTCTCTTTAATATATGAAAAAAATGGATGCTAATGGTTATAGTGTCCATTTTTTTATATAATGGATAAAAGGAGAAATATTTTAGAAGATATAGTGGAGGTTGAGAATGGAAATAAGAAGATACCAAAAGGACCTGGATGAAGATGGGCTTATGGATATGATAAGGGCTGAGGGTGAGGATTGGGCCTGCTACTGGGCGGATGAAGCAAATGAAAAGTACAGGCTCTCACTTGAGAACTCAATTACCTATGTTGCCTATGAAGACGGTGAGATTTGCGGATATTCAAGGTCCATGAATGACAATGGCTTTTACGTCTATGTGTGTGACCTTCTGGTCAGAAAACCACAAAGAGGGATGGGTATAGGCAGAATTCTTATGGAATCCATCTACCGGGAGTATCCTCAAATGACGGTTTATGTGATGTCAGATGTGGATGGTTATTACGATACCCTTGGATATAGAAGAGAAGGCTCGGTGTTTGAAGTGTCAAGGCCTGATTAGGGTATGAAGAGATTAGGTTGTTGATTGAATAAGTGATATGGGGAGATGATCCAATGCCATTTGAAATAATCCGAAATGATATCACAAAGGTACATGTGGATGCAATTGTCAATGCAGCAAATAGTTCCCTTCTGGGAGGCGGTGGAGTGGATGGGGCGATCCACAAGGCTGCTGGTCCTGAACTTCTTGAGGAGTGCAAGGCTCTGGGAGGATGCAGGGTTGGAGAGGCCAAGATAACTTCAGGCTACAATCTTCCGGCAAAATACATAATCCATACTGTAGGCCCAATATGGGAGGGTGGCAATTGGGATGAGGAAAAGCTTCTATACGATTGCTACAGGAGCTCACTTGAGCTTGCTAAAAAGTATAATCTTGAGTCAATGGCATTCCCGCTAATATCCTCAGGCTCATTTGGTTATCCCAAGGATAGGGCCCTGAACACTGCAATATCATCCATAGGGAGCTTTCTTATGGAGAATGATATGATGGTCTATCTTGTGGTTTACGACAAGAAAGCCTTCCAGCTGTCTGAAAAGCTGTTTAACTCCATTGAAGAGTTCATAGATGACAGGTACTCAGAAGACCACCGCTTATACAGGACTACATCAAGACAGGATGCCGTGCTGAGGGAGTATGACTTGGAAGAGACTGTCTCATTTGACAGACCAGTCAAGAAGACCAAAAGGAGTCTTGAGAAGGTTGTTAAAAATAGGGGTGAAAGCTTTTCCCAAATGCTTCTTCGCTTGATTGATGAAAAGGGATTGGTTGACTCTCAGGTCTACAAGAGGGCGAATATTGACAGAAGACATTTTTCAAAGATAAGAAATGATGTGGATTACAAGCCAAGCAAGGCAACCGCGGTGGCATTTGCCATTGCACTTGAGCTAAATCTGGACCAGACCAGGGATCTGCTGTTAAGTGCAGGATTTGCACTGTCCCATAGCTACAAGTTTGACCTTATAATTGAGTTTTTCATACAGGATGGGAACTATAATATATTTGAAATAAATGAAGCCCTGTTCGCTTTTGACCAGACCACTCTGGGAGCTTAGACATTCATTGAAAATGTCGCATGGCAGGTGACCAAAGCACTGCGTTTTGATGATATCCTCTTATTAAAGAAAGGGAGGAGATCATCATGAAAAAGGATCTAACGGAACTGGTATTTATTCTTGACAGAAGCGGGTCCATGAATGGACTTGAAATGGACACGATTGGAGGCTTCAATTCCCTCTTGGAAAAGCAGAAGGAGGAAAAGGGGGAAGCCCTTGTAACCACTGTGCTGTTTGATGACAACTATGAGCTCCTGCACGACAGGATAAACATAAAGGGGATCAAGCCAATCACCCCAAGGGAGTACTATGTTAGGGGAACAACTGCACTTCTGGATGCGGTGGGCAGGACGATTCAAAAGACAATAAATGCACAAAGGCATACCGCTCCTGAAGAGCAGACTGAAAATGTAATGTTTGTCATCATAACAGACGGTATGGAGAACGCCAGCAGGGAGTACGGCTATGACAGGGTAAAGAAGATGATCAACTATCAGAAGGCGGAATATGGTTGGGAGTTTCTTTTCCTCGGTGCCAATATTGATGCTGCAGAAACCGCAAGGCAATTTGGAATCAGCAAGGATAGGGCGACAAACTACAATCCGGATGGAGAAGGGACAAGATTGAATTATGAAGTCCTAAATGATACCGTAAGTATGAAGAGAACCAGTAAGGTCATTGATGATGACTGGAAGGACAGAATTGAAAAGGACTACAAGGAGCGTAAGAAAAAACAATAAGTCATTTAAGAAGGAAAGTCTAGAAGGCTTTCCTTTTTTGATGGGAAAAACCTCTATTGGGGGTAACAATAGAGGTGAGGAAGGAGTGACGATATGAAGGGTTACATAGGCAAGGCATTGTTTGTTGATCTATCAACAGGTGAGTTTAGGGATGAAGTGGTACCGGATGAAGTATACGAGAGCTTTCTTTCAGGAGTCGGACTTGGTGCATATTATCTCTACAGAAATATTCCACAGGGTGCTGACCCTCTAGGAGAGGACAATATGCTGGGTTTTGTAAGCGGGCTTCTAACAGGAACCGGTAGTGTTGTGACGGGTAGGTGGTTGGCTGTAGGTAAATCTCCAATCACTGGAGGCTGGGGAGATTCAAACTGTGGGGGTAATCTTTCCCCTGCCATAAAGAGAAGCGGCTATGATGGAATATTTTTCAGAGGAATTTCTAGGAATCCAGTATACCTTTATGTGGATGATAATGGACCAAGATTGATGGATGCCGGTTTCCTCTGGGGCAAGGATACTGTAGAGTCAGAGGAGCTTCTCCTGGAGATTCACGGTGGATCGAGAAAGGTAGCCGTCGCTGTAATTGGTCAGGCTGGGGAGAAAAGATCCCTGATTGCCGGGATTTCCAACGACAAGGGCAGAATGGCGGGAAGGTCCGGGCTTGGTGCTGTAATGGGTTCAAAGAAGCTCAAGGCTGTGGTCCTTGCAGGAACCGGCAAGATTGAGCCCCATAACAGGGAAGAGATCCTTAAAATCACCAAGGAATATAGCGACAAGGTTAAGAATGTAAAGCTGCCGGGAATGGTGAAGGGTAGCATGCTTCCAATGGCCAGCAGGTTGATGGAAAAGGCTGGTGGCTTGATGCCACAGGACGGAATGATGAGCATTCCGATGATGAAAAAATGGGGGACGATATTCTCTAATACATTTGGTCTTCCAAGCGGAGACGCCCCTGTTAAAAACTGGGGAGGTTCAATCCTTGACTACCATTTTTCATCCTACAGAAACATGAATCCCGACAGGATAATTGAACGGGAGGAAAGGAAGTATCACTGTTATTCCTGTGTTATCGGCTGTGGGGGAGTATGCAACATATCCGATGTTACAGGAGGAAAATTTGAGACAAGCCACAAGCCAGAATATGAGACTGTTAACTCATTTGGAGCCTTGCTTCTAAACGAGAGTCTGGATTCCATATACTACATAAATGAAATCATGAACAGGGCTGGCATGGACACAATATCGGCCGGAAATACCATAGGGTTTGCAATAGAGTGCTATGAAAATGGAACCATAACACGGGACGACACTGATGGCTTGGAGCTGACATGGGGAAATACCGGAGCGATCATAGCCCTTGCAGAAAAGATGATAAACCGTGAAGGGTTTGGAGATGTTTTGGCAGACGGAGTGAAGCCGGCAGCTGAGAGGATAGGAAAGAATTCATATATGTATGCAATCGATGCGGGGGGACAGGAGCCGGGCATGCATGATCCAAGACTGGATCCAATCCTGGGTATACATTTTTCTGCAGATCCCACGCCAGGGAGGCATACAGTTGGGGCTGGACTCTACTACAACTACATGAGGCTGTGGGACTTCGTATCCTGGGCACCCAAGATAAGCAGCAGGGGCTCCAAGGGGAACAAGTACGAGGCCACGGATGAGACGGCCCTCAAGTCAGTTGCAAACAGCTGCATCAAGCAGATTCTTGACGGCTCCGGAGGCTGCCTGTTTGCACTGATATCCGGAGTAGGTAACTGGAGGCTGTTTGACTATCTAAACGCAGCGACGGGATGGGAGAAAACTCCGGATGAGTACATGGAAATTGGGAAGAGGATGCAGACCCTGCGACAGATGTTCAATGTAAGGGAAGGAATCGACCCAATGAGCTTTAGGATGCACAAGAGGATAGCAGGAGACCCACCCATGAGGGAAGGTCCCCTAAAGGGAAGGACGGTCCCAATAGAGGATATGATGAAAGACCATTGGAAGTATTTCGGATGGGATGGGGAAACGGGAAAACCCCTTGGGGAGACAATGCAAGCCCTTGATTTTGCAAGACTACTAAACATGGAGTAGGGTGGTTTTATGATAAGTATAAGAGTCTATCCTGGCCCCTTTGGGAAAAGAGACCTTCTGGATGATGATGGTTTTCTACAAATTGAGGATGGAAGCACGGTTGGTGATCTTCTAAAGGCCATGGGTATACCAAGGATAGTATATAATATGGGCTTCTATGGCTTGAACTACAAAAAGGAGCCTTTAGACAAGAGGCTTTCTGATGGTGATACCTTAAGCTTCATTGCCCCACTAGCAGGAGGTTGAGTCACTGGGGACGGTTCTCCTGACTCATTTTTATTCAACAAAACAAATGAAGGATTGAGGAAATATATAATTATAAAAAACATCAGGGAACAATTCAGGTGACTTCTCCAGATAATGGAGGGGTCATTATATTTTAGAGGTAAGAATTCTGTGTTTTTAACGATTAAGATATAGAAAGCTGTAGGGAGGAAAATAATTTCAAAATAATATCTTGACATCAAGATAAATATAGGTTACAATTATCTTGAATTAAAGATAAATATTCGGAGGGATAACATGGACCGAAACAATTTGAAGCTTGTAATCGCATTAGCCAGAACACATAATGCCCTGTTTGGGAGAGTTGAAAAGAGGCTTAGAAAGCACGATTTATCCATAAGTGAATTTGGAGTACTTGAGTTTCTTTTTCACAAGGGTAGGCAGCCAGTTCAGACAATTGCAGAAAAAATACTGGTGACCAGTGGAACCATAACATATGTAGTAGATAAGCTAGTAAAGAAGGACCTGGTTGTAAGAGAGAAGTGTTCTGAGGATAAGAGAAGATTCTATGTTGACCTGACAGAGAGTGGAAGAAAGCTTATATCAGAAATATTCCCCTACCATGAAAAGCATTTGGAGGAACTATTTAAAGATATGGATCATGAATCCAAGAAAGAACTCATTGATTCCTTATTTAGACTGAAGGACTCAATTGAGAAGGAGAATATCTAGCATGAAAACAGGAGGTATAAATAATGAATAAAAACTATTATGAAGTAATGAAGATCAGAAGAAGCGTATATGCATTAACCAGAGAGACCACGATTGAAAAGGAAAAAATAAAGGAGGTTGTAAAATATTCACTGAACCATACACCTTCCGCATTCAACTCCCAAAGTGGTAGGGTGGTTGTGCTCTTTGAAGAGGATCACGACAAATTCTGGGAAATCACAAAGTCTTCATTGATTTCTGCACAGCCTGAGGATAGACACGGTGAGACCGCTGAAAAGATTGACAACTTCAAGAACTCATTTGGAACTGCATTGTTCTTTGAAGATTACGATACAATAGAAAGCCTGCAGAGCCAGTTTCCTAAGGCAAAAGACAATTTCCCCATATGGTCATACCAATCATCTGGAATGCTTCAATATAATGTATGGACATCTCTGGCGGCTGAGGGCCTGGGAGCTTCCCTGCAGCATTACAATGATGCAGTTGAAGAAGAGGTCAAAAAGCAATATGGTCTACCCTCAAAATGGAAGCTCATGGCTCAGATGCCATTTGGGAAACCAGCTCAGGAGCCAGGAGAGAAGGAGATCATTGAGGCAGAGAATAAATTAAAGGTGTTCGGATTAAACTAATACACTTTTTATGAATTTAAAGTAAGACCGAGCTTTCTGTAATCAAGTTTTACGGTGGTGTAAAATAAAGGCTGCATCCAAATGATGTGGTCTTTTTATTTACGCAAATATTACAAAAATAAATAAAATTCTAAATATTGTTGCTAATACTATCGTATCTGTGTTACAATCATGAGAAATTCTATCACCATAGCTTCGACAAGGTGTATAAGGGGAGAAAATGAAATGAAAATGCTGGTTGCAGATGCAATAGTTGAATGTATCAGGCTTGAAGACGTAGACACCGTATTTGGATATCCTGGAGGGGCTGTTCTGCCTCTTTATGAAAGTCTCAGAAAATCTAGTGTAAGGCATGTTCTGGTAAGGCAGGAACAATCCGCTGCCCATATGGCCAGTGGTTATGGAAGGGTGAACAATAAAGTGGGTGTTTGTATAGCAACATCCGGTCCGGGAGCGACAAATCTCATAACGGGCCTGGCTACTGCATATATGGATTCTGTACCCATGGTAGCCATAACTGGTCAGGTGAATTCAGATAAGATTGGCACTGACATGTTTCAGGAAGCGGACGTGGTGGGTTCAAGTGAAGCCTTTACCAAGCATAATTATCTTGTAAAAAAGGGAGAGGATATTCCCAGGATACTGAAGGAAGCCTTCCATATAGCAAATTCGGGTAGAAAGGGACCTGTTCTCATTGACATTCCTAAGGATATCCAGAATCAATACATAGAATTCCAATATCCTGATTCTGTTGATATAAGAGGCTATAAGCCTACAATTGAGGGTCATATAAAACAGATATCAAGAATCCACGAAAGAATAGACCAGGCCAGCAAACCGATTATATGTGTAGGCGGGGGAATTTCCTCATCTGGATGCAAGGAAGACCTGATTGAATTTGTCTCAAAGACAAAAATTCCAGTTGTATGCACGCTTATGGGAGTGGACAGCTTTCCCAATGACAATCCACACTTTGCAGGACTTCTTGGTTCACATGGGTATCCTTTTGTGAACCGGGCAATGAACAAGGCAGACCTGATCATAGTCATAGGAGCAAGGTTCGCAGACAGGTCAACAGCTGTCATATCAGATAAAATAAAGGATCAGCATGTTATACATATTGATATTGACCCTGCTGAAATAGGGAAGAACGTAAAAACCCACACCCCTGTAGTTGGTGATGCCGGTGCCATATTGAAGCAGTTGAATTCCTATGAATACAAGAATGAAGTCTCACAATGGTCTGAAGGGATAAGGGAAGAAAGACGAAAGCACATGGATGAGAACATAAACAGAAGCTTCCAGGAGCCAGGAGTCAATCCTTGTAGATTCATAAGAGCCATTTCTGAGAAGCTTGGGGAAAGAGCAATAGTGACATCTGATGTTGGACAGAATCAGATTTGGACTGCACACTACCTTGTAGCGGGGAATGGGAGACGCTATTTCACTTCAGGAGGTTTGGGAACAATGGGATATAGCCTTCCTGCTGCAATTGGCGCCAGGTTTTCCGCAGGTGAAGACGAAAGCGTTACAGCAATCATGGGAGAGGGAGGATTCCAGATGCTTATGGGCGAGCTGGCACTCTTGAGGGAACACAATCTGAATATTAAGGTTATTGTAATAACAAATGAAAGACTTGGTATGGTTAGGGAGCTTCAGTTAAACTCATACGGCAAGGACAGCTATCATGGAGTTGATGTTGGATTCAATCCTGATTTTATGAAGCTTGCAGATGCCTATGGAATAGAGGGATATCTTGTAGAAGATGACTCACAGATTGAGGATGTCATAGAAAAAGCATATTCATCCGATAGGCCATGTCTGATCCAATGTAGGGTAAATCCGGATTTTCCAACCCTTGCACACTGGAGGTGGATATGATGAACAGAAATAGGCATGTTTTATCAATAACTGTTGAAAACTATGCTGGAACCCTGAGCAAGGTTGCGGGGCTTTTCACCAGAAGAGGCTATAACATTGACACCTTGAATGTTGCTGAAACCATGAACCCCAACATTTCCAGGATAACCGTCACACTAACAGGTGACGAAGAAGTGCTTGAGCAGATTACAAAGCAGTTGAACAAGCTAATAAATGTAATAAAAATTGAGGACCTGACCAGAAAAAGATCAATACTTAGGGAGTTGATGTTTCTGAAGATATCCTGTAGCAAGGAAAGTAGGTCTGAGGTCCTACAGATAGCCAATGTTTTCAAGGGAAAGATGGTGGAC
>JANKMX010000067.1 GCA_024649995.1 Gudongella sp. | reverse complement strand
TATGTACTGATTCACTTCGCTAACCATCAATGGCCTCATACTATTCCTCCCATCCTTTTTTCCAGGCTGCAAGGTATGCAACTCCAACGGCATTATCAGTAGACAGATCCTTTTTAGGGAAATTTATGTCCATAGCCAGATATTTGAGTCTAGTTCTGATAATGCTGTTTGCCGATACTCCACCCACCATATAAACCTTATTTACCTGGTGATAAACCTTCGCAAACTCTATCAGCTCCACAATTACCTCACCAAGCGTGTGAAATAAGGTGTAAATGACATCCTCCCTGCTATTGCTTCCTTCATCAAGGAGTCTCTTGAATATATTCTCATAGCCGGACAGGTTTACCCAGCCATCCTTTAATTTAGGCTGCAGATTTAGATCAATAAGTTTTCCATCCCTTGACATTCCATCCAGCTCCAAGCCGCATGGAAAGTCCAGCCCAATATGTGCCCCAATCCTATCTATAAGCTGCCCCATACTGATATCAAGACTACCTCCCACCACTTCGGTTAAAAGGTTGTTCCGGGTATTATTGGTCAGTACAGCCTCAGTTGTACCTCCTGACAGATGTATGGATAGAAAACCTTCATCAGCCCTATTCTCCTTAAGGCAGGCTCCAATGTGTCCCTCCTGATGGGAGAATCTTCTCATGGGTATCTTCAAGGATTTGGACATGATTCTTCCGGCATTCTCTCCAGCTAGAAACACCGGCATATAGGATCCTTCAACATTTCTGGGCCTAGTGCTTACACCAATGGCTTTTATCTCAGATAGGTCAGCTGAAATCTCCTCCATAAGAGCAGGCAGGTTCTTTATATGCTGAAATAGGGCCTCCTGCTGTCGGAGCCCCTTTTTTCCCCTTTCCACCACAAGAGGCTTTCTTCTATCTTCAATTATCCTTCCATCCCGGTCCACAATAGCAATGGATGTTGTGTAATTGCTTGTATCAATACCAAGGTATAGATCATTCATCCTTGCTCATGGACCTTACAAATCCACCTAGAACTCCGTTCACATATTTATATGAATCATCTGTGCTGAATTTCTTGGCAATCTCGATGGCTTCGTTTATGGATACCTCCACAGGTATATCCTCCATATACTGAATCTCAAATATGGCCAGTCTCAGGGTAGCCAGATCAACCCTTGCTATACGTTCCAGTGACCATCCCTGTAGATTCTGTTTGATGGATTCATCTATTTCCTCCCGATTGTCCATCACTCCCTCAACTACCGTCCTGATGTATTCGCTTTCCCCATTATCATAGGAAAAGTTTTCCAGGAAGGTCTGAAGGGTTTCCCTTGTGAAATCCTCATTGCTGGACATTTGGAACAGCAGCTGCATGGCGCCTTCTCTTGCTTGTTTTCTTCCCATATTTTACTCCTTAGAATGTATTTCCACTATAGTCTGGAATCCGTCTCATCATTTTTTGTGCGGTTGATACCCTCAATGTGAACATTAACAGCCTTGACCCTAAGGTCTGTCATGGTTTCAATGGCTTTTTTCGTTTCCTCCTGAACTTTGAAGCCCACGTCATTAAGCTTTGCTCCATATTCAAGGGTCAAATGCATCTCCACTGTAACTTCCTTTTCACGAATATCAACCTTGACTCCCTTGCCGGGATTCTTCTTGCCAAGGAGCTCAGAGATTCCCCCTGCAAGGTTGCTGCTCATTCCAACAACACCTTCCACCTCCATGGCAGCAGTTCCTGCTATGGTTGCAATGACTTCATTTGATATCTGTATGCTTCCATTTTCAATATATTCCATGTGGTCCTTTTCAGACATATCAACACCCCTATTCAATAGTACGTAACCATATTATAACAAAGCTGGTTGCCCATTACAATATAGGTCTATCCCAGAGAAAAAGCCTAAAGCTAAGCTTTAGGCATCTGATTATTCCTCGTCACTGTCCTCATCGCTGTCCTCATCCTCAAACAATTCCTCATCCTCGTCATGACCTTTGTAGCAATTGCAGCCTTCGTCATCACAACAGTCATCGAAATCATCAAAGTCAAAATCCTCGTCAAAGTAGAAGTCTTCCTCATCGCCGTAGACGTCATCTTCTACGTCTGCAAGGTCCTCATCGATAAAGTTAACATATTCTTCAAGATCGATCTGGTCCTCAACCACTTCTTCCATAACCTCAGCAAATTCCTCAAGCGTTTCAACGATTGCCATTAGAAGCTTGCCTTCCTTGGTCGACTCATCAATTCCCAGGCCGTCTGCAAGACCCTTTAGATAAGATACCTTCTGAAATAAATATTCCATTTTAACCCCTCCTTTAAACTCTGGACAGATACTCTCCGGTCCTTGTGTCAATTTTTATAACATCACCTGTGTTCACAAACAAAGGAACATAGATGGTAACACCAGTTTCACATATGGCCGCCTTTGTTGCCCCCTGTGCAGTGTCTCCCTTGACTCCAGGCTCTGTTTCAGTTACCTCAAGCTCAACAAAGTTAGGTGGAGATACGTCAAAGGCCTTGCCCTGATAGAATCTTATTGTTGCAATATCATTCTCCCTAAGGTACATTATTGCCTCTTCCACTGAATCCCTCTCCAAAGGAATCTGCTCATAGGTCTCATTGTCCATAAAGTAGTATAGCTCTCCATCTGAGTAAAGATACTGCATTTCCTTTGTCTCTATTACAGCCTTCTCAAATTTCTCGGATGGACTGAAGGTAACCTCCTTGAAGCCACCGTTTATTACGTTCTTAAGCTTTGTTCTAACAAACGCAGCTCCCTTACCAGGCTTAACATGCTGAAAATCAACTATCTGAAAAACCTGACCATCCATAACAAATGTTATTCCATTTCTAAAATCTCCCGCTTGTATCAATCTATTCCCTCCTGTTCTCTATTTAAAAATTGAAAGATTAAAATCCCCCGTATAGTTTTTATTATACCAGTATAAGGGCACTGTAACAAGCTAAAATTAGTCCATTGGAATACTTTATGAAGTCCATATATCCACTATCGTATGGAATCTATTGTGGGGCTGATAAAGCCTGGGAGAAATTTCGACATAAGTCTGACATTTTCCGAATCATACTCAATGATGATTCCCTCATCCGGTTGATCGTAATTGTTTATTATAACCTTCCCCTTGATTATTACCTCGCCATCTCCCTCCTTAATAATCCTGCCATTGTTTAATACGATAATACCTCCGAAGCGCATATCTCCAGAAATAACAAGGTCTCCTTCCTCCAGGTAGATTACTCCCATCAGAAGCCCATATGTCAGGCTGTCTGGCAGCTCCTCCAGTCTTACCGAATCTCTATTGAAGCCATCAAACTCCTTGAATAGCACCATCTTGCCACTCCAGAAACTGTACCTTGACATATGGCTTTCGCGAATAAAATCAATATATCTGTATCCTGATGATTTCGCTCTAACTATAACCTCATTCTCCAGATAGTTTTCAGCCAGAAAATAGCTTGAATCAATGGCATCTGAGTTGAAAGAGCTTCTCAACCCATCCAAGAACCCGTCAAGTCTCTCCACATAGTCAAGGGACTTGTCCTGAAGTGTCACAAGGCCTTCATCACAGTGGTCCACGATAGGATTGAAAACATGTCCCTTGACTGTTATATTATCAATAACCTTGTTTCTTGTTCCTTCAACACTCAATAAATAGTTCAATCTGCCATCATCACAGTAGGAGAACTTTATTGTTCCACTTGAATCCTCCATTCCTTCTATTGGTATTGAAAAGGCTTTTGGTTTGTATACCTCCGGCTTATTGTTTAGGATTGTATCCTTTACCAGATTATTTGCATTTTCTGAGGTCATCACAAGCTCAGCCACCTTTCCCTCCAGGGACATCTCCGCCTGAACATTGTCATACCTGTTCATGACTATCCAATACTGGGTGATAACAGTATCAAGGGAAAACAAAATAACTGAGAAACAGACTGCGCTTACTATCAAAACCAGGACTATTATAATTCCATCTCTTTTCATTCTTCAACTCCCGTCAGTGATTCCCAAGATATTTTGTTTCAATGGACTTGTACTCTTTTTGAATGACAGGGTCCCTGGTTATTATTTCCACGAGTAAAAGCCTATCCACGGAAGAGTAGGTGCTGCTACCAATTGAAAGTACATTTCTTGCCAGTACATTATGGCCACCATTTGAGGGAGCATTAGCAGGCAGGTATGAGTTATGGCTAAAGGTGCTTCTAAAAATAACATCTCCAGAGAGTCTGTAGTATATGTACTTGTATTTGAAGGTCTTGTCATAATCCTTCATGTCACTATTGACACCGTTATTGTGGTTGATGAGGATAAAGCCTAGATAGTCACCCTGGTATATCCCCTCAGGTAAATATTCCTCCATGCCAATGATTTCATCGGCCAGCATCACATCCTCAATTATATACTCAGTTGCATATCTGCCATTGAGCATAAAATCATCAAATCTTTGAATCCTGCTTGCTGATGCCTCTGTAGAACTCATGATTGAGAAAAACATCATAAGTGCAATTCCTGCAAATCCCAAAGCAATTATTATCTCTACAACAGTGAATCCCCTTCTACTGGATGACCCTGGTGGCGGAAAGACTGACATCAGAACCCTCTCCTCTCACAGTTACTGTGTACATCTGAAGCTTTTCATCATGATAGTCCAGTTTCACCATGGCCACCATATCCTCAGCCAGAAAGGAACAAGCATAATCTACAAATCCATCTTCAGACATAATCTCCAAGAATAAGTCGTTGTTTTCTTCAGACGGAACCTTAAGGCTTTCTACTACTCTTTGGCAGTTGTCAATTAGTTCAGCCCTATTCTCTACGGATACAATAGTCTTTGATGTTGTGATTATTGATGTCTGAACCACAAGTGCAAGCAACCCCAATAGGCCTAAACCCAGAATAATATCAATAAGGAAAAACCCCTTTCTTTTCACCCTATTGTACCTCCCTGAGAGTTATTTCTGCTGTGTTGACACCCACAGCCAGATGGTATGTCCTTCCATCCGATCTTTTCAATGTGACTGTATTTGAATTCCCCACTCTGCCAGTCCCATTGAATCTATAGGCTGCAGAGTCCGCATAAATTATCTTCAGACCTGAAGATAGTCTTTGAACCTTGATTTTGTCACTTTCACTGTATTGGATTATGTACATGTTTCCATCAACATAGAAGGATACCTCCACAGTCCTGTTTTCAAGTATGGCTCTTGTCCTGGCCTGTCTCAGGTCCTTTTCAATCATTCTCAGTTCCTGTCTTTCATTCAGATTCCTGATAATGGAAGTGTTGGGCAGTGTTATGGATAGAAGCAAAGAAAAAAGGGCCATCACCACAATCAATTCGATCAGGGTGAAGCCCTTTTTAAAGCCTACCTTATCTATCAGTACCGCCATTGATTGAGAACATAAAGCATATAAGCCACCTCTGCCCTGGTGATCTTATTATTTATATTGTCAAAGCTCGGTGACCTGTAGGCCTTTTCATACATCATCTGTGTTGCCAATGCATTCCAGTTGAAGCCGTAGCTTCCCTGTACTCTTCCCATAATAAGCTGTACCTCGTAATATGAAATTGGATTGTGTGGTCTGAAGGTACCATCTGTGTAGCCTATAACATATCCCTTTGAAAGGGCGTAGCTTATGATCCTGTCATACTGAGCAAACTGCGCATGGTCCTTGAAATGTGTTGCATTTACAATGTAATTGGGCAGGGTCCAGTTTTCAATCCTGCTCAGTAGAATCAGGAATTCAGCCCTGGTTATGCTTTGTGAGGGTCTGAAGGTTCCATCAAGGTGAGTGTAGCCTGGGTATCCCGTTATGATGTTTCTTCTTACCATTGTCTCAATCTCAGGCTTTGCCCAGTGGTCCCTCACATCAGTCAGGACCCTTATATTCTCATCCATGAAAACCGCATAGGTTCCTTCCCTGTTGGACATGGTGCTTGGAAGCACCTGTGCAAAGATGGTATCACCATCAAATTCACTTGGAATGTACTGCCATCTTTCATCTATAAGCTTGTATATTCCCGCCTTGTACTGGTCTCCGTAGTATGGGAAGGCGATGGTTATCCTCCTGTCGTCATCGAGGGTCCCTGCCGGATTGTCAAATCTTATGGAATAGACCTCAGATGCCCTGACATATGATCCAAACTTGTAGAAGCTTGTGTTCTGCTGATTGATTGTTGCATATACAGGCATATAGAAGGTTCCCGGCTCCACCATTATTCCAATTCCGTCAGCTGCAACAACATCTCCACCTGCAGCAGGAATCTGTGTAGATTCCAATGCTGCCATGGACCTATCCTGATGAAGTGACCTGAAGGTTTCATTGTAGCTTATCTGGTACTGCTTCTTGAAGCCCTCAACAAAGGCATCCTGGTACTCGTTGGTACCAAGTCTTAATCTGTATCTTTCAATGATGTCTGAATCCCTTAACAGGTCTCTTTCATAGTCCATCGAATCACCCAGCATGTAGTCTCTTTCAGCAAAGGAGGCTCCCATGGCTTCACCTGCCGCCTGACCATCATCAAGTCCCTGGGACATGCTTTCCATGGGTGGACTCAATAACGCCTGTGCAAACTCATCCTCATAGCCTGTCTTGAATCCAGACTTGAACTCAGCTATAAAGCTGTCCTCATAGCTGCTGCTCATCCTGTCCAAATCAAACATCCTGCTGATGCTTCTGTCGCTTGGCAGAGCATCTGCCCAATCAGAATCCCTTCCGTCATAGTAGTCGTTAAGAGCATGGGTTCTTCCAAGGCTTTCACCCAATGAGCTTGCATCTGCAGTATCGACGTCTTCAGTCTTGGCATCCTCATAGCCCTCTACAAATCCATCCTCAAAGTCCCTAAGTGCAACGCTGCCCATGGCATCTATACGATCGTAGGTTTCAGGCTCCTCATCCTCAATATAATCATAATACTCATCAAGTGCATCCTCCCCATCATCAAATGAAGGATCAATGTCATAGTACTTGCCACCCTCTGAAAAACCAAAGTCATAATCCTCCTGGGCTGCCAATACTCCTCCTGAAAGAAGGAGAGTAAAAACTATTGTAAACAATACTGTAAGCTTAATCCTGTTCATATCCTCTCTCCTCCTATCTCTTAACCAATACCAGTATCTTGCCTACAGGGAGTACATCTCCCGTTCTTATATCATTGTTTTTCATAATCTCATTTTTGTATAGCAAGGTCCCATAAACGTCCCTGGATATGGTCGAAACAGTATCTCCCGGTTGTACCTCGTAGAAGATCCTGTCCGGTTCCTTGTCAGTCCCTTCATAGGCTGAATCCACATGATGGGGATATATGGCCTCCAGCTTGTCGAACACCAGAACTCCAAAGTCATCCCTACCCTCAGCCATTTCATAGTAGATATGGGTGATCTTTATTGGGTACTCGGCAACACTGCCTGGAAGGTTGATCCTTGTCCTTCCCCATCCCAGCCATGAAATACCCTCATTTACTGGAATAAAGGCCTCCTTTCCATCCTGGTTTATGATCCTTACCCCAATAGTGCCTGGAGCATAGGTAAAGGAGTAGGTATGGATGCTAAGATCGGTTGGAGGGAATTTCAACTCAATATTCTGGCTGGTAATGTCCACCATCGCCCTATTCTCCTCCTCGGTGCCTACTATATTGTATTCAAGCCTCAATGCATATCTACCATCCAGAGCTATAGTGCTGGGCTCTGCCTGACCCCTTACCAATGGGTGGCTTGGTATGAAATCATAGTTTCTCCATTCAAAGCTGTGTAGAATCTCTCCATTAATATCAGTTCCGCCATCTATACCTGTTCCACCGCCTGGGCTTCCTCCAGTGGACCCAGTGCCATCTGCGCCTCCTGAACCCTCAGATCCTCCAGTACCACCTGGGCTTCCACTTCCATTGGCTCCAACAAACCCGTCAAAGCTTGAGAACAGTGTTCCCTGATTTGGGTTTTCTGCGGTCTCAACAAATATGACATCTTCCTCTTCCATTTCTGCAAGTCCTTCAAGTGAGTAGACCTTAAGACTCATGGAACCTGAAAGCTGATTGTCAGCACTTCTGTCCAAGGACAGACTATCAACCATCATCCTTCTCGGACTGAGCTCAATTGATCTGACCAGCTCCTCTATACCGGTATAGTCTCCACTAAAAGGTACCGAAATACCCATATTGTAGACATCCATTTCTGAAAGCTTCTCAGCAGAGGGTCTTGAGAAGTTAAGGTCAGCCACCTCCACCTGGTCCTCAGGTAGAAGATCGTTCAACAGGTATATTATCTGTGCCTGATCGAGAGTTGGGAAATAATATGAAAGAATCTGGTTTCTCTCCCTGTGGAGCATCTCCCACTCCTTCTTGATATCATCCTCTCTTCTAAGGATTGCATTCATTTCCATTATTTTCGTATCCAACTCGTACTTCTCCACCTGGAGCGCCTGTATCTTTTCATCCTGTGGAACCAATATGTACCTGTTTCCAAGGAAGGCAATGCCAACAATTGCAAGCAGGGTGAGAAGTATTTTTTCACTTTTTGTCAGGGGTCTGGTCTTGATGCTGCTGAACATTGATTTTAGCTTAGTTGACATCTACCAGCACCTCCTCAAGCGTTAGGTCAAGATTGAATCTGTAGTAGCTTTCCACTGCAGAGATGTTTGACACAAATGATTTAGAAGCCTCAGGAATGCTTTCAAGACCCTTGGCAAACTCTGCGATTGAGTACCTGTCCTCGGCAAAGCCTGCTATTCGGATTTCCCTGCCGCTTACGCTAAGGTTACCCAGAAAAACCCCCTCAGGAAGCTTGGAATTTATATCATCCAGCAAGGCTTCTCCAATTACATCCCTGGCCTGGATATTCTTGTCAAGGGTTCGAATACGTTCAACCTCCTGTCGAAATTGTGCCGTTTCCTCCTCGAAGGCCCTGATCTCCTCAACCTTCTTAACGGTCTTGGGGTCCTCTGCAACCTGTCTAAGGCTGTTGACCTCCTTCTCCAGGGCACTTATCTCCATTTGATTCATTGCTGCAAATATTCCCAATCCAAGAATCACCACAAATAATATTCCATATAAAAACAGCATCTTGTTGAAGGCGAATTGTTTTTTTTCTATGAAGGGATCGAAAAAGTTTAAATCTCTCATTTCTTCTTCACCTCTTTCAGTCTGATGAGACCTCCAATAGCATTGGCATACTGGCTGAGATCACAGTTTGTCTTGACCTTCTCCAATGATTTCAGTCTTGTGACCTCCATATCGAAGAAATCGTGGAAGAGCTTGTCAATTCCCCTTATCCTGGATAGTCCACCCTGAAGCAGGACCAAATCGATTTCATTGCTTACTTCCCTTGTCTTGTAATATCTGAAGATCATTTCTATCATATCGAGAATTCCAAAAAGATTCTCCCTCAAGGCTTCAGCAAGGATGACCTCATCGTCCAGTCCCATCTTTTTCTGGGAGATGTCATCTATCCTGTCCATGTACTCAAGGATTTGTCCGTCCTCCAGGTGAGGCAGCTTTCTCTTGATTTCATCAACAACAAAGCCCATTCCCCTTTCAACCACCCTGGCAACCTTGATGACGCCATCCTCAACAATGGAAATACTGGTATGGCTGTCTCCCATATCAACACAGGCTATGGTCTGGACATTTTTGTATGCACCATTTATATCCCCACCCTCGTGGAGCAGTTTTGCGATGGCATTTCCATGGTAGTCCAGGACTGAAGGCTTAAGGTTTACGTTCTTAAGTAGTGTAAGATGGGCCTGGATTGTGGTCCTGGGTATTCCGATCAACAGAAGTATGAGCTTCTCTATCCCATCCTCAATTCTGCTCCCCAGATCCAGGTACTTTACTATATAGTCTTCAGGATTGATGGGTATGTAATCCTCAAGCTGGTAGTTTATGATAGCTTCAATTTCCTCATGTGTAGCCTTAGGTAGGCTGATTTCACGCATAACAACAGATGACGCATTGAAAACCCCATGTGTCTCCAGCTGCCCCACCTTGTTTTCCGACAGTCCAGTCCTAAGGAGATATGTCATCTGGTCAAGGTCTGTAATTTCCCCATCAACATACAACCCCTTTGGTAGATCGATTTTAAAGCAGTTGTCAACCACTACTCCCTTGCCTGAATACTTGCCTTCCACACCCTTGATATTGTCGGAACCAAAGTCCAGACTAAGGGTTTTGCTGTTGCCAAGGATTGCCATAAGCCTCTCTCCTCTCCTGTTCACTTAAATATATAATAAACTAAAATGGAATAATTTACTAGAATAAAATGTTGAAATACCAACTTATAAGGTCTTCACCCATGAAAAGCACAATGAAAAACCCCAAAATGATAAAGGGTCCGAAGGGTATCGGGTCCTTTCTGGTCTTTATTTTCGTTGCGAGAAGGAATATTGAAATCACTGCACCAAGGATAAATGACAGGAAAATGTTCAGGAATATCAACCTGACCCCAAGGATAAAGCCCAGGGCAGCGATCAGGGTTACATCTCCTCCTCCCATCCCTCCGCCTGAAAAAAAGAGGATCAGAAGGAAAATTCCACCTGCTATAGCAAGGCCCAAGATACTGTTAACCAAAGGAAAAGGAACCCCCTCATAGAAATGCAGCAGTGCCTTTTGGATTATTGAAAGTGTCAATACCGTAAGAACCAGTGAATCCGGTATAATCTGCTCCTTGAGGTCAATAAAGGCGATAGCCACAAGAACAGATGAAATAAGAGCATAGAAGACAAAATCGAGCTTTGATCCGGAATAGAAGGAAAGGAACAATAATATGTAAATGATTGCATTGGTTGCCTCCACAACCGGGTACTGAATGCTGATCCTATCTCCGCAATAGCGACACCTGCCTCTGAGTAAGAGGTATGAAAATAAGGGGATGTTGTCATACCACCTAAGTCCGTGCCCACAGGATGGGCAGTGGGACCCTGGCCAGGCTATGTTTTCATCCCTGGGGATTCTGTATATCAATACATTAAGGAAGGAACCTATAAGTAGTCCGTATATTCCAATTATTATTGTCAATATTATCATTTTTACCTCTCATGGATTTAGTCTGTTTTAAAAAGGTGTAATCATAGTGATATTATACCTTAGAATCAGTAAATTGTCACATTATTTTGTAATCCTACAACGATTTTGTCAAGTATGATGCCAAATATTCATACGTCTTCAAATTAATATTATAAATATAAAAAATACTGCAAAGGATTACATTCCTTACACAGTATTTTTACAATATCTTAATACTCATCAGTAAATTGACACCCATTTAGGTGAAAGTGACAATCAGAAATCTGTAATAGACCATCAATGAAAGGTATCCCAAAAATGGAATCCAAGTCAATGAAACAAGCATATTGCCAATTCTCTCCTTATGTTGCCAGAGGAAAATCAATAGTAGGGGTACCAGAACCAGCTTGACCATTGGAAACTGGTAGGTACCAACCATGCTGGCCATAATTGGATTGGCCTCTGTAAAATGAATATTCTTCTTCATTAGTACCGTGAATCCGGAAGAATGGATACCGCATGTCCGGACTCACGATACCATATAGCATTGTTTTACTCGCTTAATCTTTTATCGAGGCCGTAGACTTCTCTCATAGAAAGATCTTTTGCCGGATTAATTGACTCGATATTGATTCTGTAAGAGTCATGGACTATACGATAAAGTATAGCATCAGCTAAGGGTGAATCATTACCACCTAACTGTTCATACCAACCCTCAGGTCTGAATTGTGAGCAGAAGAGTGTCGAAGACTTTTTCCTTCTTCGATGAAGTAGTTCAAAGATATCTTTTTCTTCTGTTGAATTTGGCTTTAGCAGTAGCCATTCATCAATTATCAGAAGTACTGGGTTGGAATACTTTGCCATAACCTTCTTGTAGTTTCCTTCGCTCCTGGAATACTCCAGGTCGATTAGAAGATCTGGTAGGCGTACATATTGAGTTTTGTAGTGCTGTTTGCAGGCCTCCATGCCAAAGGCACAGGCCATGTAGGTTTTCCCACTGCCAGTTGCTCCTGTGATGAAGATATTCCTGTGTTCTGATATATAGTCACAGGAGGCGAGTCTCTTAATCAGTTCTTTGTTTAGTTTTCGTCCTGATGTGTAGTCGATGTCCATTATGCTCGCATCGGGCTGATCAAAATCAGCATTTCTGATTAGTCTATCAAGACGGTTGTTTTTTCTTCTTGTGTATTCAATATCAACCATCATGCCGAATCGCTCTTCAAATGATATTTCATTCATTCTTGGATCTGACATTTGTTGACGAAAGGCATCAGACATGGCTGTGAGTCTCATTTCAATTAGTTTGTCAACTGTGCTGTTGTTAATCATTTTTTCTACCTCCATAGTAGTTGGACCCACGTGTGATGCCATAGATGTTTTTCACAGGGGTTTCAGCTATTGATGCGTCTTCTTTGGTTGTTCCAGCTACAAGTATGTTTTTGATGCTCTTGTAACTGGGGCTTGCGGTAAAGGTAAGTGCCTTCTCGCATGCTGCCTCAAGATGACCTGCTGAGTACCTGTCAACCAATTTCAATAAACCCATGCAGCTTTTGTATGTTTGCTGCTCTACACGTTTGGAGGTAAGTATTGCATCTACGGTTTTGTGTGTGTTTGGTCCAATAAGCTCTCCCCATTTTCTAAAGCGGTCACCGTTCCATTCAAGGTACTGCTGGTGATCAGGGGGCATGTGTTCAACTATGGTGCTGTATTGTCCCTTTCGTCCAAACAGACGCTTGTGGGAGGCAATACGGTTATGGTTGTAGAAAACTTCGATAATCTTTTCTGTTATCCTGACATCAACCTTTCTTTTGATGTATTCATAAGGAACTGAGTATAGCATTCCTTCTATGGATATGTGATAATTAAATTGAACGGTGGCTTGTTTCCAATCTGCCAGTTCATAGGGGGTAGCAGGAAGGGGTAATAGAAATGGGAATTCTTCGTTGTGGAAGAGACTCGACCTGCTTCCTTCTTTCTTTTGGAAGTCTCTCTTGTTGAATTCTTCAAGCTTTTCTCTGATTGAAGCATTCAATTCCGCTAATGAAAAGAATTGCTCATTTCTAAGGGCTGCAACAATCCAGGTGGATATGTTTCCGACAATACCTTCAGCATTTGGTTTGTCTTTAGGTTTTCTAACTCTTGCAGGTATTATTGCAGTGCCATAGTGTTCAGCCATTTCGTGATAGGTGGTATTTAGTTTTGGGGTATACCAATCCTTGTTGTGATTAACTGCTGTTTTGCAGTTATCAGGAACCAGAATTTTGGAGACTCCCTTGTAGTAGTCATACATATGGATATGAGCTGTTATCCAAGCCTGTTGTTTTTCATTCATAAAGGCTTCAACATATGCATACTGACTGTAGGACAATGCAGCTACAAATATGGATGCTTCAGTTAGTTCCCCTGTATCAGGATCGATGATATGTGCAGGATCTCCAGCCCAATCAACCTCAACCTGTTCTCCAGGTTTACGATTGATATGCATACTGGCACGACGCTTTTGCTCATCCTTCTGAATGTGATAACAGAATTGTGAATACATCAGCGGTTCATCACCGTTGAGTTTGCATTCCTCGATGTATTCAGTCCATAGAAGCTTTTTGTTGACTCCATTCTTAAGAAGTTCCTTTCGGATGTAGTTAAAGTCGGGGAGTCTTTTTCCTTGGGTTGATTCTTCCTTTGATGGGAATAATAGCTTTGAAAGCGTTCCATCAGTTTGATCTTCATCAAGTGGCCATGAAACACCTAAGTCTTTAGCCCTCTTGATGACACTGTTTACTGTTGTTTTTGAGGCACCACAGCTGTAAGCGATATTACTTTGGCTTAAGTTCATCGAATGAAGCCTCAAAATTTCTCGATACCTGGTCATTATTTGACCTCCTCATAATATATTTGCATCTAATTGATGCATAAATATATTATAAACTAAACGGTATCATAAAGCGGAAGGATGGTATTGTATTACCGGAATAGAGGTATCCTGTCACCGGACTGGTGGTACAATCTTGACCGGAATACTCAGGAAACAATTGAATCCCAGAACAAGACCATAGAAGGCTTAAGGGAAGAGCTTAGAAGGGCCAATGAGAACATGGAGCATCTCATAAAGAAGCTCTATGGAAGGAAGACAGAAAAGACTTCAGCAATAGACGGCCAGCTTCTCATAGGAGAGCTTGCAGTGGAACTGTTCAACGAGGCAGAGGTTGAAGCAGATGATTCAGTCCTTGAACCTGTACCCTTCGAGGAGCCGGTGAAAAGGACGAGAAAAGGCTACAAAAGAAAAGACCTCTTCAAGGATCTCCCCCAGCAGGACCAGGTATACAAACTGGACAAATCACAGCAGACATGCCCAATAGACGGAAGTAATCTGTCCGTTGTGGGCAAGAAGTTTCTGCGCTCAGAAATCAAGTACATACCAGCGGAGATAAGCATCATAAACATATATCAGGAAAACTATGAATGCAAGACCTGCAAGAAGGAGAACAGGCCAGGGATGTTCAATCCATATACACCAGAACCTGTACTTCAGCATTCCTATGCAACAGCATCAAGTGTGGCTTGGACCATGTACCAGAAGTACGTGCAGTCGGTGCCACTTAAAAGACAGGAGAAAGACTGGGCAAGCATGGGCTTCCCACTAAAGAGGGGCACCATGGCAAACTGGATACTGAAGACCTCAGAACAGTGGCTGATGCCCGTTGAGAAGAAGCTCCAGGAGGAACTCCTTAAGGAGAGATACCTGCATGCAGATGAGACACCTGTCCAGGTAATGAATGAACCGGGAAAGAAAAATACCTCAAAATCATACATGTGGGTATACAGCACATCAAGCAGTGCCCAGAAGCAGATCCGACTCTTCAGGTATGAGACAGGAAGATCTGGAGACTACCCAAGGGAATTCCTCAAGGGATTCGCAGGCTACCTGCACACAGACGCCTACTCAGGCTATGACAAGGTCAAAGGCATAAACCATTGCCTTTGCTGGGCTCATGTAAGACGATATTTTGTGGATGCAAGTCCCAAGGATCTTAATACACCCGAAGGGACACTCCCAGCAAAGGGTATAGCCTACTGCAACAAACTCTTTGATTGGGAGAAGAAATTCAAGGACCTACCACCAGAAGAGAGAAAAGAGAAAAGACTGAAGCACGAAAAGCCCGTACTGGAGGCCTTCTTTGCATGGGCAGAAAGATCAAAATCCCAGGTGCTACCAAAATCAAAGATAGGTCAGGCCCTAAACTATGCCCTGAACCACAAGGCCAAGCTTCAGGAATACCTAAAGGATGGAAACTGTGTAATTTCAAATAATATAGCCGAAAACAGCATAAAACCATTTACCGTTGGGAGAAAGAACTGGCTCTTTTGCGGCAGTCCTCAGGGAGCGACATCAAGTGCCTGCGTTTACTCCCTGGTTGAAACGGCAAAGGCCAATGGACTCAATCCATACAAGTATCTGGAATACATACTGTCCAGAATGCCAGGGATGAACTTCAAAGATAACCCCAACATCCTAAACCTGATGATGCCCTGGGATTCACTGATTCAAGATATTTGCAAATGACAAGACTAATGGAGATGATCTGAAATCATCTCCATAAATTTTACCAGGCATATATTATTGTGCGCTTACGATTAAAAGGGATCCAAAACGAAGGGAAGCGATTCAAAAGTTTATCGAGCTTTACCAACCAGAATCTGTGGATGATATCTATGAGAGTCTTAAAGACATGCTCGGAGAAACCATCGAACAGATGCTTGAAGCAGAACTTGAAGATCAGATTGGATATCCAAA
>JANKMX010000066.1 GCA_024649995.1 Gudongella sp. | reverse complement strand
ATATGTATCAGAGGGCTTTGAGGACGGAAGAAAGACGGCAGAAGGTGATGAATTTTCAGCCAAGGGAATGATGACAATAAGAAGCAGTGATGGACTTGAAATAAGGATATCTGGAGGAGACCATAACCTGGAGGAATCAGCGGCTAAGGTAAAGGAGCTCAAGGAAGGTATAGAAAACAGGTTAATGGATATTCAGGTTGAATCCCTCCAGGAAGCCAAGAGGGAAAGAGAAAGACAGACCATAATCCAGGAGGCAATCAATAGGCTGGATGAACGCCTTCAGATCCTTCTTGGCGAAGAATCCAGGGAAGACCTGGAAAAGGTCCTTGAAGGGCTTGGTGACCTGGAAGGATTAAGAGGTTTAGCCGAGATTGAAGAGGAATTGGACGGTATTGGCGGAGAAATCCTTGGTAAAAGGGTTGATCAAAAATCAATTGAGGATAAGCTTGATTCGTGGAAGGAGAGTTACGGCTCCCAGGACAATCTTATGGATCTCATGATAGATATGAGAGCAGATCTGAAAATCCTGGGTAAGGAATTGGAAGGTCTGAAGAGTCTGCCAGAGGAATTCAAGGATCCGGATGAGTTCTTCCTTGCACTGAAAAATGCAAGGGAAGAGGCGGAAGGGCTTAATTCAGAATTTTATGAAGCAAGGGAAAGCTATGTGGAATGTGAGAGAAATCTACCTGACACCTCATATGAGGAGCTGCAAACGGAGTTCAAATCCGCTCAGGAAAGCTTCAATCGGCTACTTGATAGGGGGGAGGCCCTACTAAGGATAAAGAATGCCTTCAGCAAGACCAAGGAGAGACTGGATAGTGATACGGACAAGCCATTGGTCCAATCAATGTCCAAGTATCTTAGGATATTAACCCAGAACAACTACGATATAGGTGGTATTGGGGAGTCCATGGATATAATCCTGGAAAGGGAGGAATCCTCTAGGATGCCACTGGAGCTTCTGTCAACTGGTACAAGGGATTCCGTAGGACTTGCAGTTAGACTTGCCTTGGCGGAGAATTTGCTTAGGGAGACAAGAGGAATTCTTGTTCTGGATGACTGCCTTGTGGATATGGATCCTTATAGAAAAGATGCGGCTGTTAGAATGATTAGGGAGTTTGCTGATGAACACCAGATCATTTTTACCACCTGCAGTCCTGAAACCGCCGCCAAGCTGGAGGGAAATACAATTGAGATTTGATGGAGGTATTAGATGGAGCTATTAAAAAATGCCATACTGGAAAGA
This sequence comes from Gudongella sp., assembly GCA_024649995.1. GTDB lineage: Bacteria > Bacillota > Clostridia > Tissierellales > Tissierellaceae > Gudongella. The sequence goes on along the minus strand of JANKMX010000066.1, from coordinate 14,858 downwards.
GGATATGTTGTGGGAGGAGATATCCTAAAGGTAGACAGCTTCCTTAATCATCAGCTTGATATTGAGCTGTTGAATGAGATAGGCAAGGAGTTCAGCAAAAAGTTTGAAGGGGAGTCTATTACAAAGATCCTTACTGCAGAGGTTTCAGGAATAGCAATCGCAAGTATTGCTGCCCAGTATTTCAAGGTGCCTGTCGTATTTGCCAAGAAATCCGATTCCAAAAACATTGATGCTGAAACCTTTGATAGCCAGGTATACTCATATACAAAAGGGAGGTACTACACGATGAAGGTCTCCCGAAAATACCTAGATAGGGAAGACAAGATACTAATAATTGATGATTTCATGGCCAATGGAAAGGCGGCTTCAGGACTATTGGAGATAATTGAAAAATCTGGGGCTAAGCTTGTGGGCATTGGTGTTGTAATAGAGAAGGGATTTCAGACAGGTGGAGATGAGATAAGAAGTCAAGGCATAAGGGTGGAATCCTTGGCGGTTATTGATTCAATGGGCCTTGAGGGAGTGACCTTTAGAGAATGATCAAAAAAACGTATATGATACCTGTCGATGAGCTTGAGGCTATTGTTACAAGAAAAAACATTAAGACACTTAGACTATCAGTCCATTCCCCAAATGGGGAGGTTAGGATATCTGTTCCAAATGGAGTAAGTGATGATTTCATAGTAGGCTTCGTAGAATCAAAAATGGAGTGGATCAGGCTTCAAAGGGAAAAGCTCAGCAAGACCAAAATTGATAGACCAAAGGAATATCTAGCAGGTGAGAATCACTATTTTCTGGGTAGGGAGTACCCACTGCAGGTTCGGACAACTTCAGGGAGACAGATGGTTGAGATGGAGGAGGACACTTTGATCTTGCTTGTAAGAGAAGGTCATACAAGGGAGGAGCGAGAGAAGCTTCTTAACGAATGGTACAGGGACCAGCTGAAGGCACTAATTCCAGAATACATCAAAAAATGGGAGAAGATAATGGAAGTAGAGGTTGAAGCTTTTGGAGTTAAGAACATGAAGACCCGCTGGGGAACCTGCAACATTAGGGACAGGAGAATATGGATCAACCTAAAATTGGCCACAAGAGATGAGAGCTTGCTTGAATACATCATAGTCCATGAGATGACTCACCTTTTGGAAAGACTCCACAATGACAGATTCAAGAGACTAATGACTGGCTTTATTCCAAATTGGCGAGGACTGAAAAATAAGCTGAATAACCAAAAATAAATTGAAGGAAGGTAAAGATATGATCAAGGTACAGCCAAAATTCAAAGGTGAAAACAAGGGACATTATTCCCCTGGAGTAATTTCAAACGGGATGCTTTATGTCTCAGGGCAGCTATCAATAGACCCTGACACAAGGGAGCTTCCTGTTGGTGGAGTTAGGGAGCATGCAAGACAGGCCCTGTCAAATGTTGAAAGGGTGCTTAAGGAGGCTGGAGCAGCCAAGGAGAATGTCGTACAATGCAGGATATATATAATAGGTGTGAAGAATTGGGATGCGGTTAATGAGGTTTACTCAGAATTCTTTGGAGACCACAAACCAGCAAGGATTGTTGTTCCGGTTCCTGAGCTCCATGGAGGAAGCCTTGTGGAAATTGAGGCAGTGGCAGAAATGGAGGATTACAATGGATAAGAAGGACAAACTGATAGGGTTGATGATGGACCATGATGCTGGAGATCCCTGGATGATACAACATTTTATCAAGGTCCATGAGTTTTCAAGAATAATCGGAACGATGGAAGGCTTGTCTCATGATGAGATGGAGATACTTGAGGCTGCTTCAATAGTCCATGATATTGGGATTAAGGTTTCAAGGGAGAAGTACGGGGAAAGCACAGGTAAGCTTCAGGAGAAGGAGGGGCCTGAACATGCCCGAACACTTCTTGAAAATCTAGGCTACCCTGAGGATGCAATTAACAGGGTTTGTTATCTGGTGGCACATCACCATACCTATGATGACATTGACGGCAGGGACTATCAGATATTGGTTGAGGCTGACTTCCTGGTCAATCTTTACGAGAAGAGCAAGGAAAAAGGTGCCGTAAAGAAAGTCTATGAGGAGATTTTCAGGACAGATTCAGGGAAAGGGTTGTGTAGGAAGATATTTGGAATTTAGTATGTGGATTTAGTTTTAGAGGGACCTTCAGTAAAAGGTCTCTCGATTTTTTATTGCGAATAGGAAATTTCAATTTTCTTAGATCAAGAAATTTACGTATATGAGTATCATAAAAAGCTTCATTGATGCATTTTCAGCTGCTTTTTTTATATTCCAACTGCAAAATCAAACATCAAAATTTGGGTAAGTATAGGAAAGACAAGACAATTGATTTTAGGTTTCAGGAAAGGTTGGGATGAATTATGATTACCCGAAGAATGAAAATATCCATCATTACAGGTATGCTCCTTGGAGTTGTCTGTATAGTTGGTGCATCCATAAGGTCCGGATTTGAAAGGGAGCTATACTGGCTCTTTGCGCTCTGGTATAATCGACTCATTATGGGAATATTGATAGGTGCTACATGGAAGACGGTTTCACTTAATAATTCTCTGTTAAGAGGTGCTGGATTTGGACTTTTGGTTTCCTTTGCATTTTATGCGACATCGGAGTTTCAGGATCCGGTGAGCTTTATGGCAGGTATTGTTTATGGAGTGATAATTGAGTATGTGGCGCATAGATTCGGGAGCATAGGTGACAGTTAGGAGGTGTAATTATGAGGAAGTCAGCCATGATTATAATCAATCCTTCATCCGGAAAGGAAAGGGCAGCAGATTTCGAAGTTAAGATCAGGAAGGCAATCGGAAAAGGTTATGAGAATCTTGAGGTGAGACACACTGAAGGAAAGTGGGACGCCTCCAGATATGCCAAGGAAGCAGGCGAGAAAGGCTTTCAACTTGTAGTGGCACTTGGAGGAGATGGAACGGTCAATGAGACGGTGAATGGTCTTGCTGGCTTTGATGATCCTCCGGTTCTTGGCATAGTACCAATGGGGACTGTAAACGATTTGGCAAGAGCACTTCACATACCTCTGGATCCCGAGGATGCAATTGATCTCCTTAAGGATGGTGATATCAGAAGGATAGATGTTGCAGTGGCAAATGACAGGTACTATACAAACACCTTGGCAATTGGAAAAATTCCCAGTGCCATTCACAATGTTGACAGTGATGAGAAATCAAGGCTTGGACCCTTGGCATATTTCATAGCTTCCGCCAGAGAGCTGGCTAAGGATGCATCATTTAGGGTCAGCTTGTCCATGGATGATGGAAGCTGGAAAGGTGATATAGAAGTTCTTGCCGCAGGCCTATTGGACACTATCGGAGGATTCAGGGAAATTCTACCCAAAGCTCATATGGGCGACGGAATGCTGAATATTTTGGTGTTTAAAAAGCTGGATATTCTGGAAGCAATAAAAATTAGCCCATCGGTACTGATGGGCAAACTCGAGGACAAGGACATTATCGAGTATTTCAGATCAAAAACACTCCATATCTCGACCTCTGCTGGGATATCCATTGAAAGTGATGTGGATGGAGAAAAGGGTCCGGACCTTCCTTTGAAGATAGAGGTTCTTCCCGGTAAGCTTAGGGTAATAACAGGCCGAGTTGAAGACTAGTTGTCAGTTTGGATAAGCTGGTCCTCTTGGTTAAAGAAGGTTCTATAGCCAAGTATAACAAACAGTATTACAGAAAGGGCCACGCTTCCGACAATACCCAGCATTATTGCAATCTGATACTTGGTAGCAATAAGTGGCGATGTTCCGGAAAGGATCTGACCTGTCATCATGCCAGGAAGGGACACAATTCCCATTCCAACCATGGAATTGATGGTGGGAAGGATTGCGGAATCAAATGCACTGTTCACAATTTCCCGTGAAGCCCTGGCTGGAGTCGCACCCAGCATCAGGGACGATTCCACCAGGGCTCTTTGGTTTCTCATTCCCTCTGCTATACCCTTGACACCCAGGGATATTCCCGTCATGGAATTACCTATTATCATCCCCGCTATGGGAATGAAGTATTGGGGATTGAACCAAGGGTATATCCTTATGACCACAAAAAGAAAGTATAGAATGCTTGTAAGGGTGCCCGTCACCATTGAAAAGGCTATGATTTTCTTGAGCTTACCTGAAAGTTTTTCCTTTGTTCGTTTAAAGATGTTGTCAATTGCAAATGCCTCCATAACCCCAACTGCAAGGATGGTCATAAGAGGGTTTGTACTCTCAAAGATATATACAAGGACATATCCCACCAGTACAAGCTGGAGGGTCATCCGTATAGAGGCGATAAGTATTTCCCTTTCCCTGCCTATTCCTCTTCTTCTAACTATAACAAGAAGAAGGGCGATAAAGACATAGGCTGCCCCAATCTGCCAAAGCTGAAGATTCAATATATCCTTGCTCATCTTGATACCTCCCTTATCTGAACTGGTTCATCCGGGGAGATTCTGATTATCAAGTCAGAAAAATCCTCCGCGATTCTATTTGAGTGGGTTACCATCACAAGAGTCTTGTTATTTCTTCTGGTGTATTCCACAACCTCCTCAATGATTATCAGCTCGGTTTTATCATCAAGAGCTGAAGAAGGCTCATCAAGTAGTAAAACCTCAGGCTCCATAAGCAAAACCCTCCCAAGGGCAAGCCGTTGCTTCTCTCCTCCAGAAAGAAGCTCTGCATTGTCATCCAGGTCCTTATCAAGCTTGACTGACTCAAGCATTTCCAACAGCACCTCATCTGAGACAGGCTCCCTTTCTGAATAGAGTAGACCCTTCAGGAGATTGTCCTTAACAGTGCCGGAATAGATTGCAGGCTGTTGAGGGAGCATCACAACCTCTCTTCTAAGCTCTACCGAATCCCATTCCATAAGTCGCTTGTCCTTATAGGTAATCTCCCCTTTATCGGGACTGATTAGCTTGTTCAAAAGGCGTATAAAGGTTGTCTTTCCACTGCCGCTTGGTCCCACAATTGAAGTCACAAGGTTCTCATGTATTGTGAGTCTGTCAATATTTAGGATGTCCCTGTAACGGACATCTTCAAATCTGTACATAGTATTCCTCCATTCCCATTAGGATTCGATTTCCCTGAAAAGCTCCCTCGCTCTATCGATTGCTTCAAAAAGTACCCTTTCACCTTTTTCGGTAATTCTGTAATACTTTCTAACCTTCCCACCTACATTCTTTTCATATTTGTCTAGAAGTCCGTCAACTTCCATCCCACTCAACAAGGGATAGAGTGTTCCAGGACTTATTTTATATCCATGTTCCTCAAGCTCATGAATCATCCAGGAACCATAAATGGGCTCCTTTTTCGCATGATGGAGAATATGGACATGGATGAATCCAAGAAAAACCTTTCGCAGAACCTTGTCTGGCATCAAATCACCTCTCTAATATAACGAATGACGATATCGGATAACGATATTATAACATAAAGAAATAGAATAGACAAGGAAGTCAGCCTAACAAATGAGGTTTTCCTGCCTATTCTACAATATCTTCATTATGACAATCCTGTGGGCATTTCTTGCCAGCCTGGATAGATCCGCCAATGTGTACATAATTCTGTAGTAGGGTGTGAGTCTTCTGACGGAAGGATTCTCTGTCATATAAATGGTCTTTAAATATTTTGAACCCTCCACAAATTTCTCCATTTCCCTGGGATCGTCAACCCCCCATAACAGGTGAGCACCGGTTCTTTTGATGGAGGGGTGATGCTTTGAGTATTTCACTGTCAGCTTTGAAACCACATCAAAAATAATGGTATAGCTACGGAATTTTTCTTTCAGCACCTTAATCAATTCCCTGATTTCGTTCTCCATAAGGTACATGAGAAGCCCCTCTGCTATAACCAGTACAGGTTCACCATTCCATGAAACAGCATCAAGCCAGCTATGGTCGTTTACGGAAGAAGGGATGTAGGAGTACTCTTCCTGTGGCGGGTACAGCTGCTCCTTTATTGAAATAACCTCCGGAAAATCCAGCTCATACCAGATGGACTCTGGCTGGCCAATCCTGAAGTATCTGGAATCCAGACCACATCCAAGGTGGAGGACCAATGACTTGCCGTTGCTGGACAGAAACTCTTGGGTGAACCTATCCATGTACTCAGCCCTAAAGGCAAGTATTATCTGTGTTTTCTTCTGGATTTTCAATGAAGTGAAATCAAAGTTCAAATTTTCCACTGACTTTTGTGCAAAGGTATCCACAAATATTCCTTCCTCAGACATTTTTGCCTTCCCATACAATGGTATGAGCAAGGTTTCCATTTCACCATCAAGATCAATATTCACTGGAGACCACCACCCTTTGAGCCAATTGGTTTTCTTATACTTAATTTACCCGATTTGTCTCGGCTTTAATTCAATTGTGATCATGGACACTTGAATGTGGTGGGTGCAGGTATAAAAGAACAATTATTTATTGTAAAACAATAAATAATTTGCTACAATCAATACATAAAATAAAAGGTGAGGTGTTTAATAATGAACAAGGGAACGACCCTTCTACTTAGGGGGGCACTGATATTCATGAGCTTGCCCATACTTGCAATATGCATATTCTGGCTGCCATCCTCCGTTGGCTTCTTTCCAATACCCATGATTGCAGGTGCATATCTGACAGCACTTGCATACTTCTATGCTCTGTTTCAGGCATGGAGGTTACTTGGACTAATTGACAGAAACAAGGCTTTTTCCCAGGAAGCGGTCCACGGTTTGGGAAGGATAAAGCTGGCAGCGATATGGATCGCGGGAATCTATACTGTGATGCTCCCTTTTCTATACCCAATTGCAGATATGGATGATGCACCAGGGCTTGTTGGATTTCCAATTATAATTATATCGGCATCAATTGTGATAGGGACCTTCGCAGCTGTACTCCAAAAGCTTCTTGATCAGGCAATAAGGATCAAGGAAGACAATGACCTTACGATTTGAGGTGAAATATATGGCAATTATTATAAACATAGATGTTATGCTTGCAAAGAGAAAGATGAGCGTCACAGAGCTTTCAGAAAAGGTGGGGATAACCTTGGCCAATGTTTCGATCCTCAAGAATGGCAAGGCCAAGGCCATAAGACTATCCACACTGGATTCAATATGCAGGGCTCTTGACTGTCAACCGGGGGATATTCTGGAATACAGGGAAGACGATAGGGAAGGTGAGATATGATGTATGATGTTATCATCGTAGGTGGTGGACCTGCAGGAGCAACCTTGGCCAGACTTTTGGGAAGGAGCAGGAAGGTACTTTTGATTGAGCGAAGAGACATGCAAAGAATCAGCAGGAATGATTTCAAGAAGTGCTGCGGAGGTCTTGTGGCACCTGATGCACAAAGACTATTGGCGGAGCTTGGCCTTGGAATTCCAGGAGATGTTCTTGATGGACCTCAGCTTTTTGCTGTAAGGACAATGGACCTGGGTCATGATCTTGAAAGGTACTACCAGCGTCACTATATAAACGTCAACAGGGAGAAGTTCGACAGATGGTTGATTTCTCTTGTCCCATCTGAGGTTGTAATTGAGGACAGGTCCATATTCAAGGAATACGTGGAGTTTGGGAAAGGGGTTCAGGTAAGCTATGCGAAGGATGGGGAGGAGAGGCTAGCTACAGCTAGGCTGCTGGTTGGAGCAGATGGTGCTTCCTCTAGGGTCAGAAGGCAGCTGGCTCCTGACAGGAAAGGACCAAAAAAATACATAGCCATACAGGAATACTTCAGACAGACTGAGGATCAGCCCTACTATGGGTCAATATTCAACAAGGATATCACAGATTTCTATTCCTGGACCATACCCAAGGAAGGCTTTCTGATTGTTGGGAGTGCATTGGATCCAGATAGGGAACCTACCGCAAAATTTGAGCAGCTTAAGAGAAAGCTTCAGAAGGAGGGCTTTGACCTTGGAAAGAGCCTCGGAAGAAACAGCGCATACCTTAATAGACCTTTTGAAACAGGTCAGATTCTTACAGGAAAAGGCAAGGTTGTCCTTATAGGGGAGGCTGCCGGTTGGATAAGTCCAAGCTCAGCGGAAGGGCTTAGCTACGGATTTAAAAGCGCTCTGAACCTTTCTGGAGCAATTGATGAAAATATTGATAGAGCTGCTGCAAACTACAAGAGAAATTCAAAAAGTCTATATTTAAACATTAAATGGAAGGGCATCAAGTCATTTTTGATGTATAATGATTATACGCGAAAAATGATAATGAAATCAGGAATCCTTTCAATGGGTTCAATCAAGGAAAAACTAGTGGAGACAGGAATCATTTAAGGCAGTAGACAAACAAAAGGTACGGTTCTTTTTGTGTTTTTTTAAGAGGCGAATTTTAGAGGTGGTAAGGATGAAAAAGATTATTTCGTTTTATTTCAGTCCAACTGGTACAACTGAAAAGGTAGTGATGGAAATGGCTAACACCCTTGCGAAAAAGGAAGGCTGGGGAATGGTTCACCATGATTTCACATTGCCAGCTGGCAGAACAGGCTACCCAGACTTCAGGGAAGAGGACATTGTAATCGTCGGCGTTCCGGTGTATGCCGGTAGGGTCCCCAATGTACTTCTTAAATACCTCTCAGGGTTGAAGGGTAATGGAGCCAAGGCAGTGGCGGTTGTTGTCTACGGCAACAGAGCCTACGACGATGCCCTACTGGAGCTTGGGGATGTTCTGAATCATGGAGGATTCAATGTTGTAGGTGCGGCTGCATTTGTAGGGGAGCATTCCTTTTCATATGACCTTGCTAAGGGTAGACCGGATGAGGACGATCTGGAAATGGCCAGAGAGTTCGCCAAAAGACTTGATTTGGGTGCTGGATATGATCTAGAGGACCTACATATCAAGGGCAATCCCGACTACAAGGAATACTACAAACCTCTGGATGATGTCGGAAATCCTGTTGATATCAGGAGGGTTCAGCCTAAGACAAAAGACACCTGCATAGACTGCAAGGTATGTGCGAAGGTTTGTCCAATGGGATCAATACCCTACGGGGATGTAAAGATTCTAACCGGTATATGTATAAAATGCGGAGCCTGCATCAAGAGGTGCCCGGTTGAGGCTAAATACTTTGATGATCCAGATTACCTAAGGCATAAAAGGGAGCTGGAGGAGGGGCTCAAGGATCGGAAGTTGCCGGAAATATTTATATGAGTCACCGGGGACGGTTCTTTTTGACTCACATTTGATTGGAAAACAATATAATAATCAATATAAATTCACCCCAAGGAAGGGATACATATTGAAAATAAAGAGTATAAAACCGAAGGAAATAGCAATGGGCTTTACGGGAAGCCTTCTTGGAGCAGGCTTTGTGTCCGGACAGGAGGTAATGCAATTTTTTGGGGTTTTCGGCATCTACGGATTGATTGCTATGCCAATATCCTTGGCATTATTGTACATATTGGGATGCTTCGTTATGAAAACTGCCCGTAAGACTGGAATAACAGAGTTTGATAGAATAATTATCCGTAAGGATATCCATTGGCTGAGGGGCTTTTTCAGCCTAACCTACATATTCTATCTTTTCGGGACAGTGGTTATAATGGTTGCTGGGACAGGTGCCCTATTGAATCAGCTGTATGGTGTACCAGCAATAATCGGAAGTGCTTTGATGACAATTCTATTGGGAGTGGTAGCTCTATGGGAAGCCAAGGGTGTGCTCACAGTGTTTTCCATAACAGTACCTGTGATGATTGTGGTTGGAATGGTAATTGGAGTCTTATCAATCTTGACCTTTGAGACAAACTCAATAGCTGCCACACCCTTTTCAAATGAGAATCCTCTGCTTGGAAACTGGGTAATGGCTACGCTTGCGTTTGTTTCATATAATATGATGGGAGCAATCTCTATATTGGTGCCCATATCTCCAGATGTAAAAGAAGAGGGTAGCATCCATAGAGGTATGCTTCGAGGTATTATACAGCTATTCCTTGTATTTATTTGCATTTTGTTACCCATGATATTTTTCAGGGATATGGTGGAACATGCTGAACTCCCCATGTTGGCGCTGGCCAATAAAGTGAACCCCATACTTGGAATAGTATATTCACTACTGCTGTTTACAGGCATGTTTGGAACAGCTCTTTCATTTTTGTATGGAGTGGCTTATCGGATAAGAAAGTACAGGGAATACAAGCTTAGGCAACTTATAGGAATCCTCATCACCGTAGCTTTTGTGGGTAGCCTGCTGGGCTTTAAGGAGCTAATAGGTATTGTCCTACCTGTTTCAGGTTACATAGGCTTCTTTGCAATGATAGGAATAACAAGACACTATTTGTCAATCAGGAAAACCGGGGAGGTGGAATAGATTGAAGGCTGAAATAAATCTCATAACAATTTGGACGGACGATGTTGAAGGGATGAAGGACTTCTATAGCGGAGTCATTGGCTTTGAGGCAATAAATGATCTAGGGGAATATGTTGAATTTCGAAGCAGCGGAGTGAGGTTTGCAATATGTAAGAGAAGCGTTATGGTTGGATTTAGCCAAGAGTATTTGAAAAAGCCATCTGGACAGGGATTTGAACTGGCCTTTCCCTGCCAAACTCCAGAGGATGTGGACAGGTCCTATGAGAGGATTGTAAAGCTGGGAGCAGTTCCTGTTCATGAGCCACAGGATATGCCATGGAACCAAAGAACAGCACTCTTTGCAGATCCAGAGGGCAATATCCATGAGCTCTTTGCTGAGCTTGAATAACAAACAAAAAGAACCTTCTTCTTATTTTTGCCCCTTTCGACTCTGTTGAAAGGGGTATTTATTTGGTGAAGGGGGATGTTCTTATGTATAAGGAAAGTGCAATCCACTACCCACAGGATGAAATGACCACAATGCTGATTCCAGTGACTATAGGTTGTCCATGGAACAGGTGCACCTTCTGCACCATGTATAAGGATGACAAGTACAGCCTGGTTCCAATGGAGCAGATAAGGCAGCAGCTTATCAACGGCTACAAGTACACAGAGAAGATTTTTCTGACTGGAGCTGACCCGCTCTATGTGGGATTCGATAAGATGATGGAAATCCTTGAGCTCACAAGGGCATACCTTCCATATTGCGCACGTGTGGCATCCTATGCTTCCATTAGAAGTGTTTCCACCTACTCTGATGAGGAATTGTCCAAGCTGCATCATGCAGGCCTTAGATTGCTCTACATAGGCTTTGAGAGTGGAAGTGACAAATTTCTAAAGCTTATGAACAAGGGTCACACCAGAGAGGATGCAATACGGGAAGGCAAGAGACTTGAGAAGGCAAAGCTAGCCTACAATGCAATCATACTTACAGGAATTGGAGGACAAGGAACCTGGGAGGAAAATGCCCGGGACACAGTCTCCATGATAAACCAGATACATCCTAAAACCCTTATCACCATGAATCTAATGCTGGTGGAGGGGTCAGATCTATCAGCACTGGTTGAAAAGGGTGAGCATACTCCAGCATCAAGGATTGAAAACCTTCTGGAGACACGTGCTCTTCTTGAGAATCTTGATCCGGACAAGGAAATGGACTTTGATACCACCCATCCCACCAATATAATAAAGATAAAGGTCAGGCTACCCGGAGAAAGAGAAAGACTTCTAGGAGAAATTTCAAGGGTCTTGGATAAAAACCAAGATTAAACTATACCCTTATATGGTAAAATCATATTATAGGTGTCAAGACAAAAATAGAGGAGGCCAAAATGATATACAGAAATGCTACCAAGGATGACATACCACAGATTTCAGAGCTTCAGAAGAAATACCACGTATCGACCATAAGCGAGGAGGACAAGCCTGATGGCTTTGTCACAACGCTTTTTACCCCTGAGCAGTTTGGAGACCTCATCCACAAGGAGCAGGGAATAGCCATAGCCTGTGACGGGGAACAGATTGTTGCATATGCAATGGCCGCATCCTGGGAATATTGGTCGGAATGGCCGCTTTTCCAGCATATGATAAAGGACCTGCCGAATACTGAGTACCTGGGGGAGACATTGTCCACTGAAAACTCCTACCAGTACGGACCCATATGCATAGAGAAAAGCTACAGGGGCACGGAGGTGCTGCCTAGACTCTTCGACTTTTCAAGAGCCCAGATGAACAAGAGGTTCCCTATTCTCATAACCTTTATTAACCACATAAATCCAAGGTCCTACAAGGCCCACGTGGACAAGCTGGGGCTGGATGTAATCAAAGACTTCCAGTTCAACTCCAACAATTACTATGAACTGGGCTATGATACTTCAAAGCCTGTCAAGGGTCTATAGGAGGAAAATGATGAAATTTTACTGTTCCAAGTGCAATAGGGAGGAAAGTGTAGACACCAGAAAGGCAAAATGTGAATGCGGGGGTCTGTGGAAGCTGGACTACCAGCCTCCGAAAATTGACCTTGAAAAGATCAAGAGCGACAAGTGGGGACTTCTTAGATACAGGGAGTGGATTCCTGTTGATAGCAAGGCTCTTGGCAAGGTCTCCCTTGGAGAGGGGATGACACCGGCGATTCACCTTGATGAGGATGTCATGCTAAAGATGGATTACTTTATGCCAACCTTATCCTTTAAGGACAGGGGAGCGGCTGTCCTCATTGCCCATGCAAAATCAATAGGGGTTAAGTCCCTTGTCCAGGACAGCAGTGGGAATGCAGGAAACAGCGTTGCCGCCTACAGTGCAAAGGCAGGAATTGAGAGTGAGATATTTGTTCCGGAGGGGACATCACCAAAGAAAATAGATATGATAAGATCCCATGGAGCAAGGGTGAATGTAGTTCCTGGATCAAGGGACCACTGTGCTGATGTTTGCAGGAGCAAGGTGGAGGAAGAGGGAGTCTACTACGCCAACCATGTGTTCAATCCCTTCTTCTATCAGGGAACCAAGACATATATCTATGAGGTATACGAGCAGCTGAAGAGGATTCCAGAAAATATTTTTGTACCCCTTGGAAATGGAACATTATTTTTGGGGGTCATGATTGGCCTTGAAGAGCTGCTACAATCTGGAATAATTGAGAGGATGCCAAAGGTCTTCGCAATACAGGGAGAGAATTGTGCACCCTTTGCAGAGGCAGTACAGGCAGGGAAAAAAGAGATAGAACACATCACTCCAAAAAAGACCTTGGCAGAGGGAATAGCCATAGGTGCTCCCATGCGTGGAGATGAGATACTTGAATATATATACAAATATGATATCAGGGTGATAACAGCTCCTGAGGACGGAATATTGCCTGCTCGTGAAAAACTGGCGAAAAAGGGAGTCTATGTTGAACATACAACAGCTGCAACCTATACTGCTTATTTGAAGCTGGTCGGGCAGGAGGGAAGACTTAAGGATGTCCTGCTTCCCATGTGTGGAGCCGGACTAAAATCAGACCATTAGAGAAAGGATGATAGAATGGCAAAGAAATCACCATCAATGGATAAGTGGATAGAGGAAGCAAAAAAGAACCCGGATTCTTCCCAGATTGGGATGTATCTTTTTCACAATGGAGTTGTAAGGGAGACTCCCAAGGCTAAGGTAAGGCAGGGAGTTGACGACGGTTCCCAGGTTACGGGTATGGAGTTTGGATATGACGAGGAAAAGGTCCAGATGGCAGTAGAGGAGACAAAAAAGCTTGATGGGATATATCATGTCAGGGTATGGCTGAACGAAGGGGAGCTTCAGGTTGGAGATGATATCATGTATGTCCTTGTTGGAGGAGACATCAGACCCCATGTGATCGATGCCCTTCAGTTCCTTGTTGAAAGGATAAAGACACAGTGTGTTGTTGAAATAGAGAAGAAGTAGCGAGGTGGAAAGACATAAATATGAAGATAATCATGTCACCAAGCAAGACCCAGAGTGTGGAAAATATTGATGATTATGGTAGGGAGATTATATGGTCTGATATGACTGAAAAACTCTTTAAAACCCTGGGAGGCTATTCAAAGGCAAGACTTGGGGGCCTTATGAAAATAAAGGGAGATCTTTTACAGGAGACCTACGACCTATACAATGGTTGGAGCTCGGATAACAGCAAGGTTAGGGCAATTGATCTTTACCAGGGGGTTGCCTTTGATGGGATCAAATATAGGGACTACAGTAAAGAGCAGAAGAACTATCTGGACAATAGCCTCTTGATTCTTTCTGCAATGTATGGTGCAGTAAGCCCAGATACCCTTATCTGGCCCTATAGGCTTGATATGACCATAAAGCCTTTGAAGGGGACCCTCTACAGCTATTGGAAGGATAAAATGGATGACCTGTTCCAGGATGAGGACCTTGTTGTCAACCTTGCCTCAAATGAGTTTGCAAGGATGGTCAGGTTGGAAAAGGACAAAATCCTCAACATCCACTTCAGGAAGGGGTTGGGTAAGGAAAGTAGGAGACTGTCCAGCTATGAAGGCAAGAAGGCTAGAGGTGAGATGGTGGGAATACTTGCTGAAAATCTGGTCAATACCGGAGAAGGAATCAGAAGTCTTGCCCCAGAGGACTATAAATTCGACCAGGAGCTTTCAGACGAAAACAACTATTATTATGGGAAAATGGAATAATTATATGGAGAGTGATTTATGGAAAGTGTAGTCTACAGGGAAATGACCATCGGAGAAGCAGAACAGATTAATGATATCGATGCGTCACAATATATAAGAAAGGCTTGGCGGGAGGTCGAGGGCGAGAGGGTTCTAATTGACTTGGATTACAATGACCCAACCTGGCCAAACGGATATGAAGACCACTTGAAAGGACTCAAGAAAACCATCCAAGATGGAGGAAAGGCCTTTGGAGCCTATGGTAAGGATGGTTCTCTATTGGGATTTGCAACAGTCAACAGAGAGATTTTTGGCGAATGCTTCAGCTATGTTCTCCTGGACCAGATGTTCATATCAAGGAGTGAAAGAGGAAAGGGGA
>JANKMX010000065.1 GCA_024649995.1 Gudongella sp. | reverse complement strand
TGGGATATGAGGAGAATTCCTCCCCGGTAGTCCTTAAGGGCTCTCTTTAGCTCCTCCTTTGCATCCACATCCAAATGGTTTGTGGGCTCGTCCAGAAGAAGGATGTTAGTTTCCCTGTTCATTATCTTGCAAAGCCTTACCTTGGCCTGCTCACCACCACTTAGAACCATTACCTTGGACTCTATGTGCTTGGTCATCAGTCCGCACTGGGCCAGGGCAGCCCTGATCTCGAACTGGGTCCAGCCAGGATACTCCTTCCACATTTCCTCAATGCATGTATTCTGGTTGTCACTGGATGACTCCTGCTCGAAGTAACCTATTTCAAGATTTTGACCAAGCTCAACCTCTCCGGAGTAGGATGGTATCAGACCTAGAATGGACTTGAGCAAAGTTGTCTTTCCAAGGCCATTGGCTCCAGTAAGGGCGATTTTCTGTCCTCTCTCCATTACAAGGTTTAAGGCTCTTGTAAGAGGTTCCTCGTACCCGATTACAAGATCACTGGTCTTGAAGATTTCCTTGCCTGCGGTCCTTCCTTCCTTGAAATTGAACTTTGGCTTTGGCTTCTCCTTGGAAAGCTCAATCACGTCCATCTTGTCCAGCTTCTTCTGTCTGGACATGGCCATGTTCCTCGTTGCAACCCTTGCCTTGTTTCTTTGTATGAAATCCTCAAGGTCTGCAATCTCCTGCTGCTGTCTCTTGTATGCAGCCTCCAGCTGTGACTTCTTGGCCTCATAGACCTTCTGGAAGTCGTCGTAGCTTCCAACGTATCTGCTCAGCTCCTGGTCCTCAACGTGGTATACAAGGTTGATTACCTCATTCAGGAAGGGAACATCGTGGGAAATAAGTAGAAATGCATTCTCATACTCCTTCAAATATCTTTTTAACCATTCAATGTGGTCTTCGTCAAGATAGTTTGTAGGCTCATCCAGCATTAGGATATCAGGCTTTTCAAGAAGTAGCTTGGCCAGGAGAACCTTGGTTCTCTGACCACCACTGAGCTGATCAACCTCCTTGTCTAGGCCGATATCAGTCAGTCCAAGTCCCCTTGAAGTTTCATCTATCTTGGCATCTATGATGTAGAAGTCATTGTGGTCCAGGATATCCTGTATAGTTCCAACATCCTCCAGCATTTCAGCAAGCTTGTCCTCATCAACATCTCCCATTTTCATGTAGAGCTCCTGCATTTCTGTCTCCAGGTCGAAAAGATATTTGAAGGCTGTATTCAGGACATCCTTAATTGTCATGCCTTTTTTGAGAACGGCATGCTGGTCCAGGTAGCCAACCCTTACCCTTTTGGCCCATTCTATCTGACCCTCGTCAGGCTCTAGCTTTCCGGTTATTATATTCATAAAGGATGATTTTCCTTCGCCGTTGGCACCAACCAGTCCAACATGCTCTCCCTTCAGGAGGCGAAAGTTAACATCCTTTAGAATCTCGCGACCACCAAAGCTGTGATTGAGATTCTTTACAGTTAATATACTCATTGTATGCTCCTTTCAATTAATACTTAGATGATTATAACATGATTATTGAAAAAATTGAATTTTTATTCCTAATATGAAAATACTATTGTTTTAGGGACCTTCCTCAAGGTTTATTGAAAGTCAGCCCAGGGTATAGTTAAGTTGACTGTAAATATTGGAGGTAAGGCTTGTTTTTTTATGGATAACGTTTACATCGCAATGAAGATGCCGTACAATTAAAAAGGATTAATTTCATTAAATGGAACCAGATTTGGGAAAGGGGAGGAATGGGAGAATGAAACCATCAATAAACGAAAAGCTTTCACTGATAGGAGTGGCCATGGATCTTGGAGCGGGAACCCCAGGGGTTAGCCTTGGACCGGCTGCATTAAGGTATGCAGGAGTTGTGGAGAGACTTGAAAAGATTGGCTATCAGGTTGAGGACAAGGGGGATATAGTTGCTGATAGAAAAGCCGTATCCTCTACACCAGGGACAAATCTCAAGAATCTTGACGAGGTTGTCAGGGTCAACACTGAACTTTGCAAGAGTGTAGACCAGGAAATGGCCGCAGGTAGATTCCCACTTGTAATCGGTGGAGACCACAGCATTGCAATTGGAACAATCGCAGGTGTGCTTCAACACAAGAAAAACCTTGGGATAATTTGGATTGATGCCCATGGGGATATGAATACGGCAGAAACATCACCCTCGGGAAATATTCACGGGATGCCTCTTGCAGCAAGTCTTGGAATGGGACATGAGATGCTTACCTCAATCGGGGGCAAGGAAAACAAGATCGACCCAAGAAATGTTGCTCTCATAGGCTGCAGGGACCTTGACGCAGGAGAGAGAGAGGTTCTGAAGGAGCTTGGGATTACAGTATTTACAATGCATGAAATAGATAAATGGGGTATGACCATTGTAATGGAGAAAGCAATTGAGATTGCCACCGACGGCACTGATGGCTTCCATGTAAGCTTTGATGTGGATAGCCTGGACCCAGCCTACATTCAAGGAACTGGAACAAGGGTTCCGGGAGGCTTGACCTTCAGGGAAAGCAATCTGGGGCTGGAATTGATTGCCCAAACAGGCAAGATGGTCAGTGCGGAGTTTGTAGAGGTCAATCCCTTGATTGACAACAAAAACCAGACTGCACAGGCTGCGGTTACATTGATGGGATCACTTTTGGGTGAATGGTTGATATAGATTAACTACAAGAAAAGCTACTGGGGTGCCTTTGTTTTAGCTCTCCAGTAGCTTTAATGATATTATTAGGCTAGTTTCTTTGAGAAGACGGCCAGGACGATGATTACGATTACTCCAAAGATCATCAGACTGGTCTGCGTTATGGATATTATCCCTGATACGGCAACGAATGCTATGGCTATAGGGATGATAAATTTCACCAAAGCATACCAAATATTGAAAAGACCAAATTTGATATGGCCATGATTTGTAAGCTCCTGGCGAAGATCCTCCTTGTTCATGAACCATCCTACGAAAATAGATAGAAGCAAGCCCCCGATGGCCAGGAATATCTTATCCGTCAGTATGTCAAAGAAGTCGAAGAAGCCTGCACCCAATATTGTAAATCCGCTTAAGGCCCCCATGGACAATGATGATAATATGTTTGTAATTACAAGAGTCGCCCCTATTCCATACACTGCCTTCTTACGTCCAACTCCCCTTTGGTCAATAAAGTATGCAGTCACAGTTTCCAGCAGTGAAATCGAGGAAGTCAAGGCTGCCACTGCCAGTGCTATAAAGAATAGCGCTGAGAATACAGGGCCAAGCACTCCCATGTTGGCGAAGATTGTCGGCACTACAACGAAAACAAGACCAGGTCCAGCCGTTGGCTCAAGACCGAAGGCAAACAGTGCCGGGAATATTGCAAGTCCTGCCAAAATCGCTACCAGTGTATCCATTGATGTTATTATAAGTGCATTCTGCTGAAGATTCTGGTCCTTTCCCAGATAGGAACCATATGTTAGCATTATTCCCATCCCAAGACTGAGAGAGAAGAAGGCCTGGCCAAGTGCAGCTAGGAATGTTGCAGCAGTGACCTTGGTAAAATCTGGCTTAAGCAGGAAGTCTATTCCGGCACCTGCTCCTGGCAGGGTGACACTTCTTATTGCAAGAAGTACCAGAAGAGCAAAAAGCAAGGGCATAAGTACCTTGCCAGCCTTTTCAATCCCTGAAGCAATCCCCTTGGCAACTATGACCACGTTCATAGCAAGAAAAAGAAGTAACCATAGTATTGGTTCCGCCGAGTTTGATATGAAAGCACCGAATGCATCCGGTATTGCATCAGGACTACCTAATAGACCAGTAAAGGACTTGATGATATAAGCCAAGGACCATCCCCCGACCACCGGATAGAAGCCAAGTATCAGGAAAGCTGACAATACACCCAAGACACCTACAAAAGTCCAATTCTTGTTCTGGCTTTTAAATGCTCCAACAGCTGCAAGACTGGTTTTTCTTCCAACAGCTAATTCAGCTGTCATAACGCTCAAACCAATTACAAATACAAAACCAAGGTAAATAAGTATAAATGCTCCACCACCGTTTTCTCCGGCTGTGTAGGGAAAACGCCAAATGTTTCCAAGGCCTACCGCTGATCCTGCGGCAGCCATTATAAATCCAAGGCGAGAACCCCAATTTTCTCTTTGTTCCATGAAATCCCTCCTAAAAATTAGTTATAATAATTCTTTAAATGTCATGTGCAAGAGACTCCTCTTACACAAGACGTCTAAAATATGTACATATTTTAGACGTAATACACAGTGTATCATACAAAAATACAATACACAAGATATTTTCCGAATTGTCAAATAATTAACTAAATTAGATAATCGATGTAATCCAATATAGTAAGAATTATTGTAGAAAGAGCGAATTATTAAAAAAACTTAAAAAATTAAGTTGCTTTTTCCTTCAATAACATATATACTTGATAAGGTTAACAACAAGGAGGAAAATTATTTTAATGGAAAAACTAAGATTCGAAGAAATGCAATTGTCAGAGGAAATCAAGAAGGCTGTAAAGACCATGGGTTTCGAGGAAGCCTCACCGATACAGTCACAGGCCATCCCATTGCTTATGGAGGGCAAGGACATAATCGGGCAGGCTCAGACAGGAACAGGTAAAACGGCTGCCTTTGGCATTCCCATATTGGAGAAGGTCAATACAGATGATAAGTCAGTGCAGGCACTGATACTGTGTCCCACAAGGGAGTTATCAATACAGGTGTCCCAGGAAATCAGCAAGCTGGGCAAGTTCAAGAAGGGCTTGAACATCCTTCCTGTTTATGGAGGACAGCCTATTGATAGACAGATAAAGGCTCTTAAAAAGGGAGTTCAAATAGTGGTGGGTACCCCTGGAAGGGTTATTGACCACATTAACAGAAGGACATTGAAGCTGGGTGGTCTGAGTATGATGATACTTGACGAGGCAGATGAGATGTTTGACATGGGATTTAGGGATGACATTGAGCTTGTAATAAACAAGATACCTGAGGAGAGACAGACAATATTCTTCTCAGCCACAATGCCACCGGAAATCAGGAGATTTGCTGAAAGATACCAGACAAATCCAGAGTTCATCAAGGTAGTTCACAAGGAAATGACAGTTCCAAGAGTGGAACAGGCATATTTTGAGCTGAAGCAGCACATGAAGACGGAGATTTTAAGCAGACTGATAGATATAAACAATCCAAAGCTTACAATTGTTTTCTGCAACACCAAGAGAAAGGTTGACGAGCTTGCTGGGGAGCTTCAGTCCAGGGGATATTCCGTCGATGCACTTCACGGGGACCTCAAGCAAAATCAGCGTGACAATGTAATGGGTAAGTTCAGGAAAGGAACCATAGATATTCTGGTTGCAACTGATGTTGCCGCAAGGGGCTTGGATGTTGATGATGTTGATATGGTAATCAACTACGACATACCCCAGGATGAGGAGTACTATGTACACCGAATCGGTAGAACAGCAAGAGCCGGAAGGGATGGAGCTGCCTTCAGCTTTGTTTCAGGCAGGGAGATCTACAAGCTAAAGGATATCCAGAAATACACCAAGACCAAAATAGAGAGAAGGGACCTGCCAACCCTGAAGGATATAAAGGAGCAGCATACCGACACCATTCTTGGAAAGATCAGGGAAGCCATTGACTCAGAGGATCTTGCAAAGCACTCCTCGATGATAGACACACTGCTGCAGGAGGAATACAACTCCTTTGACATAGCCAGTGCCCTATTGAAGATGTATCTTGAGGAAAACAAGCTTATGGAAAACCACCAGGAGCTTGATATGGTTGACACAGGCAAGAAGTACAAGTCAAAGGGTACAAGCACAAGGGTCCACGTAAACGTAGGTAAGCAGCAGGGAATAAGCCCAAGACATCTATTGTCTGCAATATTCCAGGAGACCGGACTTAGCAAGAAGCTAATCGGAAACATTGATGTCTACGACAAGTTCACCTTTATGGAGATAGAGGGAAACTATGCAGATGTGGTCATGAATGGCCTTAATGGCAAGACAATCAAAGGCCACAAAATAAGGGTTGAAAGAGCCAGCGAAAAGAAAAAGAAAAGAAAATAATCTGTAAAAAAGCAACAGCCAAAGGACAAGTCCTATGGCTGTTTTTTTATGGTTGCCCTAAGGCCCTTTTCTTCTCCCCTGAACACTCTCCTGAAGTTGGGGATATGCTTGTAGATGGACTGCAGAGACAGCAGAAGAGCAATCATCAGACAGGTTAGGCCGAAATCGTAATAGACTGTCGCAAAAACAAGGAGTATCAAAAGACCAATGGTTCCGTAGATGATATAATCTGTTACGACGGTTAGGATCAGAATTGTAAGAATGCCCAGAAAGCCCAGGACCATGTTTATTGAAAAGAGCATCCCCACGGTTGAAGCTGTTCCCTTGCCACCCCTGAAGTTCATGAAGAATGGGTAGTTGTGACCAAGGACAACCGCTGCCCCACTTACATAGAGTGGAAGCATTCCATCCCTTGCCAGAAGCTGCGGGAACAGATACCTTACAAGAGCAGCGGCTGCAATTGCCTTTAGGATATCCAAAAGGGCCACCACTACTCCAACCTTCATCCCAAGGGATTGGGCGGCATTGGTTGCACCGGCATTTCTATTTCCCAGGTTTCTGATGTCAACTTTTTTTACTGTTTTCCCGTATATGTAGGCAAACTGTAGACAGCCAAACAGGTATCCAATTATCATGATGGCAAAATAGGAAAGCATTGACAGTCACCTCTTTCAACTAGAATTATACTATATTATAATAGGGTAAAATAGAGAAATTGAAACATTTGTTGTATAATGGAGAAAAAGGACAGGGGGAATAGTGATGAAAATGTTCAAAAGCGATAACACTTCAGGTGTTCATCCGAAAATCATGGAAGCCGTTATAAAAGCAAATGAAGGCTATGCCCATGCATATGGAGAGGATGACATCACAAAGAGGGCTGAAGATAAGATTAGGGAAGCTTTGGGATGTGATGCTGACGTTTTCTTCGTTACAACTGGAACAGCCGCAAATGTAATAGGACTGATGGGACTATTAAGGACCTACGAGGGAATAGTTTCAGCAGAAACTGCACATATAAATGTGGATGAGTGTGGAGCCATGGAAAAGTTTGCAGGGAACAAGATCATTCAGGTGCCTAACAGGGAAGGCAAGATTTCGATAGATGATATTGAGCCACTGCTTGAGGTAATCGGAGATGAACATTCTGCCCAGCCCAAGGTGATTTCAATTTCCCAGACAACAGAGATGGGAACCCTTTATACGGTTGATGAGATAAAGGAGCTTGCTGATTTTGCCCACAGTAACAATATGCTGCTTCATGTGGACGGAGCCAGAATTGCAAATGCAGTCCAAGCCCTTGGCACCACCCTTAAGGAAATGATCACCGATACAGGGGTTGACCTTCTAAGCTTCGGGGGGACAAAGAATGGAATGATGATGGGGGAGGCAATAGTTTCCCTGAACAAGGAATTTGGAAAGGGATATCTTTTCCATAGAAAGCAGGGAATGCAGCTGGTATCCAAAATGAGATACATAAGCGCCCAGTTTATAGCCTACCTCCAGGATGACCTTTGGATTGAAAACGCAAAAAATGCAAACCAGATGGGCAAGTACCTTGCAGAAAGGCTCTCCCAGCAGGATGGGGTCCAGCTTTATGCTCCCGTAAGCACAAACATGGTCTTTGCATTTATGGATAAGGGGCTTATTGAACACCTGGCAAGAACCTTCAAGTTTTATGTCACAGATCCTTCCGCAGGCCAGGTAAGGTTTGTAACATCCTATGACATCACCAAGGAGGACGTGGACAAGTTTGTGGACCATATAAGAGAGTACAACAACAAGTAACCATATAAGCTTAGATTAAAGTGACCACAGTTTGGCCTACGGGTTGGACTGTGGTCATATGTTTTTAATGAATTTTGA
Organism: Gudongella sp.; assembly: GCA_024649995.1. Classification (GTDB taxonomy): domain Bacteria; phylum Bacillota; class Clostridia; order Tissierellales; family Tissierellaceae; genus Gudongella. The sequence goes on along the minus strand of JANKMX010000065.1, from coordinate 8,184 downwards.
CCTAGGTCAAAGCTTTAATGGGTAAATTATCCTATAATGAAGTCAACAAAGAAATCAAAGGAGGAAATATCATGAAAAAAACATATCAGCTGGATACACTAACATGTCCGTCATGTACCATGAAGCTAGAGGGAATGCTTAAGAAGACTGAAGGGGTTAAGGAGTACGAGGTATTTTTCAACTCCTCAAAGATAAAGCTGGAGTACGATGAAAATGTTGTGGATTCTGAAACCATAAAAAACAACATTGCAAAGCTTGGGTTTGAGGTATTGAAGGAAAAGTAATCACAGGAGGTGAAGATTATGCCAAAGATAAGTAAAAAATATAGGGTTATTCTTGCGACTCTTCTTGTGGTTACTGCATTTATCCTAAAGGAGGTTTCAGGGTATTCACCAATCACAATAGCATTTATGCTTGCGACAACAATCGTGGCAGGTCTTCCCATATTCAAGAATGCATTTGCCGCTCTTAAATACAAAATAGTGGGGATTGATGCACTGGTTACAATCGCTGTTACAGGAGCCCTTTTCATAGGGGAGTACTGGGAGGCGGCAGCGGTGACATATCTGTTTATGCTTGGGGATTATCTGGAATCAAGAACAATTGAGAAGACCAGGTCCTCAATAAAGGCACTTCTCGACCTGGCACCGGATACCGCCAGGGTAATAAGGAATGGATTGGAAATTGAAGTTGATCCTGAGGATGTACTTGAAGGAGAAGCCGTTATGGTAAAGCCAGGAGAGAAGGTATCTGTGGATGGAACCGTAATAGAAGGAAGCGCATATATAAATCAGGCGGCAATTACTGGAGAGTCCCTACCCATTCCAAAGGCTGAGGATGACCAGGTGTTTTCAGGCACTATCCTGGAGTCTGGGTATCTTAAGATCAGAGCTGACAGGGTGGGAGATGACACCACCTTTGCCAGGATACTTGAAATGGTTGAGGAGGCACAGGACAAGAAGGCCAAGACCCAGAAGTTCCTTGAGAAATTCTCAAGATACTACACACCTGGAATAATAGTGCTTTCATCACTATTGTACCTATTCACAAGGGACCTGGTACTGTCCCTTACATTGCTTGTCATAGCATGTCCAGGAGCATTGGTAATATCCACACCCGTATCAATAGTCGCTGGGATAGGAAATGGTGCTAAGCACGGTGTACTTGTAAAGGGTGGAGAAATCATGGAAAAGCTTGGAAAGCTGCAGGTTCTAGCCTTTGACAAGACAGGAACCCTTACAATAGGAAAGCCTGTTGTTACAGAAATCATTGCAATGGGTATCGAAAAGAATGAGCTTCTAAGGATCGCAGCGGTAGGAGAAAGCTACTCTGAGCACCCACTTGGCAGAGCTGTTATAAATCATGCAAAGAAAAACCTGGGCAATTATGAAGGAGAAGTTGAGGAAGCTGAAATAATAACCGGCCAGGGTATCAGGGCAAAAATTGAAGGCAAGGTATATCTCCTTGGAAACAGGAAGCTATTATCTGAAAATGGATACGATCTCCAGGAGGTTGAGAAAATACTTCAAGATGAGGAAAGCAAGGGACAGACTGCCATTATGGTAGGATTTGATAAGAAGATTTTGGGTATTATTGCAATAGCGGATGTTGTAAGGGAAGATGCAAAACTGCTGATTCAAAACATCAAATCCCTTGGGATAAAGAGGGTTGTAATGCTCACAGGGGACAACGAAAGAGCGGCAAAGGCCATTGCACAGGAGCTTGGTCTTGATGATTACTATGCCGAGCTGCTGCCCCAGGATAAGGTGAAGGTCCTTATGGAGCTTCAGGAGAAATACGGTGCTACAGGCATGGTTGGTGACGGAGTAAATGACGCGCCTGCACTGGCATCCGCAGACCTTGGAATCGCAATCGGGGGAGCAGGCAAGGACGTTGCCATGGAAACGGCTGATGTTGTACTCATGTCTGAGGAGATAAAAAGACTTTCCCATGCAATAGGATTAAGCAGGGCAACTGTTGCAAACATGAAGCAGAACATCTACTTTGCTATAGGTGTTGCAGCACTTCTACTTATGGGAGTGCTGGTAAAGACAGTGAACCTTTCCTTTGGAATGCTGGTCCACGAGATAAGCGTTCTTCTGGTAATAATAAACGCAGTAAGACTTCTTGCATATGGAGATAAGGGAAGAACCAGGAAAAAGGTGCTACAGACTGGAGAATAGTTATGAAATGCAACTGCCATGAAAGGGAAAACCAAAATTGCATAGAGCTTGTACCCATATTCAGCAACCTGACAAAGGAAGAAATGTTTGAAATTGCCATGATCACCTCGGAGAAGAGTCTCCAAAAGGGCGAAGTGATCTACCATGCCGGAGATCGGCATGACAGTCTATACGTCATCCACAAGGGAAGGGTCAAAATCACCAGATTCAGCGAATCAGGAAAGGAACAGATCCTCCGAATCCTGGGGCCGGGACAGTTCATGGGAGAATTGACCCTGTTTTCCAAGGAGTTGACCAGAGACAATGCAGTGGCCATGGAAAATACAATAATGTGCAAGATAGATGGTCAGGACCTGAAGGGGCTGATGGCAAGATTTCCTTCAATTGCCCTGAAGATTCTGGAGGAGCTCAGCCAGAGGCTGGAGAAGGCAGAAACCCTTGTCGAGGATATAAGCCTGTCATCAGTGGAGAAAAGAATTGCAAGGAGCATAATGGACATGGAAGAGGATGGACTTGTACAGCTCCAGATGACCAAGGGCGATTGGGCTTCACACCTTGGCATGAGTCAGGAATCTCTGAGCAGGAAGCTGGGACAGCTTCAAGATCAGGGAATCATAAGGCTTGAGGGACACAGAAGAATTCATGTACTTGAAATGGAGAGGCTTGAAGATATAGAATAAAGCCCTTTCGGGCTCTATTCAGGCTTATATTTGTCCTCCATAAGCTGGAGCATGTTGAGATATCTTGCCTGTGTACCAGCGTTGATAGCTTCACTTTCAACCTTGTCACAGTCAGAATCAACCTTTGTTTTGATTTCATCAGGAAGCATGTTTTCGGCAAATCTGTAAAGGGCTGTATTTTCCTTTTCGATATGTCTGTCAAGAAGGTCTGTGTAGGCTATTGAATTTCCGATGATGTCAAGTCGTGCACGGTCATTCCCTTCCTTGAAGGACTTGTAGCCTGACTCAAGATTGGCAATGAACAGCCTTCCCTGGTCATGCTCGATATACATTCCTGTAATGGCACCAGATTTTGCAAGCTTTTCGATTTGGGCATTCATGGCTTCAAAGAGGATATCCTCTTCCTTACCGTGATGTAGTTTATCGGCATAATTTCTTACAAAATCAATTATTTCAGGAAGGTCATCCAGGTCATAGTGGCCATTGGTCATTATCCTGTAGGAAATTTCCCTGAGAACCTTAAGCATCCTACGGATGTTTTCATGTTCCTGAACCATTATTTCAATAGATTTCAAGTTATCACCTCAATTAGTTATTTGTAGTTGGGTTTTTACCCCAAATAAGTGGGGTTTAACATATACACATTAAAAAGGAGGGTTTTTCAATGAGCTTTAAAATTACGGACAAGGTAAAATGGGTAGGGAAAATAGACTGGGAGCTTAGAAAGTTTCACGGTGATGAATACTCCACAAACAAGGGTTCATCCTATAACTCATACCTTGTAAGAGACGAGAAGACAGTTTTGATCGACACCGTGTGGGCTCCCTACGCCAAGGAATTTGTAGACAATCTCAAAAAGGAAATCGACCTTAATGAGATCGACTACATAATTGCCCAGCATGGAGAGGTTGACCATAGTGGATCCCTTCCTCTGCTTCTAAAGGAAATTCCAAATACTCCTGTGTATTGTACAAAAAATGGCAAGAAGATACTCCAGGGGCACTATCATGAGGACTGGAACTTTGTTGAGGTTAAGACAGGGGATACATTGGATATCGGAGAATCGACCCTTACCTTTGTAGAGGCAAGGATGCTTCACTGGCCAGACAGCATGATGACCTACATGAGCGGCGAGAACATACTGTTCAGTAACGACGCATTCGGCCAGCACTATGCTTCTGAGTTCTTCTACAATGACAAGGTTGACCAGTGTGAGCTGTGGGAAGAATGCATAAAGTATTATGCCAACATCCTTACACCATTCAGCAAGCTTGTTACAATGAAAATCAACGAAGTGCTTGGCTTTGAACTTCCACTAAGCATGATTGCAACTTCCCATGGTGTAATCTGGAGGGATAACCCTGCACAGATTGTTGAAAAATATCTGGAGTGGGCGGATAACTATCAGGAAAATCAGATTTCAATTATCTATGATTCAATGTGGCACGGAACCAGAAGAATGGCAGAGGGAATCATGGAGGGAATAAGAAAGACTGATCCAGAGGTTACAGTTAAGCTTTTCAATGCAGCAATTACTGACAAGAATGATATAATCACTGAAATCTTCAGATCAAAGGGTATCCTTGTAGGCTCATCAACTGTCAACAAGAGCATACAGCACGCAGTTGGCGGATTGATGGAGATGGTTAAGGGACTTGGATTCCAGAACAAGAAGGCTGCAGCATTCGGTTCCTATGGATGGAGTGGAGAGTCGATAGAGATTCTTGAGGGAAAATTGAAGGAAGCCAACTTCGAAATTGCCCAGGACGGAATAAAGGCATTGTGGAATCCCAATGACGAGGCCATGGACGAGTGCATGGACTTTGGAAAGAGATTCGCGGAAAGCTTCAAGTAGACCAAGGGCGGGGGAGACCCCGCTTTTTTTGTCCGTGTAAAAGACAATATTAAGGGTAACATTAGTCATATAGATGCGACCTACTTATAAAAAATATAGAAATGAGAAAGCAGGGAGAAATATGAAGATTGTTATTGCACATTGTGGCCTTGGAGAGGTCCTTAATCCCGAGAACACAGTTAAACACATCGAAAATGGAGTGCGGGATTCCATCCCCTTGGCCAAGGTAAGTGGATTTCCTTTGCTTAGGGGAGACAGTTCCCTTGCTCAGGTTTCTGCCTTTGGAGGAGAAATAGTCACAGCCGAAACCACGGATCCCCTGTACAGAAAAATCACGGCAAGATACGGTATCATGGGAGGAGACCAGGTTGTAATAGACCTCAAGGAGGCATCAGGACTTGAAAGACTCCAGGAGGACGAGAGGAATCCATTACTTACAACAACCTATGGAACTGGACTTTTGATAAAAAATGCCCTTGATAGAGGCTTGAGGGATTTCTACATCTTTACCTACGGCTCGGCTACAAACGACGGAGGAGTGGGGCTGCTATCTGCACTTGGCTACAGATTCCTCAACAGGGAGGGGGAATCAATAACCCTAAATGGAAGTGGTCTCTATGGGATCAGGGAAATTGACGACACCAATGTGGATAAGAGACTCAAGGAGTCTAGATTTACCCTTGTTACCGACTATACTGATCTCTATTCAGGGGTCAGGGGGATAGCCTACGGATACGGACCTCTAAAGGGAGCAAGTCCCTTGATGATTCAATCCCTTGACAGGGGCCTTAGAAACTATGCCATGGAGGTTGAAAAGGCCACGGGAGTTGATGTTGAGAAGATAAAGGGAACAGGAGCCGGTGGTGGAACTGGTGCCGGTATTGTGGCTTTCCTAAAGGCGGAAATAGTGTCCTTTATTGATTCCTTTGTCAGGATGACAGGGGTCCATGAAGAAATAAAAGAGGCAGACCTTGTAATAGTAGGGTCCAAGGAAGTGAGAAACCCAAGAAGGATGCACCGGGGAATGATGGCTACAGTGGAAATGGCCCAGAAGAACCATATCCCAGTGATTGGTATATTCGGAAGCCTGTCCAGAGGATATGAGGAATTGTATTCAAAGGGGTTCAGAGGAATTTACGCCCTATACAACCATCCCTATGGAGAGGGAGCTGCATGGGACAAGCCCCAGGAGGTCACAGAGAAGATGGTGGAAGCCCTGGCACTCCTTTTTAAGGGAGAGGACGAACAGTAATGCATGATGGTAAAAGATACAATAACCTTAGCGGATATTTGAGAAAAACCTTTGGTGGCAAGGTAGCAAAGCTATCCATTGATGGAGGCTTCAGCTGTCCAAACAGAGACGGTCACAAGGGTGACCGGGGATGTATTTTCTGTGGAGAGTTGGGTGCCGGAGAATTCGCATCAAGGCTTGGCTCGGTACAGGATCAGATTGATGAACAGATCAGGCTCCTTGGGAACAAATGGAGAACTGATAAGTATATAGCATATTTTCAATCCTTTACAAACACCTACGCCTCCGTGGAGAGGTTGAAGGAGGTTTTTGAGCCAGTACTGGATCAACCGGGGATAGTTGGTCTGGCAATTGCCACAAGACCGGATAGTCTGCCGGAGGAGGTATTGGATTATCTTGAAAAGCTTAATCAGAAAACCTTCCTTTGGGTTGAGCTTGGGCTCCAGACCATACACGAGGCTACGGCGAGTCTAATCAGACGGGGATATCCATTGGAGACCTATGATAATGCGGTTGAACAATTGAAGGATAGGGATATCAGGGTCGTTACCCACCTGATACTCGGACTCCCATATGAAACAAGGGAGATGATTATACAGTCTGCAAGGCATGTAGGCAAGAATGGCAGCTGGGGGATAAAGCTTCACTCACTTTACATACAAAGGGATACGGACTTGTATACCATGTTCTTGGAAAAGCCCTTTCCTCTATTTACAATGGAGGAGTATGTGGAGACGGTAGCTCAAGTAATTTCAATCCTGCCTGAGGAAATGGTTGTGCACAGAATTACAGGTGACGGAGACAAGTCCCTCTTGCATGAACCAAAATGGAGCAAGGACAAGCTGAAGGTCATAGCTTCAATAGATAAGAAACTTAAGGAAATGGACATTTCTCAGGGCTGTGCACATTAATTGTAATTGAATTGTAAAGACTTCCCATATGGGAGGTCTGTTTTATTGGGTATATAGGTTCTAAGGGAACCTTTAATGAAAGTGAGGTGCAGACATGAAGAACAAAAAATGGATGTTGATATTACTATCTCTTGTAATGGTGATGGCTCTGGCAGCCTGTGGAAACAATGAAGAGGAAGTTCAGGAGCCTGAAGCTGAACCACCAGTGCAGGAGGAACCAGTTCAGGAAGCCGAGGAAGACGAGAAGGAAATGATAATGGAGGAGTTCAGAACAATTGTTGAGGAAGGAGAAGCCTCCGTTGAAAACATCAAGCAATTTATGTATGAAAACCTGCCGGTTCTAGGAGAATTGGAAGGGAACTATATGCTTGACAATCTTGAGAATGCACTTAAGAAGGAGATTGATGTAGTAAACAGAAACATAGCTGAATTTGATGCAGAAGATGAGCTTATGGAGCTGTTTGGTGACGATTTCAGCCTGTCTCCTGATATGATTGCAGAGATTGATGACTTGGATCTTAAAGCAACAGTTCAGAATGCATACGACAACCATTACAAGCTCATAAGCAGAGAAGGACAGGTTGAGACGGTAATAGATTATTCAAGCCTTAAGGAGTACCAGGAAAAGGTAACCGATGAGTGGAAGGAATACATTGACATCATGGCAATCGAATCAGATGAACCCCCATTCACAGACGGAGCCCTGACAATAACCTTTGATGAGCTTGCAGAAAGAGTTTTGGGGATTGAGAATTACCTGAACAGGTACATTTCCGGACCTAGACAGGAAGAGCTGCTTGAGCTTTATGAAAACAGGTTAACCGCATACTACAAGGGGCTTCCAAATACCCCTATCGCAGCCTATGACAGTGGAGAGATAATGGATAATGTTTACAAGTCCTACGAAAGCACAGCAGCCAATGACGGTTATGTCACATCAAGCATGATTGGTGAATACAGGATAGCAATAAGGGACAACGATATGATTGTGGATGATGGAATCCTAGCCCTAGCTGACCAGTATATCGATGAGTCTGTAAGAGTCCTTAGTGAATTCAAATAAAAAAAGTATCTGAAGATGCATTGAGTAAACTTTTTAGATACTCATACACGGAGAATTCTTGATACATGCATGATACAAAAAAGTAGAAATTTCCTATTCGTATTAAGCATAGTCAATAAGGGGCCGGAGGGCCCCTTTATTGCGTTATGGATGGAATTAAGGGTATATATACTAAAGTTTACGATAAGCAATCTGGTAATATGTCAAGAAGAGATTTTTGAATAAATCATCCAGATGAGC
>JANKMX010000064.1 GCA_024649995.1 Gudongella sp. | reverse complement strand
GGATAAACCCATTAGAGTACTTGTGGCAAAGCCAGGTCTGGATGGACACGATAGAGGAGCAAAGGTTATAGCCAGAGCATTGAGAGATGCGGGAATGGAAGTTATTTATACAGGACTCAGACAGACACCGGAGCAAATAGTGGCTGCTGCAGTTCAGGAGGATGTTGACGTGGTGGCAATGAGCATTCTTTCCGGAGCACACAATCACCTGTTTCCAAAGGTTGTAAGACTGCTTAAGGAAGAGGGCATTGAGGATGTGCTTGTACTTGGAGGAGGAGTAATCCCAGAGGACGACATACCTGGGCTTAAGGAAGCCGGGGTTGAGGGAATATTTACACCTGGAACACCAACCAAGGAAGTAATAGCATTCATTAAGGAAAACATTAAGAAATAATAGGTGGTGTGTTAATTGAATATTGAAGAGAGGCTGCTTCAAGGTGACAAAAGAGCCTGTGCACGCCTTATATCCCTCCTTGAGAACAACGATGAAAAGGCTGTGGATATTATTAAAAGACAATATCACAAGACCGGTAACGCCTATGTAATTGGAGTTACCGGTTCTCCGGGAAGTGGTAAATCAACACTGACAGACAGACTTACAAAGGAGCTTAGGGCAGAGGGCAAGAAGGTAGGAATTCTTGCAGTGGACCCCACAAGCCCCTTCAGTGGAGGAGCAATACTTGGAGACAGGATAAGGATGTCTGATCTTGCCCTGGACAAGGATGTTTTCATAAGGAGCATGGGTACAAGAGGATATCTGGGTGGAATTTCAAAGGCAACCTGGGGAGCGGTTAAGGCACTTGACATATATGGCTGTGACTATATCTTCATAGAGACTGTGGGAGTAGGTCAGTCAGAGGTTGATATTGTCAAGATGGCAGACACCGTGCTTATGGTCATGATTCCCAATATGGGAGATGACATACAGGCTATCAAGGCAGGGATAATGGAAATTGCAGATGTATTTGCAATAAACAAGTCAGACCTTGACGGGGCTGACAAGACAAAGCTTGAAATTGAGATGAATCTTGACCTGAATGAAAAAAGTGATTACAGACCACCGGTGGAAAAGGTATCCGCCATTAAGAACGAGGATATTGATGTTTTACTTCAAAAGGTCAGGGATCATGAAAATTACCTGAAGGAGACCGGAAAGCTTCACGAGCGAAGAAGAAGGAACCTTAAGGTTGAGATAGTTCAGCTTGTGGAGGAAGAGCTTTTGAAGATGATTATGCAAAAGGCTCTTGAAGGAGATCTTCTGGAGGAGCTTTCCCACCAGGTGGAAAAGAGAGTCCAGGATCCATACACCGCTAAGGAAAAGATAATTTCCCTCATAAGGGAGTAGAAAAAAGAGGAGGAAATTCCGTGGTAACAAAAATCGATCACATTGGAATAGCAGTGAAGAATCTTGATGAGACACTGAAGTTCTATGAAGATGTAATGGGAATCAAATGCACAAGCAAGGAAGAAGTAGAGGAGCAGAAGGTTAGAGTTGCATTTTTACCTGTAGGGGATTCAGAGGTGGAGCTTCTTGAGTCCACAACTGAAGATGGACCTATCGCCAGATTCATTGAGAAGAAGGGCGAAGGAGTCCAGCACATAGCATTTAAGGTTGACAACATTGAGGAAGCCATAAAGGATCTTCAGGAAAAGGGAGTAAGACTAATTGATGAGAAGCCTAGATACGGAGCAGGCGGAGCTAGAATAGCTTTTCTTCATCCTAAATCCACATCCGGCGTTCTTATAGAAATCAGCGAAAGAGATTAAGTACATTAGGAGGGTAAAAATGAGCGATAAGATTCAAGAACTTCTCAAGGCCAAAAGGAAAATTGAGCTTGGAGGCGGAGAGAAAAGAATAGAGAAGCAGCATAGCTCAGGGAAAATGACTGCCAGAGAGAGAATCGACTACCTGTACGACGAGGGAAGCTTCGTTGAGCTTGATGCCTTTGTAAAACATAGAGCCAAAAACTTCGGTATGGAGAAGGTGCACGCAGAGGCAGACGGAGTAGTTACCGGCTATGGCTTGGTAGACGGAAGATTGGTCTTTGTATATGCCCAGGATTTCACTGTAATAGGTGGATCCCTTGGAGAAATGCACGCAAGCAAGATCAACAAGGTTCAGGACATGGCCCTAAAGATGGGAGCACCTATCGTAGGCTTTAACGATTCAGGTGGAGCAAGGATCCAGGAGGGAGTTGATGCCCTGTCAGGATACGGTAGAATATTCTACAGGAATACAATATCATCAGGGGTTATTCCACAGATATCCGCTATAATGGGTCCAAGTGCAGGTGGAGCAGTATATTCACCGGCAATAACAGACTTCATATTCATGACGGACAAGACAAGTATGATGTTCATCACAGGACCACAGGTTATCAAGTCAGTAACTGGAGAAGAGGTTAGTCAGGAAGCTCTTGGAGGAGCAGGAACCCACAACAAGAAGAGTGGAGTTGCCCACTTCATGGACAAGACGGAGCAGGAGTCAATAGACAGAATCAAGGAGCTTTTAAGCTTCCTGCCATCAAACAACCTGGAGCAGCCACCGGTATACGAAATGGAAGATGACATAAACAGAGTGGATGAGGAGCTTAATGAGATAGTTCCAGAAAATCCAAACAAACCATACGACATGAAGCATGTAATAGAGCTTATAGCAGACAAGGGCCACTTCTTTGAGGTACAGCCGCTATATGCACAGAATATCATAACAGGCTACATCAGACTTAACGGAAAAACTGTTGGAGTTGTTGCAAATCAGCCAAGAATCCTAGCAGGATGTCTTGACATAAATGCATCGGACAAGGCTGGAAGATTCATAAGAACCTGCGATGCATTCAACATACCACTTCTTAACCTTGTGGATGTACCAGGATTCCTTCCAGGAGTTGCACAAGAGCACGGAGGAATCATCAGACACGGTGCCAAGATGCTATATGCCTACTCAGAGGCTACAGTACCAAAGGTTACAATGATAGTTAGGAAGGCATACGGAGGAGCATACCTTGCAATGTGCTCAAAGGACCTTGGAGCAGACCAGGTATTCGCATGGCCAAATGCTGAAATAGCAGTAATGGGACCAGACGGAGCTGCAAACATAATTTTCAAGAAGGAAATTGCAGATTCAGACGATCCAGTTGCAACAAGAGCAGAAAAGATTCAGGAGTACAGAGATACAGTTGCAAATCCATACACGGCAGCACAAAGAGGATTTGTGGATGATGTAATTGTGCCAAGTCAGACAAGACCAAGACTTATCAGCGCATTCGACATGTTGGAGACAAAGAGAGAGACCAGACCAAGTAAAAAACACGGCAACCTGCCAGTATAGGGAGGATAAACCATGGGAAACGAAGTAACGATGGGAGAAGCACTGGTTGTTACACTTGTCAGTATGGCAGTGGTATTTGTTGTTCTGATACTGATATCCTTGACCATAACTTTTCTGAAATCATTCGGAGCAGAGAAAAAGGAAACTAAGAAAGCGGCTCCGGTAAAACAGGAAAAGCCAGTCCAAAAGGAAGCGCCAGTAATGGCCACAACAGAAGACCAGGAAGACGAAGAAGAGCTTATAGCAGTAATAACAGCTGCAATAGTAAACAGCCTCGGAGTGGACATACCAGAGATAAATATAACAAGCATAAGAAGAACCCCTCAGGCTACCACAGTCTGGAGAGAGATGGGTAAGCAGGAACAGATAATGGGAAGACTGTAATAATTAACAATTCTCAATTCACAATGCACAATGAAAAGAGCAATGAATAATTGGGAAAGTACCTGTCACCCTGAGCTTGTCGAAGGGTCTCAGACCCAAAAGCTCGACCCAAAATCATAGGGATTGTTCAAAATGATCAAAGATACGACACTTTAAATTCCTGAGTGGTACTTTACAAAGCAGTTCATATGAAAGAACGACTAAAAAATCCAGCGAAGTTTTCGGAGTGATCTGATTCCTCCAAGCGAAGCGGCATAGGAATCAACGTAGGAAATGAGCGCATGATTTTTATCGGACTTGAATCGCCACGTGCCCGGCAATAGAATTCCTTGAAATCTGTGATTTCAAAAGAATTCATTGAGAGGGTAAGAACTGCGAGTAAATACCCGAAGGAAAGGAATATTAAATAACCTAAAAACGGAGGAGAAATAATGAGAAAATTCAACATAACCGTAAACGGTAAGAGCTACGAAGTAGAAGTTGAGGAAGTAGGTGCACCAGCATCCTCAGCACCAAAGGCAACTCCAAAGGCACCAGCTGCACCAGCGGCATCAGCACCAGCACCTAAGGCTGCACCAAAGGCAGAAGCAAAGCCAGCACCAGCGGCAGCATCAGCAGACCAGGAGGTAGTGGAAGCTCCAATGCCAGGAAACATCTGGAAAGTCCTAGTAAAAGAAGGCCAGGAAGTGAAAGAAGGAGACGTACTGTTAATACTTGAAGCAATGAAGATGGAGAACGAGATACTATCACCAAAGGACGGAGTAGTATCAAAGCTTGCTACATCAGAAGGCTCCGCAGTAAACACAGGAGATCAGCTGGTAATCCTGGACTAAACCCTTCAAGAAAGGATGAACGAAGATGTTAATGGAAATATTTGCAGATTTTTGGTACAGTACAGGATTTGCCCTTATGGAATACGGGCACGCAGTGATGCTCCTGATATCCTTTGTGCTATTGTACCTAGCCATAGCAAAAGGCTTTGAACCACTTCTACTGGTTCCCATAGCCTTCGGAATGATGCTGGCCAACCTGCCAGGTGCAAACCTGATGAAGGAGCCAGTGGTAGAAATAATTAGAGATGCCTCAACAGGAGAGCTTGTAAGCAAGACAAAAGAATACGGTGGACTTTTATACTACTTATATCAAGGAGTTAAGCTAGGAATCTACCCACCATTGATATTCATGGGAGTAGGAGCCATGACGGACTTTGGTCCTCTGATTGCAAACCCCAAATCCGTACTGCTGGGAGCAGCAGCACAGTTTGGAATCTTTGCAACCTTCATAGGAGCAATCCTTTTAGGCTTTACAGGACCAGAGGCAGCAAGTATAGGAATCATAGGGGGAGCTGACGGACCGACTGCCTTGTATCTTACAAGTCAGCTGGCACCACACCTACTTGGACCAATAGCCGTAGCTGCATATTCTTATATGGCATTGGTGCCAATAATTCAGCCTCCAATAATGAAGGCATTGACAACAAAAGAAGAGAGAGCCGTAGTGATGGAGCAGTTAAGACCTGTATCCAAGAGAGAAAAGATATTATTCCCAATTATTGTTACAGTACTTGTTGTGTTGATATTGCCATCAGCCTCACCACTTGTTGGACTTTTGATGATCGGTAACCTGTTCAGGGAAACAGGGCTTACGGACAGACTTTCAAAGACTGCACAAAACGAACTGATAAATATAGTAACAATATTCCTGGGAGTGACCGTTGGAGCAACTGCAAGTGCGGAAAACTTCATGAACTTCCAGACTGTAAGCATCATCGTGTTGGGACTGGTTGCATTTGCAATAGGAACAGCGGTTGGAGTAATCTTCGGAAAGATCATGTACAAGACCTCAGGGGGAAAGGTGAACCCACTGATAGGATCAGCAGGTGTTTCTGCGGTACCAATGGCTGCAAGAGTATCTCAAAAGGTTGGGCAGGAAGCCAATCCAAAGAACTTCCTTCTTATGCATGCAATGGGACCAAACGTAGCTGGAGTAATCGGATCAGCCATTGCAGCTGGAATGCTCCTGATGTTCTTCGGTTAGAAAACTTGAACTCATCCTCGCAAGGGGGTGAGTTTGTTTGTTTTTTGCAACATTAGGGTAATAATTACCTACCAAAATTCGGGAGGAAAGATATGTATCCAGGATATATTACAGATGTTGAAGGAATAAAGGTTGGACACGCATCCTCAGAGGAGGCCATGACAGGCTGTACGGTGGTCATATGTGAGGAGGGAGCAACAGGAGGTGTGGATGTAAGGGGCTCTGCTCCAGGCACCCGTGAGACTGACCTGTTTAAGGCTGAAAAGCTGGTGGACAGGGTCCATGCAGTTGTAATGGCAGGAGGCTCTGCCTTTGGCCTTGAGGCTGCATCCGGCGTAATGGACTATCTGGAGGAGAAGGGCGTCGGCTTTGATGTTGGGGTTACAAGGGTACCCATAGTGGCATCAGCTGTTATTTTCGACCTTCTTATTGGAGATCACAAGATTAGACCAGACAAGGCCATGGGATATATCGCAGCGAAGAATGCCAGCACAGAGGAGAAGGCACAGGGCTGTGTAGGCTGTGGAATGGGAGCAACTGTCGGAAAGATATTGGGACCTGAAAGCTCAATGAAATCCGGATTGGGAAGTGCAACGGTTAGGGCTGGAGACCTTGTTGTAAGTGCCATGATCACAGTTAACAGCTTCGGGGATATTTTTGAAAAGGATGTCCAAATAGCAGGTGTCTATGACTACAATAACAATAAGCTTCTTTCCACGGAGTCCATTATGAAGGACTCCACTGACAAGATCCAGTTTGCAAACACCAATACCACCATAGGGGTGGTAGCAACAAACGCAATACTAACTAAGGCAGAGGGCAACAAGGTGGCCCAGACTGCCCACAATGGCCTGGCAAGGGCCATAAATCCGGTCCATACAGCCGTCGATGGAGATACCATTTTTGTAATGGGAACAAACAGGGTTCAGGCTGATCTGAATCTTGTAGCAATGATGGGTGCAGAGGCTGTGGAAAAGGCTGTAATCAATGCTATAGGGTCTTCAGATTCCTACAGAAATATTAAATCGGCCCGTGAAATAACAGAAAAAGTATTGTAATTAATGGGGTCAACCTATATAATGTTACTGTTGAAAAGCCGGCATCCAGCAATTTGGAGTCGGACTGTGGGAATATTAACTTATTGAATCGACTGGTATCCAGAGGAACCAGAGCGGAGGGATAATAATGAAAAATGGAAATCGTTTTGACATCAGGAAGCTGACAATCATTGGAGTGCTGGGTGCAATCTCAGTTGTTCTGGGGATGACCCCCTTGGGATTTATTCCAGTGGGACCCACAAGGGCAACCATAATGCACATACCGGTAATAATCGGGGCAATTGTCGAAGGTCCCATTGTGGGAGCATTTGTAGGGCTCATATTTGGTATGTTCAGCATTTACCAGGCAATAACCGCACCGACGCCAGTGAGCTTTGTATTTCTGAATCCATTGGTTTCAGTACTGCCTAGGATATTGATAGGAATAACTGCCTACTATACCTACAAGGGCCTTAACAAGCTGGGTACAAGGGGAACAATGGGAATGCTCTACCTAATTTGGGCAGCCATAATTGTATACCTTTCAAGGGGAATCTACCTAAGCATAATGGAGTACACCAGCATTTGGCCTTTACTTATGAACGTGGGACTGCTGATCCTCACCATTGGAATGGTCTACCTGACTGCAACAAAACTTAAGGGCAAGGCACTGGATACGGTGATTGCGGCTGTTGTGGGAACCATGACCAACACTGTGGGAGTTCTCACCATGATATATGTTCTGTTCGGTGAAAGGTTTGTGGAGGCCTTGGGCCAGGATGTTGACCTTGCAAGAAGGGTAATAGTAGGAATAGGAATAACCAATGGTATACCTGAGTCAATAATTGCAATAATAATAGTTACAAGTGTTGTAAGTGCGGTAAAAAGAAGAAGATAGAGGGTGAACCCATGTTATTGGTAATAGATGTAGGAAATACGAATATCGTCTTTGGAGCATACGAAGGAGACAAGCTTGTCTATGACTGGAGGATATCCACTGACAAGGAAAAGACCTCCGATGAGTACGGTCTTCTTTTTGATCAGATGTTCAAGTATCACGGGATAGATTCAAACAATGTGGATGACATAATAATATCGTCTGTTGTGCCTACCTTGATGCATACCCTACCTGCAATGAGCAAGAGATACTTCGGTAAGGATCCAATCGTCATAGGTCCTGGAGTAAAGACAGGTATGAACATAAAGTATGACAACCCCAAGGAAGTCGGTGCAGACAGGATTGTAAACGCCGTTGCCGCCTATGAGAAATATGGTGGGCCGGTAATAATCGTGGACTTTGGTACTGCCATAACCTTCTGTTTCGTTAACAAGGAAGGAGAGTATCTGGGTGGGATAATCACACCGGGAATCAAGATAGCATCAGAGGCACTTTTCCTTAGGACTGCAAAGCTTCCCAAGGTTGAAATAATTAAGCCAGACAAGGTGATTTCAAAGACCACCATCGGTAGTATTCAGTCCGGACTTGTTTACGGCTTCACTGGTATGGTGGATTTCCTTATCGAAAGAATGGTCAAGGAGATGAACCATACCATGGATGAGGTGAAGGTTGTTGCTACAGGAGGCTTCTCCACATTGATTGCAGGAGAGAGCAAACATATTCAGTACAACGACAAGTATCTAACATTGGAAGGATTAAGAATCATATATGACAGAAACAGTAAGTAGGGATGTTCTACTTACTGTTTCTTTACGAGAGGTGAACCATGAAGATAGGAAACTTTAATATTGAGAACAAGCTGATGCTGGCTCCCATGGCAGGAGTTACGGACCTGGCCTTCAGAATTATCTGCAAGGAAATGGGAGTGGGACTTACGGTGACAGAGATGGTCAGCGCCAAGGGTATGTACTACAATGACAGGAAGACAGATAGCCTGACAGAGATAGATCCCAGGGAAAGACCAGTAGCCTTGCAGATATTCGGCTCTGAACCGGAGATTATGGAGAATGTTGTTACAAACAAGCTAAATGGAAGGCAAGATATAGACATAATAGACATCAACATGGGGTGTCCTGCTCCCAAAATAGTGAAAAATGGAGACGGAAGCGCGCTTATGAAGGATCCAAGGCTTGCAGAAAGGGTTATCAGAGGTGTTGCTGGAGCTTCAAACAAGCCAGTCACCGTTAAGATCAGAAAGGGCTGGGATGAAAACTCGGTCAATGGAGTCGAAATAGCCAAGATTGCAGAGGCATCTGGTGCTGCAGCAATAACTGTACATGCAAGGACAAGAGACATGTTCTATTCAGGAAAGGCAGATTGGGATTACATTGGAAAGGTCAAGGAGGCAGTTGATATACCCGTCATAGGAAACGGTGATATCTTTACTCCCCAGGATGCTCTTGACATGATGGACAGGACCGGTTGCGACGGCGTTGCAATCGGAAGGGGTGCCATGGGAAACCCTTGGATATTCAGACAGATCAACCAGCTTATAAATGGAGAGAAACCGGAAGGGCCATCCACCCAGGAGATACTTGAAACCAGCATAAGACACATGAACATGGTCTGCGACATAAAGGGAGAGCGAATTGGAGTAAGAGAAATGCGAAAACAGCTTGCCTGGTACATTAAAGGCATGAGAAACTCCAACGAAATCAAGAATAAGATCAATACAATGGTGGACAAGGACAGTATAGTAAAGCTGCTTGTGGAGTACACGGAGCATCTGTTACAGGAGCATAATACCCATAGTGGGCTATAACACTTGACAACAGTGCTTTATATGCATATAATATGTTGCATACAATAAGGGAAAAGTTGTAATTTGTAGGATTGAAACGGCATATTTTTTGGGAAGAAAAGGGGAGACCCTTATTTTTATATTTATTAAAGGAGAGAGTTTAATGGCAGAGAAGGATGTTTTTTTAACCCGTGAGGGATTGGCTAAGCTGGAGAGAGAACTGGAAGAATCGAAAATCGTAAAGAGAAAAGAGATAGCTGAAAGAATCAGAACTGCACTTGACTTTGGAGATATCAGTGAGAACTCAGAGTACGACCAGGCTAAGAACGAGCAAGCCAAGTTGGAAGAGAGAATAGCAAAGATTGAGGGAATCCTTAGGAATGCTAAGATGATTGAGGACGAGGAGATCTCAACTGAAATCGTTGGCATAGGCTCCAAGGTTGTTGTTCTTGATGTTGAATACGACGAGGAGATGGAATACACCATTGTAGGTTCAGCGGAGGCGAATCCATACGAAGGTAAGATATCAAACGAATCACCGGTTGGAAAGGCACTTCTGGGAAGCAAGGCTGGAGATGTTGTAGATGTGCAGGTACCTGATGGAATTATAAAATACCAGATCCAGAAGATCGACCGATAAATTCAAGGAGGTATAATATGCAAACAGGTGAACAAAGCTTAAATGAAATGCTGCAGATAAGAAGAGAGAAATTGGCTAAGCTTATTGAAAAAGGCAAGAATCCCTTTCTCATAGAGAAGTATGATTACAGTCATTACAGCACCCAGATAAAGGATGGCTTTGAGGAGCTGGAGGGCAAGGAAGTATCAGTGGCAGGAAGAATCATGTCCAGAAGGGGACACGGCAAGGTAAGCTTTATAGATCTACAGGACAGCGAAGGTAGGATCCAGGTGTTTGCGAAGCAGGACCTGATTGGCGAGGAAGAGTACGAAGACCTGTCATACCTGGACCTTGGAGATATAATCGGTGCCAAGGGCACAATATTCAAGACCAAGACAGGGGAGATATCAGTAAGGGCAACTGAAATAGTTCTTCTTACCAAATCACTTCAGATACTACCAGAGAAGTTCCATGGTCTGAAGGATCAGGACCTTAGATACAGACAAAGATATGTTGACCTGATTGTAAATCCGGAGGTAAAGGATACATTTATACTTAGAACCAAGATTATAAAGGCTGTCAGGGAGTACCTTGACGACAGGGGATTCCTTGAAGTTGAAACTCCAATCCTCAGCACCATTGCTGGTGGAGCAAATGCCAGACCATTTGAAACACACCACAACACACTTGATGTTGACATGTACTTGAGAATTGCTAATGAGCTCTACCTCAAGAGACTTATTGTAGGTGGCTTCGAGAAGGTTTATGAAATGGGCAGGATGTTCAGGAATGAAGGGATGAGTCCAAAACATAACCCTGAATTTACCAGTATCGAGCTTTACCAGGCATACGTTGACTATGAGGAAATGATGAGGCTCACTGAGAACCTGTTTGCCTTTGTTGCTGAGAAGGCATTGGGTACAACAAAGATTAATTATCAGGGAACTGAAATAGATCTTTCACCACCATGGATCAGGATGGACATGGCAGATGCCGTGAAGGAATTCGTTGGGGTTGACTTCTCCAAAATTGAAACTGACGAAGAGGCTAGGGAAATTGCCAAGGCAAAGGGACTGGATGTTGACATCAACATGACAAGAGGACATATCATCTCTGAAATGTTCGAAGAATTCTGTGAAAGTCATCTTATTCAGCCAACATTCATAACAGGTCACCCGGTTGAAATTTCACCATTGGCAAAAAGAAATCCCGATGATCCAAGAATCACAAATAGATTTGAAGCCTTCATAAACACATGGGAGCTTGCTAACGCATTTTCCGAGTTGAACGATCCAATCGACCAGAAGGAAAGGTTTGAAGAGCAGGTTAAGCAGAAGGAGCATGGTGATGATGAAGCCCATCCAATGGATACTGACTTCATAAATGCAATAGAGGTTGGATTGCCTCCAACAGGTGGTCTTGGAATAGGAATAGACAGGATGATAATCCTGCTGACGAACCAGCCAAGCATAAGGGACATATTGCTGTTCCCAACCATGAAGCCACTGGCTGGAGAAGAAGCTTCGAAGGTAGTGGAAAATCCAGTGGAAGAGACTGAAGCTGCAGAAGAGATAGATTTTTCCAAGGTGAAGGTCGAGCCACTGTTTGAGGAAATAGTGGACTTTGAAACCTTCAGTAAATCAGACTTCCGTGCTGTAAAGGTCATAGATTGCGAAGAAGTTCCCAAGAGCAAGAAGCTATTGAAGTTTATTCTGGATGATGGTTCA
Source organism: Gudongella sp. (assembly GCA_024649995.1). Classification (GTDB taxonomy): domain Bacteria; phylum Bacillota; class Clostridia; order Tissierellales; family Tissierellaceae; genus Gudongella. The sequence continues at coordinate 4,329 of JANKMX010000064.1, read as the reverse complement.
GACACTGAAAGGGTGATTCTAAGCGGTATCAGTGAGTATTACAAGCCAGAAGACCTTATTGGAAAGACGCTGATAGCAATCACGAACCTTCCACCAAGGAAGATGATGGGAGTTGATTCACACGGTATGGTCATAAGTGCCATCCATGAGGAAGAAGGCGAGGAAAGACTGAACCTTCTGATGGTTGACCCACATATTCCGGCAGGAGCAAAGCTATACTAATATGTAAGCTTGAAAATACCAACAAACAACAAATGGAAGATATGCTTAAGAGACCCACTAGGATGCGGGTCTCTTTTTATACATGGAGGTAGTATATGAAGATATTGCACATAACAAGCCAATACCCGGGAATGACCGGTAGCGGAACATATCTCAAGGCCTTGATAAGAGAAGCCCACAAGAAGGGACACAGGCAGGGCCTTTTGGGAGCTGTCCAGGAAGGTCTGGAATATGATAACCCCACCCTGGAATACTCAGACATGGTCCATTTCAATACACCTGAAATTCCATTTCCCATAATGGGGATGAGTGACAAGATGCCATACACAAGCAGCATCTATAAGGATATGACCAAGGAGGACATAGCAAGATGGGAGCCGAAATTTGCTGAAGGATTGAGAAAAGCCCTTGAGGATTTCCAACCTGATGTAATCCTTTCCAATCATCTATGGCTGGCCACATCAATTGTGGCAACCCTGGCAGGAGACATCCCTGTATTTGGCATTTGCCATGGAACAGATATCAGACAGCTACACAGGGTACCATGGCTTGCAGAAAAAGTGATACCTGGAATCCAGAAGCTTGATGGGATTTTTGCCCTGACCGTTGACCAGATGGCTGCGATTGAAAGACTGTACGATGTACCCATCGGGAAAATCCATATTTCCGGTGGAGGCTACGATGAGAAGTTATTCCATCCTGGACCAAGGCAAGAGAACCCAGAGGAAACCAAGCTGGTCTATGCCGGCAAGCTCAGCTATGCAAAGGGGCTTTTACCTCTTCTTGAAGCCTATGAGCACCTTAAACAATCATATGCCGTGGAGCTTACAATAGTTGGCAGCGGTGAGGGTGAGGAAAGGGACGGTATAATACGAAGGGGAAGGGAGCTGGGGGTCAGGTTTACAGGAGCTGTAAACCAGGATGAGCTTGCGGCTATCTTCAGGGAGTCGGACATCTTTGTACTGCCCTCATACTACGAGGGCCTTCCACTTGTCATAATGGAGGCCTTGGCCTGTGGTCTTATGGTGGTGACAACGGATATCCCAGGACTCAGGGGCTACATGGGAGAGAGGTTAACATCATCAGGGCTTGTTCAATTTGTAAAATTGCCCAGAATGATTGATATAGACACACCTTTGCATGAGGATTACAACCAGTTTGTATTTAATTTGAAAAAAACATTGGATAAACAGATTAATATCCATAATGACGGGTATAATAGTTTTGCACCCTTCAAAAGTGAAATAGACAAGCTATCATGGGAGGGAGTCTTCCAAAGGATAGAAAATCAATTTTAATTTCATCATTATCCTTGACATGATATCCATTAGGGTGTATCATGGATAAGTTGTCTCTTTTCAGAGGATCACCGAGGAAACGACATAAAAAACTTCAGAAAAGATGTTGACACAGGATTGGTATACATGGTATACTAATCAAGTCGCCTCAAGAGAGCGCGACAATGAACCTAGATAACTAAACAGCAGTGAGAACTTTGAATAAACCAAAGATTCAATTTTTTAAACAACAAATAATGAGCTAACATCAAACTTTTAAATGAGAGTTTGATCCTGGCTCAGGACGAACGCTGGCGGCGTGCCTAACACATGCAAGTCGAGCGAAGTGATTTCGAATGAAATTTTCGGATGGATTTCTTGATCATCTTAGCGGCGGACGGGTGAGTAACGCGTGAGAAACCTGCCTTTCACAAAGGGATAGCCTCGGGAAACTGGGATTAATACCTTATGACACTTTAACCTCGCATGGGGAATAAGTTAAAGCGTAAAGCGGTGAAAGATGGTCTCGCGTCCTATTAGCTAGTTGGTGAGGTAACGGCTCACCAAGGCGACGATAGGTAGCCGGCCTGAGAGGGTGAACGGCCACACTGGAACTGAGACACGGTCCAGACTCCTACGGGAGGCAGCAGTGGGGAATATTGCACAATGGAGGAAACTCTGATGCAGCGACGCCGCGTGAATGATGAAGGCCTTCGGGTCGTAAAATTCTGTCCTTGGGGAAGATAATGACGGTACCCAAGGAGGAAGCCCCGGCTAACTACGTGCCAGCAGCCGCGGTAATACGTAGGGGGCGAGCGTTGTCCGGAATTATTGGGCGTAAAGGGTTCGCAGGCGGTCTGATAAGTCAGATGTGAAAGGCAATGGCTCAACCATTGTAAGCATTTGAAACTGTCAGACTTGAGTTAAGGAGAGGAAAGTGGAATTCCTAGTGTAGCGGTGAAATGCGTAGATATTAGGAGGAATACCAGTGGCGAAGGCGACTTTCTGGACTTATACTGACGCTGAGGAACGAAAGCGTGGGGAGCAAACAGGATTAGATACCCTGGTAGTCCACGCCGTAAACGATGAGTGCTAGGTGTTGGGGGTCAAACCTCGGTGCCGCAGCTAACGCATTAAGCACTCCGCCTGGGGAGTACGTACGCAAGTATGAAACTCAAAGGAATTGACGGGGACCCGCACAAGCAGCGGAGCATGTGGTTTAATTCGAAGCAACGCGAAGAACCTTACCAGGGCTTGACATGCCACTGACCGCGCCAGAGATGGTGCCTTACCTTCGGGTACAGTGGACACAGGTGGTGCATGGTTGTCGTCAGCTCGTGTCGTGAGATGTTGGGTTAAGTCCCGCAACGAGCGCAACCCCTGTTTCTAGTTGCCATCATTAAGTTGGGCACTCTAGAGAGACTGCCGATGACAAATCGGAGGAAGGTGGGGATGACGTCAAATCATCATGCCCTTTATGCCCTGGGCTACACACGTGCTACAATGGTCGGTACAACGAGGAGCAACCCAGCGATGGCAAGCAAATCTCTAAAAGCCGATCCCAGTTCGGATTGCAGGCTGCAACTCGCCTGCATGAAGTCGGAGTTGCTAGTAATCGCGGATCAGAATGTCGCGGTGAATGCGTTCCCGGGTCTTGTACACACCGCCCGTCACACCATGGGAGTTGTCAATACCCGAAGCCAGTGAGCTAACCAGTAATGGAGGCAGCTGTCGAAGGTAGGGGCGATGACTGGGGTGAAGTCGTAACAAGGTAGCCGTATCGGAAGGTGCGGCTGGATCACCTCCTTTCTAAGGAAGAATATTTGGAGTTCTCACACTGTTTGTTATATATATTCCTACCGGAATATATATAACAAATTCACAATGCACAAATCATACCCTATCGATGAATTGCCACAAAATCAAAGATTTTGGGAAATTCTATCGCCGGGCACAAGCAAGCCACAATTGAGAGGGTATCTGAGCGAAAGCGAAGAATCTTAACTGTGAATTGAGAACTGTGAACTGTGAATTAAAATTACTCTAGCAAGTCAGAAGCAAACTGACCCTTGAACAAATTGTTCACTGTTAATTGTTAGCTGTTAATTATCCCGGGGGTGGCCGTATCGTTAGCCAAATCAAAGATTTGGACTTGCCGGCACCTGACCTACAAGGCAATCAAAGATTGCTGTTAGGTCATAGTATCTCAGTTGCCAACTGAGCCCAGAGAAAATGGCAAATCAGACATAGGCAATGGACATAACCAATTAAACAAATAATCGTGGGGGTGTAGCTCAGTTGGGAGAGCACCTGCCTTGCAAGCAGGGGGTCAGGAGTTCGACTCTCCTCATCTCCACCAGAGTAGTGCTTAGGGCACTACACACTGAACATTGAAAACTACAAATAGAACAAACATCAATAAACATGAAATAGGTCAAGTTATTAAGAGCATAGGGCGAATGCCTTGGCACCAAGAGCCGATGAAGGACGGGATAAGCACCGATATGCTTCGGGGAGTCGCAAATAGACATCGATCCGGAGATTTCCGAATGGGGAAACCCGCTTGAGCAACCCTCAAGCACTCATAACCCAATAAAATAAGTTATGAGGGGAAGACCAGGGGAACTGAAACATCTAAGTACCCTGAGGAAGAGAAAGAAAATATTCGATTTCCTAAGTAGCGGCGAGCGAACGGGAAAGAGCCCAAACCATACTTGTATGGGGTTGAGGACATGACAAAGGATGTGCGATTTGGTAGTTGAAGAAAGCTGGGAAGCTTCACGAGACAAGGTGATAGTCCTGTACACGAAACCAAAAAGCACCAGGTCAT